>JBFHJA010000614.1:0-1639 GCA_041596165.1 Draconibacterium sp. | reverse complement strand
CCTAAGGAAACCACAATCGCGCAAATTCTCAAACAAAACGGATACACAACAGGCTGTTTTGGCAAATGGCACAATGGAGCCTGGTATCAACAACACCCCAACCGCAAGGGTTTTGATGAATATGTAGGTTTTATGGTCGGGCATTTGGGTTATTATTACGATGCGATTTATCAGCATAACGATGAGGATGTAAAATCGGATGGCTATGCAACCGACTACTTTACGCAACAGGCTCTTGGTTTTATCGAAAAAAACAGCAACAAACCTTTCTTTTGCTATGTACCTTATAATGTGCCACATTCGCCATTTCAGGTTCCTGCAAAATATTTCGACAAATACAAGTCGAAAGGTCTTGACGATGAACTGGCCTGCATTCATGGAATGGTTGAAAACATGGACGACAATATTGGATTAATACTTGCAAAACTTGACGAATTGAAGCTTAGGGAAAATACGATTGTAATTTTCTTGTCTGACAACGGACCGAATACATTCCGTTACAATGGCGAGATGAAGGGTAAAAAAGGCTCGGTTGACGAAGGTGGTGTGCGTGTGCCATTCTATATTTCATGGCCCGAAAAGATTAAACCAGGTGTTAACGAACAACTTGCACAGGATATTGACATTATGCCTACTTTGCTAAGTTTATGCAATATTAGCAATAAGCCCGAATTGTCGATGGATGGTAAAAACCTCTCCCCAATAATATTGAAAAGTGCTAAACCAGAAGACCGTTATATTTTTTCAAGACAAGGGCATTATCCACTGAGCAGGTGCTCCGGCACAGTGAGAAATGATAATTACAGATTAGTTGTTTCGCAAAAAGATACTTCGCTGTTTGATATGAAAAATGATCCCGGCCAAAAAATGGACATTTCAAAACAGCAACCTGATATAAAAAATGAATTACTTGCAGGCTACTTAAAATGGGAAAAGGAAATGGTGGATGGATACAAGGTTCAAACCACGATTAAAGCCGGTTTCACCGAAGAAAAGAAAATAACTTTGCCCGTGCAGGATGCAGTTTTAATGGGAAAAGTAAAATTTTCGAGCATCCATCCCAACCAATCGCACACTGAAAATTGGGTTGAAAATGGCGATTCGATAACCTGGAAATTAGATATGCAGCAAACTGGAAAATACAAGGTTGAATTGCGTTATGGTTGCCCGGCCAATAAAATCGGTAGTCAATTTAAGATTTCATCAAAAACTGATTCGTTTAATTTTAAGATTGACAAGGCTTTTGATTCTGAAATATTGCCCTACCGCGATTACGTACAACGCTCTGAATCAGTAGAAAGAACATGGGATTGGATGCCCATCGGAACTATATCTGTAGAAAAAGGAGAGGAAAACCTAACTTTGAAACTCATCGAAAAAAAGAGTTCGGAAGCGGGGTTAATAAAAGCGGTTCGGTTAGTGAAACTATAAAATGAACCAATGTCGTATAGTTTAGAATTCAATAACCAGAATACGAGTATTAAACACCCTTCGACTTCGCTCAGGGTGACTGTCATTGGTAGCGCAGTCGAAGTCCGGTTATGATAACAAAAAGGTATTAAATAATAAACCAATGATAATGAAACAACTAATTTTCTTAACTCTTTTCACTTTCCTTTCAAGCGTAATTTCTTTTGGG
>JBFHJA010000613.1:0-1649 GCA_041596165.1 Draconibacterium sp. | reverse complement strand
CGGGATTTTTATAACGAACCGTTTCTGTTACTTTTAAAAACTTCTGTCGAACCGTCAACCATTATTTACACACTCGACAGTTCTGCTCCTAATGGTACAAATGGTTTAATTTATACGGATGGAATTTATATTGACTCAACCTGTGTGGTAAAAGCTATTGCATACTCTGAACAGGACACTTCCATGATTGAAACCCATACATTTATTTTTCCATCATCGGTAGCTAAACAAGGGAAAAAACCGGCTGGATTTCCTCAAATCTGGGGAGGTTCGTCAATTATTCCCGCCGATTATGAAATGGATCCTGAAATTATAAACAACCCGGCATATTCCCCTGAAATTCCGGGTGCTTTGCAATCCATTCCTTCTGTTTCACTTACAATGAATATTGACAACTGGTTTAACCAATACACCGGGCTTTATGTGGGATATCCCAACTCTGATATTTCAAGGGAAAAAGCCGTTACTGCAGAGTTTTTGTTTGCTAAACCTGATGAGAATTTCGCGGTTGAATGCGGCGTGCAAAACCAGGGCGGAACAAGTATTATTAATTGGAAAGTTCCCAAACAGTCAATGCGTTTACTTTTTAAAGAAATATACGGTCCAACAAAACTCAAATATAAATTATTCCCCGATTCTGATATAAAATCAATTAATACATTGGTTTTAGACGGATTGCTTTATTCCTGGGTTCACCCGTTTGATGAAAAACAAAGAATTACTTCGCTTTATTTTCGCGATCAACTGGCTTCTGACATGCAAAACAAAATGGGTTGGCCCAGCTTTCATGGAATTTATGTCAATCTGTTTATCAATGGTTTGTATTGGGGTATTTATGATTTACATGAACGTCCGGACGAAGACTTTATGGAGGAATATCTTGATGCCGACAAAGAAGATTTCGACATTATCAAACATAATCCGAACACTATTGTGGCAGGTTCAAATAGCGCATATCTTGAAATGCTCGAACTGGCCAGAAAAGGTTTGAGTACCGCCGAAGCTTTAAAAAACATTCAGAAATACCTAGATTTACCTGCCTTTATCGATTACATGATATTGAATTTTTATTTGGGCAATTACGACTGGGCACACCAAAATTATTACGCCGCCAGAAATAGGGTGCAAAATACAGGTTTTCGATTTTACACCTGGGATGCGGAACATGTAATGCGGTATTCGGATGTGAATTATAACAATCTGCAAAAAAACGACACCGGTGGGCCAACCGAAATACACACTCTTTTGAAACAGAACAAGGAGTATCAAATTATGTTTGCTGATGCGGTTTACAAACTATTTTTCAACGATGGCAAATTAACCCCTGAAAGTCTTGAGGAAAGTTTTTTATTCAGAAAAAATGAAATTGAAAGCGCTGTAATTCTTGAATCTGCAAGGTGGGGCGATTATCGCAAAGATATTTCGGATGGGGTTACATACACAAAAAATGATCACTGGATTCCTGAAGTTAACAAGGTATTGGAGGAATACATTCCCGGAAGGCGGGATATTTTTCTAAGTCAATTGAGGGCAGGCATTCCTAAATTATTTCCAACTTATTTACCTCCGGTTATTATTGTCGAAAATCAATCCTCAAATTCAACAAGGAAAATTGAACTGAAAAATTCAAATACAACCGATGGAGAAAT
>JBFHJA010000612.1:0-1687 GCA_041596165.1 Draconibacterium sp. | reverse complement strand
AATAGAACCAAAAACTAATATTTACAAGGTGTTACAGCAATTTATCACATGTCTAAATAGTAAGATATGTTTACATTTTGTTCAGAAGTTATTAACAAATTTTATGGGTGAATTGATTATTTTTCTTGCTATTGGCATTTTATTGGTTTGCAGTTCAACACGACCATTAAGGTCATTGCTTTTGACGAATTAAGTTAATTGAAATTTGTTTGGATTTTAGAATTAATTTACGCCATCTTGCCAAACATTCGCTCCATTGCAACTGTGCGGAAATCGAATATTTTCTTTAACTGTTTTTTGATTAGAATTGTGTTTGCGATGGTCCCTAAAATTCCTAACGGTGGTTGATACGAAACAATGTCCGTCATTAAAACTCCGCCTTCGATTGGCTCAATTTTATGTTCATGATGCCACATTGCATAAGGACCAACCCGCTGTTCGTCAACAAAATATTCTTTTTCTTTTACCTGGGTTATTTCTGTTACCCATGTCATTTTAAGTCCTAAAACCGGGCTCACTTTGTAGCTGATTATCATTCCCGGATACATTTTCTTGCTGAGTAATTTTGAAGTGATATTAAAACCCATGTACCCGGGTGTAATTTTTTTGAGGTTGTCGGGCGATGAAATAAAATCCCAAACCTGCTCGATTGTGGCGGGTATTTTTTGTGTTTTATGTAGTTGATAGAATCCCATTTTACTCAGCAAGTTTTTTTATCATACCGTTAAAAATCAATCCGTGAAAGGGTAACACTGAAAACCAGTAAAGTCGGCCAGTTACTCCCCAAGGCCTGAAAGTAGCTGTTTGGTAAAGAGTATTTCCTTTGATTTTAAATTCGAGCCAGGCCTCACCGGGAAGTTTCATCTCAGCATAAAGGAGTAAACGTTTTTCATCCTGATCGGCATAAATAACCCTCCAGAAATCAAGAGATTCGCCGGTTGTAATGCTTGAATTGCTTTTTCTTCCACGCATGATTCCAACTCCGCCAAACATTTTATCCGTAAAACCTCTCAATTTCCATAACCAGTTTGCATAATACCAGCCCTTTTCTCCCCCGATTGTCCAGATGCGGTTAAGTGTTTGTTTTTCATCGATAATAGTCTTGCTACGCTCATCTTTGTAGCAGCCGTACGTGGGAACTTCCAGCAATTGCGAAACACCTTTTTCCAAAGCGTTATTTGCAAGTGCATCTGTCCAGCTTGATATTACTTCCTGCTGGGCAATTCGGTCAAATGCATTTTGAACAGCCTGTTTGTAGGTAAGAAGTTCGATTCCCAAAATTTCATTTAAGTTGTTTTCGCGGCAAATAACTTCAATTTTCATACTGTTTACAAGGTTTACCGCCAGTTTGTAAGATGTTGAAGTAACAAAATATAACCAATATGACGACAGTTTGGGAGTCATAACCGGAACACTAATAATTTTTCTTTTTAATCCTCTAACTTCCGCAAATTGCAGCAGCATTTGTTTGTAGGTTAAAATTTCAGGTCCGCCTATATCATAGCTTTTGTTGTATGTTTCAGACTGTAATATAACTCCGGTTAAATATTGAATTACATTTCGAACGGCAAGTGGTTGCGATCGTGAATTAAGCCATTTTGGGGCAATCATTACTGGCAGCTTTTCAACCAAATCGCGGATTATTTCAAAGGAGGCACTTCCCGAACCAACTATGATTCCTGCTCTT
>JBFHJA010000611.1:0-1704 GCA_041596165.1 Draconibacterium sp. | reverse complement strand
GCGAATTATGAATTGGGAAACAAAGAACAGGGCTGCGAAGATTTTAGCAAAGCAATTGAGTTGGGTTTTTCGGTTTTGAAAATCGCGGAACAGGAAAGATGCTCCGAATTCTGGAATAAGAAATAAAATCTTCCAGGATTACATACATCCACTTTTTTTAACCTTCCGCCATCAGCATTCTGGCTTCGCTCATTAAAATGGCAGGCAGATTAATATGTCGTCTTTCGATACTCAGTAACCAGTAACGGATTTCAGAAGTTTTCAACGTGTAAAGAATTTCACGGAATTGATCGATTTGTTCGTTTGTATATTCCTTTTCATTTCTGTTTTTATATTCGTCAAGTTCCTCATCTTCATAATATTCAATCCTGTTAATGTCAGCTTTTATTTCATCGAAATCACAAACTTCGTGAGCGCCGCAACAATCTGATGCAGGTGCTGTAAATTCCTCAGGCTCTTGCGTTTTTACCCTTCCACGGTTTACTTTTACCAGAATAATTATCCCGGTAACAGCAAACAACCCAACTACTATTGCAATAATTATTTCCATTGTGCAAAAATATATAAATGAAGCAAGTAATATTTTTTTGCATTCAAAGTTTTAGAATTTTTTAATGGTTGAGTGCCGGGTTTCGCAGATTCCTGTCAGTGATTTTAAAAACAGCGGATCGGAATCCGTTGCACCCGACACCCGACACTCATAGGCTATTTTGTATATTTGTGAAAATTTTTTGAAAAATGTCAGAATTTACAAATCATAAAGAAAAACGGGTTACGCAACTTACTAAATTGTTCGAGGGAATATTAAAAGGCGAAAACTCCGGGCAGTTGGTTTCAGATAACCAGAAGCTAATTGAATCATGCATTCCATCGGATATTATTTCGTTGGTTGACAAGCTGGTTTTGTTGAAAGTACCGTTGAACGACTTAAAACGTGGAATTAACAAACTATTGAATTTGCTCCACAAAACTTTATCGGAATACACGTATTACCCGCCTGCCAAAAAAAGTTACCTCGGTTGTTTGGTTGAAAACAACCGGGTTTTGGATGAAAAACTCAAATTAACAAAACCACTTATAAAAGAAATAAACAGTTCTCCTGAAAATAAAAGTTCGAAAAGTGAACTTTTACAATTGTTTATCGAACTTGAAAAATACAGCAAATACTATCTCATCAAAGAAAATATTCTGTTTCCGGTAATCGAAAAACATGTTCCCGAATTTCGTTGCCTTTCGGTAATGTGGTCGTTTCATGACGATATTAAGCGGAACCTGAAGGCAGCAATTGTGGAATTAAACAAACCTGATTTCGATTTAAAAGTTTTTAACCGCTTGGTTGGCGATTTCTTTTTTAATACTTACGCTATTAAATTTCGCGAAGAAAGGTTGTTATACCCATTGGTTCAAGAAGTTGTGAATGAATCAGTTTTGAATTCCCTTTTTGCTGAAAGTTTGGAAATCGGATTCCCATTTTTTCAACCCGAAATTTCAGAAATAGGATCAACAAATAATGAAACGATTGAAAACAGGATTGATCTCGAAACAGGAAATTTGTCGGTTGAACAGATAAAATTGTTGTTTAATCATCTTCCTGTTGACATAACTTTTGTGGACGAAAACGACAAAGTGATCTATTTTTCAGCACCAAAAAAACGCATTTTCCCACGCACAAAATCGATAATCGGGCGTGATGTACACAACTGT
>JBFHJA010000610.1:0-1771 GCA_041596165.1 Draconibacterium sp. | reverse complement strand
GCCTCGTGGGAATCGGTAAAACGCATGTACTCAATCCCTCCCCTGCCCGATTTTGAGGCAGCAGAAAAATACCTGGCGAAAGGCGATTGGGACAACGCAATTATGCTTTGGAAACGTTACGCCGCCGATAAAAACGAGAAAATGGCAATCAACGCACGTTATAATCTGGCACTTGCGTATGAAATGAAAGATGATTTGGACGCTGCAATCCTGTGGTTAACAGCAGCCCAGCAAATTGCGTCAGATTACCGGAGCAGAGACGATTTGAAAATGATTGCTGCCTACCAAAAGGTGCTGGCACAACGCAAAAAAGAAATCGGGCGGCTAAATAATTTGTGATATGTCAAGGTATTTAAACCTGATATATTTATTGGTTTGCCTCGTTTTTCTTCAAAGTTGTTCCACTTTAAACAACACATCAACCTTAAAACTTGAAGTTAGAATACCTGGTAAAGTATTGTTACCTGCGGAATATAAAAATGTTGCCGTCAGATATAACAATGTGAATGTTGCACTAAATCCAAATTTTTCTGATTATTATGAAGATAATGCGGCATTTACTGACACAACAAATTTGGATAGTTTTGCATCAGAAATCTATTTTCAGAATTTTGTATCTCATTTAAAAAATCAACAGTTTTTTGATTTGATATTCGAAATTGAACCAATGGATTACCTTGATATTGAACTGAATGATTCGCTGGTTTATGCGCAATTCAACATTGAAGAACCTGAAGATACAAGTAAACAGCAAACCATAAATACCGATGTTCTCAATTTCGCAAAAACGGTTCGAAGTTTCTCAAATCCCAATTCGGGCAAACTCAAAACAAAATTTATAGATCCCGAACTTGGCTTGTATTCAAAAAATGACCTTCGGCAAATTGCAGATTCCACGGGTGCTGATTTACTATTGTCATTTGATTATTTTGGATCGACTGACGGTATTTTTTCACCCGGATACATGCGAAATTTAGCCGACACATCAAGTTCGGCCACCAGTAATATTACTAATTATGAAGGGACAGAAGTGGTACATGTTTTTTTTAGCTGGTGCTTTTACGACCTGCTAAAACAGGAGATGATTTATACCCACGTAAAAACGGATATTATAAACTGGAAAGAGCTGGCTTATAATATAAGGAAGGCAAAGCGAGTTTTACCTCCAAGGAGGGATGCCGTTTTAAATGCTGCAGATATTGCAGGAAGCCGGTTTGCAGAATATTTGGCGCCGCATTGGATTGAAGTTGAACGAATGTATTATAAATCAGGCCAAATTGAATTACAAAAAACGGAAGAACTGATAAAGCAAAATCGTTGGCTGGAAGCTGCCGAAATCTGGAAGAAAAACACAACAAATAAAAACAAAAAAATAGCTGCAAAAAGCATGTTCAATATGGCGCTGGCCTGCGAAATAAATGGCAACATGGACGCAGCAATCGATTGGGCGGTAAAATCATTTTATGCCAAACATAAAGATCGATACCACACCGAAAATTGCCAAAATTACATCAACATTTTAGGTCGGCGGAAGTTGGATATTAAGAATATTGAGCATAAACTATAAGCCGGGCTGTAGTTTTGCCATTTCCAAAATAATTTATGCCTGGACAACACTTGGTTCAATTAATTTTTACATTTGGAAAACAGATTCACTCTTTAACCAAACAATATGAACAAAACATACTTTTCAGGAATCACACATTTCACAAAAAACACAATTAACCAGGCAATTAACACATTCGCGTAATGGCGAAATACACGCAATGCG
>JBFHJA010000609.1:0-1779 GCA_041596165.1 Draconibacterium sp. | reverse complement strand
GCCCCAAATTTCAGCATCTTCGCCCCCCTTTCCGGGTTTGAACATAAAAATATTATCCGACACCAACTGAGCATAATCTTTGTCAGGGGTCATCATGTAGGTTGTGAATCCTTGTTTCTCGGCCTCTTTTGCCAGCGTTCCTATTACATCATCAGCTTCAAAACCCGGTTTCTCAATAATGGGTATATTAAAAGCTTCTATAATTTTACGGATATATGGTATTGACTTTCTCAAATCTTCGGGCATTTCTTCACGATGTGCTTTGTAATCCGGAAACATTTCATGCCTGAAAGTTGGCGCCGAAACATCGAAAACCACGCCAATAAAACTTGGATTTTCTTTCTCCAAAACCTGTACGATAGTATTTGTAACTCCCAGCATTGCCGAGGTATTTACACCTTTCGAGTTATAACGTGGATTGCGGATAAATGCAAAATAACTGCGATAGATGAGCGCAAATGCATCGAGGAGAAAAAGCTTTTTTTGATTGTTTTCTGACATATTATTTTTGAATTAGAATTCTTGTCTCACATCTCATTTCTAAAATTCTATAAGACCATTTCCTTAATTATCCGATGCAAACCATTCGGCAAATGAGGTTGCAGTTTCGTACAATCGTATACTAAAAAGATTAACACCCGAGGGCAAATGTTGTTGCAGGATTTTGGCGATATAAACAACCATATTTTCCGAAGTAGGCTGAAAATCAACTACAAAAAACCGTTCATTAGTTTGCCGGAGTAGTTCCTTTTGGCTTTCCGGAATTAGGTTGTTTACCATTAACGCATGGTCGAAACGGTTTACAATTTGTTCTTTCACAAGTTGTTTTATCCGTCCGAAATCCATTACCATCCCATCTTTTGGATGTTTTGGTTCGTTACGTGGTTCACCAATTAAAGTAACTTCGAGATAATATGAATGTCCGTGAATATTACGGCACAAACCATCGTATTCGTAGAGTGTGTGGGCCATTTCGAAATGAAACCGCTTTGTAACTCTTATTTTTGGCATGTTCTATTTTTTGTTTTGAAGCGTGAAAGTACTTATTTTTTGGGTGTCGCGAAAGAGTGCAGTGAATTCCCTGCCCGACTTTGTCATTCAGGCAGGCGATTCGCTTTTGAAAAATGGCGATTTGGGAATCGCCACACCCACAGCTAAAAATAAACCTGTGTTTGAAGAATTACCTGGCCTTTCGAACTTGTCCACAAATCCTGACCTTCCACTTCAGTATAAATTGGCCGCGACGAGTATTGCAAAGTCCATTTGATGTTGTGCCCATACATTAACCAGTTAATTCCGGCATCGAATTGAAACGATGCTTCATCAAGCGCATCGAATTTTTTGAAAGTTGCTGCCCCATAAGGTTGAAAACGGTTTTTCAAACCTTTCCCCGGAAGCATGTAACCAAATTCTCCCCGAACAATGTGTCCGGTTCCAACTTCCCACTCCGAATTTCCAATTCCCTGAGGAAGTGCAATTTCAACAGCCATTTTTGAAACGTTCATTTTCGACATGGAGCGAAGATAATTTGGGCCAAAAAAATTGTAGTAATATCCAAGATAAGAAGTTATTGAGCCATTATTTTTTGTTGGCATATCCAGAAAAACATCAACAGCAGCCAAAAAAATATCACTGATTTGTGATGGATAATAATCAGCATAATCGGCCAGCAAATGTTCGGCGCCCGCGGTAATCAACCAGCCAGCCAAAAACGGATCAACTGTCGATAAATCTTTGTCTGCCTCAACAAGCATGGCTTCAGGATGATAATAAAACCCT
>JBFHJA010000608.1:0-1787 GCA_041596165.1 Draconibacterium sp. | reverse complement strand
GTGGCAACAATATGGATTTATACCCGTGTTGATTCCAATACTTTGTAAAGGGTTCGAACAACGTAGCACGCAGATTGTAATTTTCATGTACTGGCGGAAAATACGAACCAATTGTGGCATCCCAACAAACCGAGATCAAATCTTTCTTTTTTAGAATATTTTGAAGGATTTCATTGTCATAATAAGTTGAGAAATTGTAATAAACATCAGGTTTGAAATCTTCAATTTGGGCAATTCGAATGTCATCTAAATCTCTGGACTTAAAACCATTTTCTTCCGCCCATTTATACTGCAATGTTTTATAATTCCAGAAAGTAAAAAAGAAATTCTTATCATTTTCAAAAGCGGGTTTTAGTATATATGTACTTGCAAATCCGTCCTTAATCAATAAGTTGCGTATTTCATCAAATGTATAATTATTATCCTTTATTCGATATTTACTTTCAAAAGCCGGAATATAGGGATCGTATGCACGGATGCACTGATATACTTTCATTTCTTCTTTATACTTGTCAAATTTTTCAGAACAAACACTAAACAACAATGTTCATTTCGTTTTTTAACAATTCAATATCCACTTGCTTATAGTAACTGTTTCCCCAAAACGGTGCCCATTTTGAAATTAATTTTTTGCTTTTATAATCGTCAAAAACAACTTCGAAAGACAAAACATTGTACAACAGGTCATAATCGGTAAATGCAGTCGTTGGATTTCCCAATCCGATGTTAAAATCTACGGAATAAATTCCTTTGGCTAAGTTGTGATTATTAACCGTGACTATTATTTCAAATGGTTCAGTATTTTCCGGGAGAACGAAATTCTCGGAAAAAAAACAGCCCACACGGTTTCCTGTATTTGCATTGGCATTTATCATCCCCTTTATCCGAACTTCTTGTTTTTTCAGATTATTTACTTTCAAAGTAAGTTTGAGTTTCAATGGCTCATCTGTGGCCATTTCAGCTTCGTTCAGCAACTCTGCTGCCAGTAACTCAACCTCCTTTTCGCAGTGGTATCTTCTGTGTTTTGCTTCAATTACTGTTTTGCCAACCAGGTAATCTCTTGACTCTCCCAAATAATTTTCAACAGCCTCATTTATTTCCCCTGAAAAGCTTACAGAACCATCCTGAAGAACAATCCCATTTTTGCAAAGATTTCTAACTGCACCCATATTATGGCTAACAAACAATACTGTCCTGCCATGGTCATGCGAAACCTCCTGCATTTTACCAATAGCTTTTTTTTGAAATTCGGCATCGCCAACTGCAAGAACCTCGTCCACTACCAATATTTCTGGCTCCAAATGAGCAGCAATTGCAAATCCCAGCCGCACTGTCATTCCACTTGAATATCGTTTAACAGGCGTGTCAACATATCGTTCTACTCCTGCGAAATCGACAATTTCATCAAATTTGCGGTTTATCTCAGCCTTTGTCATTCCCATTATTGCCCCATTCATATACACATTTTCGCGTCCGGTCATTTCAGGGTGAAAACCTGTACCCACTTCCAAAAGAGAGGCAATGCGCCCTTGTGCTTTGATTACTCCTGTGCTTGGTTTTGTTATTTTTGAGAGGATTTTAAGTAATGTGGATTTTCCGGCCCCATTTTTTCCAATTATACCAAGTACTTCTCCTTTCTTTACTTCAAAGTTGATATTGCGAAGTGCCCAAACATATTCACTTTGTCCTTTGCTGGCTCGATCGTTTGTATCACCAATTTTCAGATATGGATCTTCCTTTCCGCGCATTCTAAACCACCAACGGTTTAAATCGTGGCTTAAAGTCCC
>JBFHJA010000607.1:0-1846 GCA_041596165.1 Draconibacterium sp. | reverse complement strand
GACAAAATTGTTTTTGAAAATGACGCAACCAACACCCGCTCGCAAGCTTTGAATTGCCAGAAAACAATAAAAATGCAAACGCCGGTTTTGCTGGTGACTTCACCTGAACACATGCGGCGCTCTGTTTTGAGTTTTCAAAAAGTGGGGTTTGAAAAAGTGAATGCCTTACCGGCTTTTGAAAATGCGTTGGAAGCCGATTTGTCGTTCAATGACGATGATTTGGGTGGAAATAAAACAGGTGTGCCTGATGTAGGAAATAACATCAATGCCCGTTACCAACTTTGGAACCACCTGAAATACGAGATTTTGATCGTTCGTGAATTTGTTGCGCTCACATATTATCGGTTGCGGGGTTGGATTTGAAGGAGTGGTGAGTTGCGTGTCGCCGTTTCCGAAACGCGATTTGCAGGATTGAAATTATTACAAAAAGCACTCATACCATGACTTTGAGTCATAGTAGGAGTAAAAAATTCCACTATAGATTCGCAATAACCTTCTTCAACTTTTGCTGAACTTCTTTTGCCAAATCTCCAATATCCTTATTTTCAACTGCTGCCATTGATGCGATTGGGTCAACCGCTGAAACTTCAATTTCGCCATTTTCATGTTCTTCTACAACTACATTACAGGGTAAAAAAACACCGATTTTATCTTCTTTCATCAAAACTTTGTGGGCAAAATGTGGGTTGCAGGCTCCAAGGATTTTGTACTTTTTGAAATCAACGTCGATTTTCTTTTTCAGTGTCTCTTTAACATCAATTTCGGTCAATACACCAAAACCTTCTTTTTTTAATTCTGCGGTAACTTTTTCGACAGCTGCATCGAAATTTGTATTTTTTAAAACTTTATTGAAATAATAACTCATGACTTTTATTTTTTTAATTATTACTTGTAACAAACATTTGTGTAATATGTTGAATAAATAAAAAAGAAAATGTCAATAACCTGCTTAACGGCAAGTTTGAGTTGTAATTATAATTTGGCAGAGGGTTAGTCCCCTTTTGAAATTAGGTTTTCTAATCGTTATTTGCAATTCATGTGGAACGAATTCAAATGATAAAAGTATTTCCTGATTAAAAACCAAATGGTGCTGAATCACAGCATCACCTATTTCTTTTTTGCCAGTCCTTTGTAATATTCGTTTAACCAACTTTCACCGCGGATAAATCCATTTTCTTCCAGAAAAAACTCGGTTTTGGAAAGTGTTTTTTTAAAATATTTTGGGTTGCGGCTAAAATTAAAAAACCCGTGATCCTGCTTCTTGTAACCCACCAAAATGCTTTTGTTCCCCTGTTGTTTCATCAAATAATTAAACCTGACCGCATTTTCATAAGGAACAGTTTTATCGGCCATACCGTGCAAGATTAAAGTTGTTGGAACGGTAGCAGTAATGTGGTGTACAGGAGAAAGTTCAAATTCGCGGCCATTAAGTTTATCCCTTCCATACCCTTTTTTGCCTGTATCCAGCACCGGATTAAAAAGCACAAGTGCATTTGGAACCGAAGAAACTGATAAATTATCAGTTGACTCATTAACGTTTTTGATAACTGCTGTGCATGCCGCTAAATGCCCGCCAGCCGAACCGCCCGAAGCGACAATCCTGCCTGTATCAATCCCCAGTTCATTGCCATGAATTTTCAGGTAACGTATAGCTGATTTTGCATCCATAACACTTTCGAATGGTGTTGTTGAATTGCGTGATTCGACCCTGTAATCGGGGCAAAAAGCTATAATCCCGCGGGTTGCGAGATATTCGGCCTGCAATTCAAATTGCCTGATACTGCCACTTACCCAGCCACCGCCAAAGAAAAAAACGATTGCCGGAAGTTTTACATTCGACGAAACT
>JBFHJA010000606.1:0-1903 GCA_041596165.1 Draconibacterium sp. | reverse complement strand
GCGATTATTATGGCTGTAATCATAATTGGCAGTTGTTTGGAAAGCCCGATTGCAGTTAAAATTGAGTCGAACGAAAATACAATATCAAGTACTAATATCTGAAAGATTACATATCCAAAAGAGTGTTTTTTAGTTGATATCTTTTGTTCGTGACCGCCCTCTACTTTTTCGTGAATTTCAGAAACGCTTTTTGCCAAAAGGAAGGTTCCACCAAGAAATAGAATTACGTCGCGCACCGAAAATGGATGCCCGACAATTGTAAAAAGCGGCTCTTTCATTTGAATAATGAAGGTGATAAACGAAAGCAAAATAATACGCATCAACAAAGCCAATATCAGTCCAATTGTTCGTGTGCGTTTTTGACTTTCCTGCGGCAGCCGGTCGGTTATTATCGAAATAAAAATAATATTGTCGATGCCAAGTACAATTTCCAAAAAGGTTAAAGTAATTAGCGAAATGTATGTTTCGGGTTGAAGTAAAAATTCCATGTTGTAAGTTTTATGTTATGCAAAATAAATCATTTTTTGTCTTTATTGCTCATTTTTATAGTAATCAGAATTTCTATTTTTCTGCTTAAAAAAAATATAGAAGAACCCAGAAACTCATGGAAAATGTTTGGATATTCCCGTAAGGAAATTAGATGGGTAGAAAAAATGATTTGCACCGATGATTTTGTACGTCATTGTAGATGACTAAATTCATAGCTTTTTAACGATTTCTACTGATTTTATGATTCCTGCAAAACATAACAAATTATAAACAGTCTGTCTGTCAGTGAATCTGTGGAAAAAAATTTATTCAATTTATCTTCAAATTTCAATATCTTTATTCCCAAACCGAAATCAAATGAACAAATTAAAATTATCAGCAGTTAATCTCTCTTTTTTGTTAGGAGTATTCGTTTTTATTGGCTTTTCTTGCAGCAAATCGAAAAATGAAGTTAAGTTCACAAACATGAAGTGTGAATATTTGGTCAACCCAATCGGAATAGATTCGCCTTTGCCACGTTTTGTTTGGCAGATTGTAACCGATAAACAGGGTAAAAATCAAATCGCATACGAAATTATTGTGGATTCCGATTCGTTGGCAATAACAAAGGGAAAAGGAAGTCAGTGGGATTCAGGAAAAATAAATGATAGTCTTTCGCTGGTGGTTTATTCTGGAAATAAACTGGAACCATTTACAAAATATTTCTGGAGTGTAAAAATTTGGGATGAAAAAGGTATTCCATCAAAATGGTCATCAATCTCGAGTTTTGAGACCGGCATGATGAATATTGAAAACTGGCGGGGCGACTGGATCAGCGATACACGCGACATTCATTTAAAACCTGCTCCCTGGTTTCGGAAAGAATTCAAAACAGAGAAAAAAGTGCAATCAGCGCGAGCTTATGTTGCAGTTGGCGGTCTTTACGAGTTATTTGTCAATGGCGAAAAAGTGGGAAACCACCGTCTTGATCCAACATACACACGTTTCGACAGACGTATACTGTATGTAACTCATGATATTACAAACTTGTTGAACCAAGGTGAAAATGCAGTTGGTATTTTACTTGGGAATGGGTGGTACAATCATCAATCCACCGCAGTTTGGTATTTTCATGAAGCGCCCTGGCGTGCCCGCCCAAAATTTTGCATGGATTTGCACATTACATATTCCGATAGTACAAAACAAATTATTTCAACCGGAACCGAATGGAAAACTGCATTAAGTGATGTCGTTTTCAATAGTATATATACCGCTGAGCATCAGGATGCAGGCTTAAAACAAAATGGCTGGAGTAATCCCGGATTTGATGAATCAAACTGGCAAGCTGCAATTCCTGTTAGTTCACCGTCAAACAATGTTGTTGCCCAAAACCTGCATCCTATCCGAAATGTCGAGGAAATTCCTGCAAAAGAAT
>JBFHJA010000605.1:0-1908 GCA_041596165.1 Draconibacterium sp. | reverse complement strand
GGAATCTGTGCGGTGCAAATTACAACATTCGATTTTGCCGCAACATCGTTAATGGCTTGTTGTTGTTTCTTTTTGAATTCTTCGGTTTGCTCAACGGCGTATCCACCGGCTGCTTTGTCCTCGGTGGCACCTTCCACTTCCACAAATTTTCCGCCCAAACTTTTTACTTCTTCTTTCACAGCCGAGCGAACATCAAAAACCTGCACCTGTGCACCTAGTTTCCTTGAGGTTGCAATGGCTTGCAATCCGGCAACACCAGCTCCCAAAATCAAAACATTTGCCGGGCGGATTGTTCCTGCCGCTGTCATAAACATTGGGAAAAATGTCGGTAATTTAGTTGCTGCTTCCAAAACTGCCATATAACCCGAAACAGTTGCCATCGACGATAAAATGTCCATCGCCTGTGCACGTGAAGTACGCGGGATTAAATCGAGACTGAAAGTTGTAACTCCGTTTTTCAGAAAAGTTTTCACTAATTCGGTTTCCCACAGCGGATTAAATGCGCTAATCCAAACCTGCGAATCCTTAATTTTCTGCGTGTCACCATCTGCCGGCGGCTGAATTTGCAACAAAACTTCAGCTTGCTTAAATACTTCTGCTCGCGAAACAATTTTTGCTCCAACGGCTTCATATTCGGCATCGGCAGCAAACGCCTTTTCTCCCGCACCCTGCTCCACAATTACCATTACTTTTAGGTCGGTAAAAGTTTTTACTGTTTCCGGAAGTAAAGCTACACGGGTTTCAATTCCGTATTCCTTTAATAAACCAAGAATCATAAATTTTGATTTTAAGTGTAAATTTTTGATGCAAAAGTAATCAATTAATTTTACCGTTTACGTTAACGGTAAATATTTTTGTCAAGATATTTTGCCAAATTATTAACATTTGAAAAGCAATGAGTAATTAATACACAGCAATTTGGACTAATCAACGGTCATCATTCAACAGTAAATCGTAAATAATCAATAAAAACTCAACAACAATCATTTTTACTGGCCGCCGGGCTTTCCGCTATACCGGGTTTTGCAAACTCCCTGTTTTGTAAATCGTGCATGGGCTTCCTACGTCAGCCTCCGCCGTTTAACAAAACAGTGTCGTTTGCTGCAACCCAGTGCCGCTGCAATCCCTGCCAGAGCTGGTGGCAGGGTGTTTCGTTACAGCGACAAATGCGGGTTTCACCTGGAGAAAAAACCTCACTATAAATAAAAACAATGATTAAACATTTTAACAACTCTCTTGTTTAGCTTTCAAAATACACCAAAATCGACATGTACAAAACAACATTTTTCTTGTTAATCTTCTTTATTCAATCCTCTATTTTATTTGCACAAGATCACGAGCATGATATTGACCACGATCACGAGCATGAACATACCCACGAAATTGGCGCTTCTATTTCACCAGTATTCTTTGTTGGCGAAGAAGAACTTAGCATTGCTGCCCATTTCCATTATGTGTATAATTTCCCACACACAAAATTTGGGTTGGGATTGGGTTACGAGCATGTTTTTGATGAGCACAAACACCGTTTCACAGGTGTTGAATTTAGTTACCGTCCTGTTCACAGTTTAACTTTTGGCCTTTCGCCCGGTATTCTTTTTGAAGGTACAGAAAATGTTGAAAAACATTTCGCACTTCATTTCGAAACAGTTTACGAATTCGAACTTGGCGTTTTTCACATTGGCCCGGTAGCCGAAATAGCATGGCATCCGGAAGATTATCACGTAAGTTTGGGGATTCATATTGGTTTGGGATTATAGAAGTTAAGAGTTAAACCTATTTTTTATTTGCTTATCGTTTTAACATATAAATCCTCTACTTCTTTTCGTGCCCAGGGCATCCGGCGCAAAAATTTAAGACTCGATTTTATGCTTGGGT
This sequence comes from Draconibacterium sp., assembly GCA_041596165.1. Taxonomy (GTDB): domain Bacteria; phylum Bacteroidota; class Bacteroidia; order Bacteroidales; family Prolixibacteraceae; genus Draconibacterium. The sequence goes on along the minus strand of JBFHJA010000605.1, from coordinate 30 downwards.
CTTTTCTGAAACAATTGATTCGGATTCTGT
>JBFHJA010000604.1:0-1960 GCA_041596165.1 Draconibacterium sp. | reverse complement strand
GGCTGGATTAAAGTTGAGTTCCCCGCTTTGCAAAAAGGTCAGGAAATAATGATGGAATATTGCGATCATTTGGATGACGGAAATTTTGTTGACAGAAATCAAAAGGATATTTACATCGCGTCTGGAGATGGAAATGAGTCATTTCAAAACAAATTCAATTACCACGGTTTTCGGTATATCAGAATTTCAAATTTGCCACAAAAACCTACAAAAGAGTCGGTTACAGCTTTTTTGATTCAAACCGATTTTAAAATGGCTTCCGGTTTTGAGTGTTCCGACATTGAAATAAACAAGATTCACGACATGGTTTATTACACACTGCGTTGTTTGAGCCTGGGTGGTTATTTGGTCGATTGCCCTCAACTTGAACGTTTGGGTTACGGTGGCGACGGAAATGCATCGACACAAACAGCGCAAATAATGTTTGAAATGGCGCCATTATACAACAACTGGTTGCAGGCCTGGGGCGATTGTATCCGCGAAGATGGCGGTATGCCGCACACGGCGCCAAATCCGTATAAAGCCGGCGGAGGACCTTACTGGTGCGGGTTTATTATTACCGCAACCTGGCAAACCTACCTGAATTACGGCGATACCCGGCTTTTGGAAAAATATTACCCCACCATGCAAAAATGGCTGACTTATGTCGATAAATATTCCGAAACAGGATTACTGAAAAAATGGCCCGACACCGATTATCGCGGTTGGTATTTGGGCGACTGGGCTGTTCCCAAAGGCATTGACCAGAAATCGGAAAAATCGGTTGATTTGGTCAACAACGCCTTTGTTTGTGTGTGTTATGAAAATATGCAGAAAATTGCGCAGGTACTCAATAAAACAGAGGATGCCCGGAACTACACACAAAAACTGGACGCACTTAAAAAACAGGTCAATCAAACTTTTTTTGATGCCGATAAAAACAGTTATGCCGATGGATATCAGATAGATCTCACTTATCCTTTGCTGGCCGGAATTGTTCCGGAACAAAATATCAAAAATGTCGAACAAAGTCTTTATACCGAAATTCAGCAAAACCGTGACGGGCATTTTGCCTGCGGTTTGGTTGGAATTCCTGTTTTTACCGAGTGGGCAACTAAAAATCAGGATGTACAGCTATTTTACTCGATGTTAAAGAAAAAAGATTACCCCGGCTATTTGTACATGATTGAAAACGGCGCGACAACAACCTGGGAAGAATGGGAAAACCCAAGAAGTCATATTCACAATTGTTTTAACGGAATTGGCTCGTGGTTTTATGAGGCAGTGGGTGGCATTCGCAAAGATCCTGATTTTCCGGCGTATCAGCAGGTAATTATCCAACCGCAAATCCCCGATGGAATAACCTGGGCAAACACAACAAAAGAAACACCCTTTGGTCCACTCGTTGTAAACTGGAAACTGGAAGGCCGGGAATTTAACATGCAATTGCAGGTTCCGGTTGGGGTGAAAGCAAAAGTTGTAATTCCCGAAAATGTTTTATCATACCGCTTAAACGGGAAAGAAAGTAAATTGAAAGAAGGGGAAACTGCAATACTTGTTGAAAGTGGGAGTTATGGTTTATTTTATCAATTATAGAAGAGCTGAATAAAACTAATTCTTACATTCGGGAAAGTAACTATTGAAAACCAAACAAATGAATTGCATTCTGAACCCAGACAACTATCTAAATATTTTATCAGTTGAGATTCAAATGATAAATACATGTGGCTATTTGCGAAATACCGGCATATTGCGGGTATGCAGATGATGGCGTTCATTGTAAATGACGATCGTACAGGTTTTTAACTGTTTGTAAATATGACAAATAACCACAATATAACGAGATGAAATTCGGAAAGACCATTAAAATATTTCTCATTGACGGAGATCCAAATTGTCGAATGAGTTGTGAACTTTCTAACTGGACTGGAAAAGCTTACAAAATTCCTCGTGTAAAAATTAAGGGAACCAAACCCTGGAT
>JBFHJA010000603.1:0-1988 GCA_041596165.1 Draconibacterium sp. | reverse complement strand
TCTTGCTGGCCTTCAGTAATTGTGCCGTCGGCCCGAGGTCCGATATTCAGCAGCAGGTTTCCGTTTTTACTTACAATGTCCACAAGGTCATCAATAATCTGGTTAGGTGATTTGTTCTCCTCCCCATCAATATAACCCCACGATTTTTTGCCCACAGAAGTATCGGTTTGCCATGGAAATGGGCGCGCTGTTTCTGATTTTCCACGTTCAATATCGAAAACCTGTATGTTGTCGCCATAACCAAATTTTGTGTTCACAACCACTTCTTTGTTCCAATCGATAGCTCTGTTGTAATAATAGGCCATATACTTGTAAAATGTTGGTTGGAACGGGTATTTTCCAACTGTCCAGTCAAACCACATCAGCTCGGGTTGGTATAAATCAACTAATTCGTAAGTGTGTTCAAGCCAGCTTTTTATGGAGTGATCATTAAATCCGGCGCCCTCGGGACATTCCATCGTTTGGCCGCCTGGTTCTTCCAGACATTCGCCATAAAGCGAGCTGAATTTACCTGTTTGCACATCCGACGGGAATTTCATCCCACCGTTGAAAAACCATGCATTTTCAGCACGGTGAATCGATAAACCAAAGTGAAGGCCTTGTTCGTCAGCGGCTTTTTTTAGTTCTCCTGTTATATCTTTCATTGGGCCCATTGCTACTGAATTCCATTCGTTTACTGTGCTGGCATACAGCGAAAAACCATCATGGTGTTCGGCTACCGGCACTACATATTTAGCTCCCGATTTTTTAAAAAGTGAAACCCATTCGCTGGCATTAAATTTCTCTGCTTTGAACATGGGAATAAAATCTTTGTACCCAAATTCTGTTTGAGGCCCGTATTTTTCAATGTGATGCTGATATACTTTGCTATCCTTGATATACATTTCTCGCGGATACCATTCGTTGCCAAATGCAGGAACCGAATAAACTCCCCAGTGGATAAAAATGCCGAATTTAGCATCGCGAAACCATTCGGGTATTTTGTAATTTTCGGCAATTGAAGCTGAATCTGGTTGAAATACATTGGTGCCTTTTGGTGAAATAAACGTATCAGTTTTGGGCTGATAAACAGTTTTTTCAGAATTACAACTGAAAAGGAAAATCAGTAGAAAGGCATTCAGCAGAATAGAGAAAGTTTTCATTTTTTATAGGTTTAAGTTTTTTAGATCGTACTAAAATAGGAATATTTTGGTTAAGTAGGCAAGAGTATTTACCTGTCAATCGATAAGCAGGAAATAACATGGTTTGCTGCAACAAGATTATATGTCGCAGCTGGTTTTTTTACATTCTGACAGTCATTTATTTATAATAAATTAAATTTCACCTTTAATAATAATAAATTTGCAAGCCAAATAAAATACCATTGAATGACAGTTTTCGAAGAAATGCCTGAACCGGTAAACGTAAGAGGTGAGCAGGCAACATTTGCCAACGAAAAATACGGATTGCATGATCGGAATAATTTTGATATCTGGCTTGCAAAATCAGAAAAACCAACTCCTCTTGTAATTTATATCCATGGTGGTGGTTTTGTTGGGGGCGACAAGTCGAAGTATTATCAATCTCATGACTGGGAACGGTTTCTTGAAAATGGCATTTCCATTGCCACAATTAATTACCGTTTTATGAATGAAGCTCCTTATGGAATTCTAGGTAGTATGAATGATTCAAAACGGTTTGTGCAGTTTATTCGTTACAACGCAAAAAAATACAATATCGATAAATCAAGAATCGCATGCACTGGTGGTTCAGCCGGAGCGGGAACAGCTTTATGGCTGGCTTTTTCAGATGATATGGCCGACGCTGATAACAGTGATCCTGTTTTACGTGAATCTACCCGGTTAACATGTGCCGGGGCTTTTGCTACTCAGGCTACTTACGATATTTTTCAGTGGGACGAAATTCTGGGAATTCCGTTATCAAAAAATCCGCAACAATTTCAAGCAATTGGACGGGCTTTTGGATTTAAATCAGCTGAGAATATTGAT
>JBFHJA010000602.1:0-2004 GCA_041596165.1 Draconibacterium sp. | reverse complement strand
TTGCCGAATTGTTGCGCGACAAAGGCTACGAAACAGCTTTCTGGGGAAAATGGCATCTTTCGACCCTGGAGAAAGAAAAGATGGACCATCCCGGGCCTTCCGAGCAAGGTTTCGATTACTGGATGGGTACAACTTTAAATGCTTTTGGCGGACCAAAAAATTACAAGAAATTCATTAAAAATGGTAAGCCTGTGGGTGAAGTGGAAGGTTGGTATTGCGACGTGATTGTTGACGATGCCCGCGAATGGCTGAAAAACAAGCGAAACAAAGAAAAGCCGTTCTTTATGTACGTCTGCTCACACGAACCACACACACCAATTTCACCACCCGAAGAATACAGCGAAATTTACGATAATCCGGAAGTTGAAAAGTTGGAGAAGAATATAAAATACGGTCAGGTTGCACGCCCTGAAAAAGATATTTCCGCCTATAAAAAAGAGTATTACGGAACGGTAAATCAGCTTGACGATGCTTTTGGCAGATTGATGAACACCCTCGAAGAACTGGGACTCGACGAAAATACCTTGGTGCTTTTTACAAGTGACAACGGACCTGAAACACCTGTAACCATAGAAGAAACACTGGGAACCTGGGACGACCCGATTCGTGATAAATGTTTTGGAACTCCGGGAGATTTACGCGGGATGAAACGATTTCCGTACGAAGGCGGACACCGGGTTCCGGGAATTGTGCGTTATCCGGGAGTTATTCCGGCAGGAACCGAAAGCAGCATCCTTTTTAACGGTTGCGATATTTTGCCAACTTTATGTGAACTTGTGGGAGCTGAAGTTCCAGTCAGTCGTAACATTGACGGCGCCTTTGCCTTCGATGCCTTTCTGAATAAAAAAGTAGAACGTGCTGCTTCAACAATATGGTTTTACCCCAATCATGAAGATACTTATTTCAGAATGCCACAAATTTCAATGCGAAAAGATAATTTTACACTTATTGGCTGGTTGCCTGAAAAACCTGATTCTTTGGATTTACAAAACTGGATGGCAGGTTTTGACCCACAAAAATTTGAATTATACGATATCGAAATTGACCCGTCTCAAATAAATGATATTGCCGGTCAGCATCCTGAGATTGTACAATCCATGCAGGAAGAAATGACAACTTTATGGAGGGAAATGCGCGACGAGGGATTGGCAACAATTAAAAATAACTAAATCCTGAAAGGATTAAACAAAAATAGCCGTGTAAAACCTACGGTAAAAGGAAAAAATAGGAAAACAATAAAAACAGAACCCTGAAGAGGATTCAATAAATTAACTTTATAAAATAAAATACAAGGGAAATCTTATGAAGAAATTACTTGCTCTTACGCTAATGATAACGTTTGCATTCGGAACGTTTTTTACAGCTCCGGCACAGCAACCCAAGCCATTAAAATTGACGCTTGAAGACATGTACGAAAACAATGTTTTTAGTCAGAAAGGTATCAATTCCGTTCGTTGGATGAAAGACAACAAGGGATATTCAGCGCTTGAAACAAATAAAAATATTGGCGGGAAAGACATTGTTACCTACGATGCCAAAACCGGAAAGCGGGAAGTACTTGTTTCTGCCGAAAAATTAATCCCGGAAGGCGAGCAAAAACCAATTATTATAAGCAACTACTCGTGGTCGGAAGACAACAGTAAACTGTTAATTTTCACAAACACACGCAAAGTTTGGCGTTACCACACTCGCGGTGATTATTGGGTGCTTGATTTAAACAGCGGCAAATTAATTCAGATGGGAAAATCGCTGGAATCTACCTGGTTAATGTTTGCCAAATTCTCGCCCGATGCAAAAAAGGTGGGTTTTGTGTACAAACAAAATGTGTATGCGCAGGATTTGCAAACAGGCAAATTGGAACAGTTGACAAACGATGGCGGCGATAACATTATAAACGGAACTTTCGATTGGGTTTATGAGGAAGAACTGGATTGCCGCGATGGGTTTCGCTGGAGCCCCGACAGCAAAACAATTGCTTTCTGGCAGATGGATACAAAAGGTACT
>JBFHJA010000601.1:0-2015 GCA_041596165.1 Draconibacterium sp. | reverse complement strand
ACCGGGGCAATGTGTTTCATGGCAGGGTGAAAAAGCGGTGCATGAAGAAAGCAGAAATTGCCTTTGTCCAAATCCGATTTTAGTTTCAAAATATCGTTGCTGAATTTATATCCCAAATACTCCAAAACATTTGATGAACCACTGGTAGAGCTTGCTGCATAATTTCCGTGTTTTGTGACATTAATCCCTGCTCCGGCAATAACAAAACATGCAAGTGTGGAAATGTTAAAAGTGTTTTTCCCATCGCCGCCAGTGCCAACTACATCTATCGCATTGTATTCCGAGAGGTTAGTAATCAAACTTAATTCGGACATTGCTTCGCGGAAACCAGCTAATTCTTCTGATGCCAGCGGACGCATTTTAAAAACCGTTAAAAAGGAAGCAAATTCGGGTTCGGAATGCAGTCCTTTCCCAACTTCCAGCAGGCTTGCTTTGGCTTCTTCCCTTGTGAGTATATTTCCCTGAAAAAGGTATTCTAGTATTTTTTTCATTCTTTTAAAATTGACGGAAATCGGAAGACCGAAGACCGAAGTTATATGGAGTCATTTTGATTTTTCTATTTGAATAAGTTCTAAAAATCTAATTTCCCTTCTTTAACCAATTCTCAATAATTTTTTCTCCAAGCGGTGTTAATACCGATTCCGGATGAAACTGAACCCCTTCAACATCAAACTCCTTGTGTTTCATTGACATGATTAAACCATCCTTGTCGTAACTTGTAACTTCAAAACAATCTGGAAGGCCCTCTTTTTGCACAATCCACGAGTGGTAGCGACCTACTTCGAAAGTATCGGGCAAGCCTTCAAAAAGAACAGAATGATTGGCTGTAAGTTCAACCGGTGTTGCTATTCCATGCAAAACCCGGTTCATATTGTGCAATTTTCCACCAAAAGCTTCACCAATTGCCTGATGGCCTAAACACACGCCAAGAATACTTTTTGTTGGTCCGAATTTTTTGATAATGTCGAGCAGCAAACCAGCTTCTTCCGGTATTCCAGGTCCGGGTGAGAGTACTATTTTGTCATATTTCCCGATTTCTTCCAGCGGCATTTCATCATTGCGAAATACATCAACCTGCAAACCCGATATTTTTTTGATAGCGTGTACAAGATTGTAGGTGAATGAATCGTAGTTGTCTATTACTAATATTTTCATTTTTGTCTAATTAATCAATACTTATTATTCAAAACTAATTAATCCCCTTTGCCATTTCAATCGCTTTTTTCAAGGCGGCTAATTTATTATTTACTTCCTGAAGTTCACTCTCTTCCTGCGAATCGGCAACAATACCGGCACCTGCCTGGTAAAAAAGCTTGTTATTTTTACTCAGGAAAGAACGAATCATAATTGCATGGTTCAACGTTCTGTCGAAACCCAGATAACCGATGCAGCCACCATAATAACCACGGTTTTGGTTTTCGTATTTATCGATCAATTCCATGGCTTTGTATTTTGGTGCACCGGACAAAGTTCCGGCAGGAAAAGTTTCTCCAAGCACTTTTATGAGGTTTGTTTCATCTGTAATTTCTCCCGAAACCTGTGAAACCAGATGGATTACGTGTGAATAGAACTGTACCTCACGGTAAGTTTCAACAATTACATGGTCGGCATTGCGGCTCAGATCATTTCGCGCAAGGTCAACAAGCATAACATGTTCGGCGTTTTCCTTTGGATCTTTACTAAGTTTCTCAGCAAGTTCGCGATCCTGCTCATCGTTTCCTGTGCGTTTGAAAGTTCCGGCAATCGGATGGATATATGCTTTGTTTTTTTGGATGCGGATTTGTGCTTCAGGGCTGGATCCAAAAATACGGTAGGTTCCATAATCAAAATAAAACAAATAAGGCGATGGATTGATTGAACGCAGTGAACGGTAAACATTAAAATCGTCGCCCTGAAATTCCTGTGCAAACTGCCGGCTTAAAACAATCTGAAAAACATCGCCACGGTAACAATGTTCTTTTCCACGGGTTACCATTTGTTTGTAATCGTCGTCGGTAATGTTTGAAGTCTCTTTT
>JBFHJA010000600.1:0-2031 GCA_041596165.1 Draconibacterium sp. | reverse complement strand
TTTTCTTCGGGTTTTTCAAGAATAGATTTTATTTCCAAATAATCTTTCCTTGAGTATTTTCCGTTAAAAAAACGATATAATAGTTCCGGATTGAATGCCATTAGTTAGATTTGAATTTAGTTTTACAGTTCTTATAAAACAAATAGGGTTGAAAACAACAAATCCCCCAGTGCAAAAACAAAAAATTTCTGAATTTTATAAAAAGCAAAAAAACAGTATACCTGAGATTTCATCTTTCCCCAATCCATTTTTCAGGTTTTTAATGGCTTCGGTCAAGTGATTTTCAACTGTTTTTGGGGAAATGCCTAGTTGCATTGCGATTTCTTTGACTGCAATTCCTTCTTTTTTCCGTTTTAACAGAATTTCTTTTTGTCGCGATGGCAATTTTTGGATTAGGGATTCCACTTTTTCCAACAATATCCGGTAGTCAAGCCTTTCGTTAGTTTCATCAGTAAATTCAACTGCTTCTTCCAAAATTTTATGACGATAAGCTTGTTGGCGAATACTCTGTTCAAAAAGTTCGAGAATATGATGATAAGCAATTTTAAAAAGATAAGCTTTAAAAGATAGTTCAGGGTTAATATGTTGGCGGTTTCGCCAAATCCGGAGAAAAACTTCCTGCACCACTTCTTCGGCTTCTGCTTTTGATTTCAGGTAGCCATAAGCAAAAAAGTACAAGCGTTTTCCATACTCGGCAAAAAGCTTGTCGAATGCTTCAGAATCGCCATTTTTTAACGCATTTAGGCAGTTGATTTCAGATATTTTAATGTGGTTGTCCAAAAGTAGTTTTCAGTCAGTTTAACAATTTAAAAGCAAAGATATACTTTGCTTTTAAAGGGACAATTTAATAGAAATTAATATGCAACGAATTAAACTTACGCCTTAAATAACTTTATTTTTCTACGCAAACATTTAGTCGTTTTTTAATACAATTTTACCTTGATTTCTCCAAACAGATAATTCTTTGACCTCGTTTTTTCCCATCTCGGACTTTAATTCTGTCACATTATTTACAGGAACACCATTTACATTTAAAATCACATCATTGCGTAACAGAATAAATTTCGAGAAAATTCCTTCAGATGGTGCAACTAAAACCAGAATTCCCTTTTTTTCGTGCATTCCGGTAGCAGAAATTTCCCCATCGGAAGAAAGGTTTTTAATACGGCCTGCATAAAAGTTAACAATATTTCTTAGTTCAATTTCGGTTCTCACTATTTCAGGAATTTCCGGCGTTTCTGCTATTTTTTTTAACGATGCCTTTTGCACTCCAAATTGGTCCATTGGGAAGTTTTTCCAGCCAATTCCATAAACCTGACTTTCAATAGAAACAGAAAAATCGCCTGCTTTTGGATTTACAAAAAGTGGATCGCCCACCTCACTGTTCAAATCAACATTTAATTGCTGAACTTTCTCTAAATCATCCGGATTTATAAACCAATTATAATCTACTTCCTTCCCCCAATAATCAACATAAATTGGCTGATGAACCGCGCCAAAAATATTTCCACGCACAAGGTCGCCACTGTTTTTTTGCCAAACGTGCGGGTGAAATCCATTGTTTATACAAATATTATTTTGAACTGTCCGGTAATATCCTTCACGGAGTTTTATCCCACCATTTAAACAGAGGTTATTGTAGATTTCGTAATAACTGGAACCGTCATCCAAATCAATATCCCAGCCATGATCGCAACGAAAACGGTTGTTTCGGATAACGTTTGGAGCAATCATATCAAGCAGTATTATTGTTGGATTCCGGTCAACTACTTCATCTGTCGTTTCCTTCGGAATTCCCCAAAAACGATCTCTTCCCCAACTGTTAAACGAACCATGATCACCCGTTTCAAGTACGGTATTGAACACATCATTAAACTCCAATAAATGCCCACCCCAGGCACCTTCGCCAATGTTTATCCCAGCCCTCGGAACATTGTAAATGCTGTTGTGCCGAAGTGTAATAAATGCCGACATGCTAATCTCAACGCCAGCAACTTGTTTTTCAATTGTCCCGATATTATGGATGAGGTT
>JBFHJA010000599.1:0-2044 GCA_041596165.1 Draconibacterium sp. | reverse complement strand
CCCATTCCGTTTGGAAAGTGAATATAAATTTCCCGTCCGGAAACAACTATTTCTTCCGGTTCAGTATTTGTAAAGTTTTTTAAATAATTTTCAGGAACCAATTGTGTGAAAAACGAAATGCCCACCTTTGAAGGATTGGCCTTGGGAAAAGGATTTTTAGAAATAACAGCCTCAAGTTCTTTTGCTGAACGAATTTTGACAGGAAGGTACTTCCCAATTTGAATTTCAAGTGCTATTTCTAAACTATTTCTAATTTCAGGTTCCAACATATCAATTGCGAACAGAACGTTTCCACTTTGTATGTACGTTCGCACATTTTCAAAACCTAAATCGGTGCAAATATCCCTTAGTTTTGCCATGGACAAAATATTGTTTCCACCAACATTTATTCCACGTAAAAATGCAATGTACATTGCCATATTTCAAAATTGATTTAACCTGTTGATTTATTGGAATTTTACACTCAATTTCTTGTAAAAAATCCAATTATTCTCTACTTAATTTTGTAAACTATCCTGCAGGGTTTAGCCAAAGTATTATTCAACCGTTAACGGAGGACCAACAACCTCCATTTCATGATCGGCAAAAACTTTTTGAATTTCCTCGCGGTTGGGAGGTGATATCCACTTATCAGTTGCGGCAAAAAACTCCTCCATTTTACCTGCAGGCAGATATGAGACTACTGTTTTGGCCTTTTCAGTTAGTTGAATAAAAGCATGTTTTACATTTCGGGGAAGAAAAATGGTATCACCCGGTTTCATCTTGATTTTTTCTTCGTCAACCTGAAACAAATATTCCCCCTCCACAACATAAAACCACTCATCCTGAAACGGATGGATATGTAAAGGCGGACCACCTTTGGGAGTTAGGCCGGTTTGCTCAAAAACAGCTAAATTTCCAGCGGTGTCTTTGCCAGATATTTTTGTATCGAGTGTATTGAATGTAACACCTTTCATTTTATAATGAATACCAAATCTTGCATCGCCTGAACCTACCTTAAATCCTTTGTTGGTCAGCGTAGAATTGATATTTACTATTTGAGCAAATCCAACCGAAGACACTGCTGAAAGCGTTGCCAACATAAAATTTCTGCGTTTCATGATCTTATTTTCTTCAGTATTGAGCATTAAAATTAATCATCCAACCAATGCCAAACTTGTCCAGAAAACTCCCAAAATAGTCGCCCCAAAACTGGTCAGCCATTGGCATTTCAATTTCACCACCTGCGGAAAGTCCGTTGAATAATCGATCCGCTTCAGCCCTACTCTTAGGATGAAGTGATATATAGTTGTTATTCCCTTTAACGAGTTTTTGCCCCATGGAAGGAATTATGTCAGAGGCCATTAGCAGTGTATCTGTTCCTATGGGCAACGAAATGTGCATGATCCTGTTCTTATCGCTTTCTGAAAGTTCTTCTGTCCCCGGGGCTTCTTTCATTTTCATGTTTCCGGTAAATTCACCTCCAAAAACTGATTTGTAAAAATTAAACGCTTCTTCGGCCTGGCCGTCAAAGTTTAGATATGGATTTACTTTCATAATTTTAAAATTTTAATGATTATTGAAATATTCTGTTAAAGTAATACCCTGAAAATGTAGATAAAACAATAACGGATATATATGTCTATAATTCCTAACAATCTAATCAAATCATCAGTTCAATGAAGTTCAATGAAATTCAATTAAATACAATAAATTCATCCAATTAGTTAAAATGTAAAAGTCATTTTTGTAAAAGATTTTCGTGTCAATCGGCAACTTTGTGTTTATTGAAATTACAATCCACAATATATCTGATTTTATTATTCAACAGAATTTTGCCTATTTTGTACATTTATATTCGAAATGAGGAAGAATAAAGGCTTAAACAGCATTTGAGGTAAGCCAGAAATTGAAATTTTACAAAGAAGAAGATCTATAATCAAGTATGAGCCAATTAAAAAAGCTTCCCGCTGAATGGGAAAAACAATCATTTCTTCAACTCACATTCCCGCATCCACAAAGCGACTGGAATTATTTGCTCGATGAAGTGTCAGCTTGTTTTGTT
>JBFHJA010000598.1:0-2137 GCA_041596165.1 Draconibacterium sp. | reverse complement strand
AGTTCTCACTTGCTTTTATTTTCATTATGATCTTATGTTCAGCGAACGCTGAAGGGATTTTTAAATCGAAGAGTGATACAATTGTAAATACTTTTAACAAAGGTTTTGTTTACCATGTTAAAAAGGCGCACTCAGATATAATCATTGACGGTGTAATTGAAGAAGCCGATTGGACGCTGGCACAAAAGGCCGATAAGTTTTTTAAAGTTCTTCCCATCGATTCGGGATATGCATCGCAGCCTTCCACAATGTTAATGACCTATGATGATAAAGCCTTGTATGTTGCCCAGATTTTTTACGATACCATTCCCGGGAAAAGAATTATGGAATCTTATCGTCGCGATTTTAACTTTGGCAATAACGATAATCTATTGATATTCTTTGATACTTTTCTCGATCAAACCAATGGTTTTTCGTTTGGTGTTTCAGCTTCGGGTGCGAAGTGGGATGGCACGATGAGTGATGGGCACAGCGTTTCGTTGGATTGGGATTGCAAATGGGAATCGAAAACCAAACATTACGACGATCGCTGGGTGACAGAAATGCGAATTCCCTTTAAATCTGTTCGTTACCCCAAAGCCAGTCAGGTGTGGAATACAAATTTTAGCCGCCTCGATTTGAAATCAAACGAAAAATCATCCTGGGCACCCGTCCCACGTCAGTTTCCAACAGCATCTTTAGCTTATACGGGAGTAATGAAATTTGAAGAGCCGCTACTAAAATCAAAAACACAGTTTTCTTTTATCCCCTATGTTTTCGGGAGTGTTGAGAAGAACTATGAAGCCGGCACCGATGTTGTTTCCCGAAAAGATTTTGGATTTGATGCAAAAATTGGAATCTCATCGTCGATGAATCTGGATTTAACTTATAACCCTGATTTTGCGCAGGTTGAAGTAGATGAGCAAGTAGCCAATTTCGACAGGTTTGAACTTCTTTTCCCCGAAAAACGCCAGTTCTTTCTGGAGAACAGCGATCTTTTTGCAAGTTTCGGAACTTCAACATTAACCCCATTTTTCTCGCGTCGCATTGGTTTAGACGCACCGGTTTTGGCAGGCGCAAGACTTAGCGGAAAAATTGGGAATGACCTTCGCATTGGTTTTATGAATATGACAACCGAGGAAACTGCTGAACATTTGGCACGAAATTTTACAGTTGCCTCGTTTCAGAAAAAGGTTTTTGCCCGTTCAAATTTTGGGTTTATTGTTGTAAACAAAGAATATTTTAACCAACCTGTTGACACAAGCATGTTCAACCGGGTGATTGGGTTTGATTACAATTTAAAAAGTAAAAATAATTTTTGGGATGGTAAATTCTTTTATCATCGCTCATTTCAACCCGAAGCACTGGATCAGCAATATGCGCAGGGAACATCGTTAATGTATAGTACAAAAAACGTTCAGGTTGGTTTCACACAAACATCAGTGGGCGAAAATTACAGTGCAGAAGTTGGCTATGTACAACGCACCGGTTACAATTATCTGGCACCGGCAATTACTTATCTTTTTGTTCCCAATAAAAAGGTGGTTAGTCATGGTCTTACTGTGACGTTAAACACATATTTTAATCCTGATTTTCAAAAAATTGAACATGAAAACAGATTTGACTATCAAATCAATTTTAGCAATCGCTCACTGTTAAGATTTGGACATGTTGATTTTTTCGTGGAGCTCCAGCAGGATTTTGATCCAACGCAGGTTGGCGACTATTTTTTAGAAGCAGGAACGAAACACAATTTCGCAGGAAATTATATCGGTTTTGATTCAACAAAGAAAACCATGTTTAGCTGGTCTGCCGAATCAGCAAGAGGAACTTTCTATGGCGGATTAATCCATTATATAAAAGGGGAAATTGGTTACCGTTTTCAACCTTTTATAAATGCGACATTAAACTTCGATTATACCGATATTAACTTACCCGGACCATTTGAACATGCACAAAATTGGCTGATTGGTCCTAAAGTGGATATAACTTTTACTGATAAAATATTTTGGACGACTTTTGTTCAATATAACGAACAGGCTGATAATATGAATATCAATAGTCGCTTCCAATGGCGTTATCAACCTGTTTCTGATATTTACCTGGTTTATACCGACAATTATATTCCTGGCAGTTGGAATTCACGCAATCGGGCCCT
>JBFHJA010000597.1:0-2232 GCA_041596165.1 Draconibacterium sp. | reverse complement strand
GAAATTGAAAAACGAACTTTACGCCATCATTTCTGAACATAGCGGAAAACCAATCGAACAGGTTGAAAAAGACGCTGATCGCGATTACTGGATGACTTCAGCAGAAGCGGTTAAATACGGAATGATTGATGAAGTGCTGGTAAGAAACAAAAAATAATGTCGAATAAAAGTAAATCAGATAAATGTTCGTTCTGCGGTCGTGAAAAGAACGAAGTCAATTTGTTAATAGCAGGTATTGATGGTCATATCTGCGACAGATGTGCCGAACAAGCACATTCAATTATTCAGGAAGAAGTTAAAAAAGACAATACTTTCGATCTCGACGGTGCCAAACTTTTAAAACCTCAAGAGATTAAGGAATTCCTTGATCAATATGTGATTGGTCAGGATCAGGCAAAAAAAATATTGTCGGTTTCGGTTTATAATCATTACAAAAGATTACGACAAGCCATTGATGCCGATGAAACTGAGATTGAAAAGTCTAATATTATCCTTGTTGGCGAAACCGGAACCGGAAAAACTTTACTTGCCCGAACTATTGCAAGAATGTTACACGTTCCGTTTACCATTGTAGATGCCACTGTTTTAACCGAAGCCGGTTATGTTGGCGAAGATATTGAAAGCTTACTTACACGACTTTTACAGGCAGCTGACTACAATGTTGAAGCCGCTGAAAAAGGAATTGTATTCATCGATGAAATCGACAAAATCGCCCGTAAAGGCGACAATCCTTCCATAACCCGCGATGTTTCAGGCGAAGGAGTTCAGCAAGGTTTGTTAAAACTATTGGAAGGTTCAATTGTAAATGTTCCACCACAGGGAGGACGAAAACACCCAGAACAAAAACTTATTCCTGTAGATACCAAAAATATACTCTTTGTTTGCGGCGGCGCTTTTGACGGTATTGAACGCAAAATTGCCACACGCCTCAACACAAAAGTAATTGGGTACAGCGCGGCAAAAGATGTTGATAGGATTGAACGAGAAAATCTATTGCAATATATTGCTCCTCAGGATTTAAAATCTTTTGGCTTGATTCCCGAAATTATTGGGCGCTTGCCCGTTTTGGCTTATCTCAATCCTTTGGATAAAATAACACTTCGCAATATCCTGACAGAACCCAAAAACTCTGTAATAAAACAATACAAAAAGCTGTTTAAAATTGATGGTATTACACTTGATTTTGACGAAGCAGCGTTTGAATACATTGTTGATAAAGCCATCGAATTTAAACTGGGTGCCAGGGGTTTACGTTCCATTTGCGAAAGCATTATGAATGATGCCATGTTTTATTCTCCTTCAGAAAAAATTGACAAACTGCACATTAGTAAAGAATACGCCGAAAATAAATTGGAAGGCGCAAACATTCAAAGGCTGAAAGCGAGCTAAGGTGAAATCTTTAGGAATAACAATATCTAAAAATCAAATTTCAAAACGTTCTGAAATTTGATTTTTTTTTATTCTGGCTGATAACCAGAATCTTCCTTCAAATTTGCTTGCATTGAAGCTGCAACAGCAAGTTCATCACAACGTTCATTTAGCACATTATTGGCGTGGCCTTTTACCCAGACAAATTTTACGCTGTGCTTTTTGTAAATCTCGAGAAAACGCAACCATAAATCGGGATTTTTCTTGTCTTTGAACCGCTTTTTTACCCAATTAAAAACCCAGCCTTTTGTAACTGCATCGGCAACATATTTCGAATCGGTATAAATGGTTACCTCACTCCCTGGTATTTTAAGGGTTTCGAGTGCAACAATTACAGCCAGCAATTCCATCCGGTTATTAGTTGTGTGTTTGAACCCTTCTGACATTTCCTTCCTGAATTTCCCTGAAATCAATACAATACCATATCCTCCCGGCCCCGGATTTCCGCGGGCTGCGCCATCAGTATAAACCGTTATTTGTGGTCGATCCATATTTTGTTTTGAGTATAAATTACAAAGAAGTTAGTAAAAACCGGGAAATGCAAATTTTCGTGTCTCCTCCAGTTGTTATAGAGTCTCTCTCAACGAATAAAAAATCCCCGCCAGTTGTTGACGGGGATTTTTTATTTTTGTTCCCGTCAGAAACCGACGGAAAGTTTATGTGGGCTTCCCTTATCTCACAATCTTCATTTCATCAATCAAATGGCTTGCACCGGCATAAACATCGATTACCCAAAGCACAAACCTTATATCAACATTAATGCAGCGCTGCAATTCTGGTTCAAAGGCAATATCGCCACTCATG
>JBFHJA010000596.1:0-2242 GCA_041596165.1 Draconibacterium sp. | reverse complement strand
GCTTTTTGAAACAGAGGCACGGCCTTAAAAAAGCTGCCTGTGCTGTAATAGCTATAACCCAGAGCATAATTTTCTTCGCGGGTTGTAAGTTTTGTTGAAAGAAAATACGTTTCAAGGAAAGGAATAGCTTTTTCATATTGCTGTAAATGAAAATAGGAATCGCCAACCAATTTTGATAATTCATTTTTGTATTCTTCTTCAACATCATTTAAAATTGGCACAATGTAATCCACCAATTCGTCATATCTTTTTTGTTTGTAATAAATGTGGCTGATATACAGTGGAATAACTCTTGAGTAAGTTGGGTCGTTGTTGAGTTTTCTAAATCCATCAAGTGCTTGTTCGTAATTATCTTTGCGGTACATAATGTGTGCCCAGTAGTATGTTGCAGGTTTGTTAAACAAACTGTTGGCATCTTTAACAGTATAGAACTCTTTTTCAGCAACTTCCAAATTGTCTTCCATTAAATTGGCATAGCCGTTTTGGTAGGTTATTTTAATGCGGTCGCTTTCGCTCAAATCGGCGCGTTTTACATTTGCAAAGGTATTAATGGCAACTGCATACTGTTTTTTTTCAAACTGATAATCACCAAGGTTAAACCATGCATTGTTGATATAGGGACTTTCAGCATAATTTTTTGTAAAGCTTGTGAGCATTTTATTGCCCGCACTGAAACCGGCTTTTAGTGCCGAAACCGATTTAAAATACTCGGCTTCCGAATATAATTCTGATTGTTTGTCTACTCGTTTCTGTATTTTTTCAAACTCATCAAAGGTTGAAATATATTTACCTTTCCCGAATAGCTCTTTTGCAATATCAATTTCCTGCTGAACATTATTGTAATATTCCGTTTCCTGCGCAGTTAACGACAGTTGGCAAAATATTAAAATAGGTACGAAATATAAAATTCGAAGTGTTTTCATGCTTTTAATGTTTCATTTATATTGAATTGATCCCAAATTGCTTGTTTTTGTTTTCTAAAAGAACAAAGACAAATAAATGTTCTAAATTAGATGATTCAAAACGGACTAAGGCACCTATTCTTTTGTTTTTCTTAACAAGAAACTGTTTATTTCTTTTGTTTATTATTTAGAATTGCAATTATTTTGCCAGCCGTTAACAATATATCTTTGGATTATGGAAACAAACAAGATAGTGGAACTTGTTGATGCTGAAATTTATCAGCGCGGGAATCTTATTCTTTCAGGAGTTAATCTCGACATTAATAAGGGTGAATTTATTTATGTGATAGGTAAGGTAGGTACCGGTAAATCAAGCCTTATTAAGACATTGAACGCAGAAATTCCCTTGATTTCAGGTTTGGGTACTGTAGTTGGTCATCAATTGAATGGCATGAAACAAAATGAAGTGGCCGAATTGCGCCGTAAGATTGGCGTAGTTTTTCAGGATTTCAGGCTTTTAACAGACCGCAATGTGCACGATAATTTGGCTTTTGTGTTAAAAGCAACTGGCTGGAAAAACAAGATTGAAATCGAATCGCGTATTGCAGAAGTTTTGGATAGCGCTGGTGTACTGGACAAATTAATGAGCATGCCGCATCAATTAAGCGGTGGCGAGCAGCAGCGAGTTGTAATTGCACGTGCAATTTTAAATAAACCTAATTTGATTCTTGCAGACGAACCTACTGGAAACCTCGACCCACAAACTTCGGAAGAAATTCTGGAGCTTTTTGTTCGGTTAAACCAAAAAGGCAGAACTGTGATAATGGTTACCCACGATTATGCTTCAATAGCCAATAAACCTGCCAGAACATTGGTTTGTGCCAATGGCCTAATTTCCGATTCCGCAACAAATAATACAAATTTTGATTTTGAGAGTTTGTTGGAGAGGAATTATTAGTTTCAAGTTGCCGGATACTGATTTAATGTATTCTTTATTGAGGTAATTACTATTCATTTAAAAAGGG
Organism: Draconibacterium sp.; assembly: GCA_041596165.1. Lineage (GTDB taxonomy): Bacteria > Bacteroidota > Bacteroidia > Bacteroidales > Prolixibacteraceae > Draconibacterium. Next base: position 315 of record JBFHJA010000596.1, on the reverse strand, counting down.
TAAAAAAATACTATAAAGAATTTTTTCTTCTTTTTCCCAGGTTAGTTCTTTTGCTGCAATTGACAAATTGTTTTTCCAGACTTTTCTCTTTTCCTGATTATGTAACGCATCGTTTATTTTTCCGGCAAGAATATGTGGTTCAAGTGATTCGGTAATTTCCCCAATTTTATATTGGTTAACGATGGCAACCATTTCGGGAAGATTTGTTATTAACACGGGCACTTGCGCCTGAATGTAATCGAACAGTTTGTTGGGCAGTGCAAACCGGTAATTCAAGCCAAGGTCTTCTTCAATAGAAAGTCCCAAATCAGCTTG
>JBFHJA010000595.1:0-2272 GCA_041596165.1 Draconibacterium sp. | reverse complement strand
GGCCTTTGTTTCTTAATTTCGTAAGTGGCTTTAAGTCCATCCATAACCGGCATTTGAATATCCATAAAAACAACATCAATGGAATTGTGGCTTTTCACAGTTTCAATGGCTTCCTTCCCATTCCCGACCGAGAATATTTTCATTTTCTCTCTTTCCATGAGGATTTCCAGGAGAAACCTGCTGTCCTTTTCGTCGTCAACAATTAAAGCTGTTTTTCCTTCAAACGGATATTTTTTTGCAGATACAATTTTTTCTTTTTCAGGTGTCCAGTTATTATTTACCGGTGCAGTGAATGGCAATTCAAAATAAAAAGTACTACCCTTGTTTTCTTCCGATTCAACCCAAATATTTCCATCCAGCCGCTGAACGAGTGCTTTCGAAATGGCTAAACCTAAACCCGAGCCACGGATTGGTTCAGTTTTTTCCGATGATTCGACCTGTGAAAACCGGCCAAATATTTTTTGTTGATTTTCTTTGGAAATTCCTATACCCGTGTCTTTTACATAAAACTGCAAATTACCGGCGTTTAATTCATAACCAAACGAAACAGACCCTTGTTGGGTAAATTTAACTGCATTTACCAACAGGTTCAACATTATTTGCCTAAACCTGAATTTGTCGGTAATGATTGTACTTTCGATACTATTTAACTGGTAACTTCTGGAAAGTTTTACTGCTGACCCAACTTGTTGTATTCTTTGTAAAATGATATCAAATACTCCATCCAATTCATTGTTAATGCAGGTTTCAGTCTTTTGAATTTCCAATTGATTGGATTCTATTTTTGAAATATCGATAATATCTGATACTATATTTAATAGTTGCTGTCCGTTGTAATCGATTAACTTTATGAACTTTTGTTTTTGATCGTCATCAATATCGGGGTTACCCAGCAAGTCTGAAAATCCAAGAATTCCATTTAAAGGAGTTCTTATTTCGTGGCTCATATTGGCCAGAAAAGCAGACTTTAAACGGTCGCTTTCTTCTGCTTTTTCTTTTGCAATTTTAATTTCACGAATAAAATCCACGCGTTCGGTAATATCTCTCATTATTCCAACGTTGCCAATCCAATTTCCCTTGTTGTCAAATAGTTTTTTACCAAAGGTTTCACCTGGAAATACTGTGTTATCCTTTTTCTTGTAATAAGTGATATAAAGATTATCAGGATTGCTGGCATTCTTGCCATATACTTTATTCCCCATGTTGTTATAATTATCGGGCGAATCATAAAGCAACTCTGTAGTTTTGCCAACAATCTCTTCTTCAGTGTATCCAAATGTTGTTTTCATTCCGCTATTAGCCACAAGAATTTCCCTATTTGTATTTGTAATAACAATTCCATCGGGAATGGTATTAAACATGGTTTCGAAAAGAAGTTGCTGCGTCGTCAATTCATTTTCAGCAATTTTTTGTTCGGTAATGTCAACCATTACTACCTGAACATTAAAGGGAGGAACAAAACTAAAAGTTATGGAGTACGTCTCCGGGCTTTTATTTGTATGTTTTGGAAATGTATATTCTACTGAGACCGTATTTTTTGTTTCAAAACATGTTTTTAAATATGCATTAAGTTGTGGACTATTTTTCCAGAAATGAGAAGAATTAGTTCCCAACGGTACCTCTGACAGATCTGTTGTTTTTAACAATGCCGCCTGATTTGCAAAAGCTAAATCGAATTGATTTTCAACAAATTGCCACACATAAACAGGAAAAGGAAAATAATCAAAAACATTTTTATACTTTTTTTTGCTATGTTTTAACTTTTCACCTATGTATTTTAGCTGAGCTACATTTTGCTGCAATTCAACAGTTTGTTTTTTAACAATGGCTTTAATATTTTCCAATCGGCTTGTTTCGGCTGGAATCCATTTACGAATAAGTATAAACAAAATTAAAAATGAAACTATAAGATTAAATAATTTAGGAAAGAACACTAATTGCGGCTTTGCAAGAAAATTATAAATTTCGATTGGGATAATTCCCGCATGAGAAGTGTACCAAACACCAAAATATGAACTTTCAAAAAAGGCCCTGAACGCGTCGATTGCCAAAATAATCAGAAGTGTTTTTAGTAGTTTGTCGTTAAGGCTTTTATTGAATAACTTCCATAAATAGAAAACAAGAATATAAGCCCATATTAAAACCAAAAGAAAATAAATAAAAGGTGTCAGATAAGTAAATATTCCCATATTTCCAGCTTCTTTAATTTATCATAAAATCATCGGATTATAAAAATGCAATTAAAATAAAACAAATTTCTAAAATGGGTGCT
>JBFHJA010000594.1:0-2295 GCA_041596165.1 Draconibacterium sp. | reverse complement strand
GTATTGTGTGCTGTAAAATTAAACCATCCAACCGTCTTGAAAGAAATCAAGGACATAGTTTCAACCTTTTCTTCCGTTTCTTTGCATGAAATTAACGAAGTAAAACTGATGAGCCGAATTGATCGGAAATATTGGTTTCATATCGCAAAATTATTCCCTCTGCTTGAATACGCCCTTGATTACTATGATATACTTGAAATAGACGGTCAGCGAATTATGGATTATCAAACAACTTATTTTGATACTGAGGATAGTTCGATGTACATTAAACACCACAACAAAAAATTAAACCGTGTTAAGATAAGACAACGCAATTATGTTTCAACAAACAGTAGCTTTTTAGAAGTGAAATTTAAAACCAACAAAAAGAGAACTGTAAAAACGCGTATTGCAACCGATTCTGGCCCAACAGAATTTATTCAAACCGAACTTGATTTTATTGACCAAAAAACTCCGTTTAAAGGAGAGGACCTTCAACCCAGTTTAAATAATAAATTTAAGCGGATGACGCTAATCCATAAGCAAAAACACGAAAGATGTACAATTGATATCACTCCGGAGTTTTGGGATGAAAATGGTAAATCCAAAATTGAGAACCTTGTGATTTTTGAAGTGAAAAGAGGAAGGAGTTTAAAACTATCACCAATCGTTTCAATTTTAAAGGAACTTAAAATCAGGCAAAAAGGGTTGTCGAAATACTGCACAGGAAGAGCTATACTTGACCAAAAATTAAAACAAAACTCTTTTAAACGGCGACTTAATTTTATAAATAAAAAAATAAATTAATCTCAATATGGAGCTATTAAATATAATGGGAAGTTTCTCAGAGCAAATGTCAGAATTCTGGAACTTGTTGATACGGTTCGGGTTTAATGCCATTGCAGCAACCTTTGTTGTGTTTCTGTATTCAAGAATTAGCAAACGCAAAGAATTTTACTTTAGCTATTTTGCAATAAGTGCTGCTGTTTTTTTACTTGTGTTTTTGCTCGAAAGCGTTACTCTTGAACTTGGTTTTGCACTTGGATTATTTGCAATTTTTGGAATTATCAGGTATCGCACTGATGCTATTCCACCTAAAGAGATGACCTATCTTTTTGTTATCATTGCTGTTTCTGTAATTAATGCCTTGTCTGAAGATCATGTAGGATATATTGGGCTTACACTCGTGAATTTTTTGCTGATTGGTGCGCTCGGTGTGCTTGAAAAAGTTCTTTTAATGCGGCAGGAAGATTCTCTTCAGGTTATTTATGAAAATATTGAAAACGTTCATAAAGATAAAGAAAGTGAGTTGTTATTGGATTTGGAAAACAGAACAGGAATCAAAATTAAAAGATACCAGATTGATAAAATTGATTTTTTGAGAGATGTTGCCCGAATTACCATTTTTTTTGATGTTAATAACTCAAAAAAACAAATGTAAAATCAATGAAACAGCTGGTTCTGATAATAATTATTCTTTGTATTGGCAATTCCGTAATCCAGGCGAAAACGGACAAGTTTGGAACATGGATCGAATTAACCTTCACCAAAAAATTTCTAAAAGATTTTGAGTTTAGTTTCATTCCTGAAATTAGGTTACAAGATGATTTTAAAGTGGATGTATATATTTTGGAAGGAAAATTTACTTATGAAGCATTTCCGTTTTTAGATTTATCAACCTCCTATCGTTACAACACAAATGTTAAGGATAAAAACAATGAAGTTTCAAATATTATATTATTTGATGCGACGGGTAAAACAAAGTATAAAAGATTCGCTGGCTCATTAAGGTTACGTTTTACAAACGATTATGACACGAGCGATATTCCATGGGAAACTTTTTATTTCAGACCACGGGCAAAATTAAAATACAATATTCCAAAGGTAAAAATTGACCCGTATGTTAGTTACGAGTTTTTCTACAGCATTAAAGACAAGGACTTTTATAAAGGTCGCTTTGATATTGGCGTTTCACGCGATTTATCCAGGCATCATGAAATTGGGATTTATTACCGCAACCAGGATTATTTCTCAGTACGAAATTCAATACATATTTTGGGGATTGATTATGGGTTTAAATTTTAATATATTTTTATTTGAATTTGCTATATAAGTGTTTAATCCTTAGTGCGATAGGTTTAATTGTTCTCTTTGTTTTAATTGTGCGCCATCAGGATTTACGCGATTAATTATAGTCAGGCTTCCGGAATTTTTCAAAAAATAGTAATTTCACCCACTTTACTGTGATTTACAAACCACTGTAATCAATTTTAAAGATAAAACCAGGTATGAAGTTGAAGGAAAAATCAAAAGATG
>JBFHJA010000593.1:0-2310 GCA_041596165.1 Draconibacterium sp. | reverse complement strand
TTTCTCGATGCCGACGTAAATATCGGTAACGAGATTATTCAACAAACAACTCAATTTTCAGAAAATCACAAGCTGGGTTTGCTTTCTATTTTCCCGATGCAAATAATGAAAACACTGGGCGAAGAAATTACAGTACCCAATATGAACTTCATTCTTCTCTCCCTCCTTCCACTGGTTTTGGTTCGAAAAATAAATTTTTCATCACTTGCAGCCGCAAACGGACAATTTATGCTGTTTCAATCCGATATTTATAAGAAATTTCAACCCCACGAAAGAATGAAAACAAGCAAAGTGGAAGATATTGAAATTGCACGTTTTTTAAAAAAAAGCAAGATAAGGATTGCGTGTTTGTTGGGGAATTCATCAATTACTTGCCGAATGTACGGCGGTTTTTCTGAAGCAGTTTATGGTTTTTCAAAAAATGTAATCCAATTTTTTGGGGGTTCGTTTTTTATGGCTATTCTGTTTTGGCTGGTAACAAGTTTAGGTTTTATTCCAGTTTTATTTTCAGTTTCAAAACCTGTTTTTCTTTTATATTTATTAGCCCTAGTTTTAACGCGCGTTTTTGTTTCAATAGTTAGTAAACAATCGCTAATTCGAAATTTGAAATTTGCAATCCCACAACAAATTACAATGGGGATTTTTATATTCCAGGCGATTATCAACACCTACAACAAACATTATTCATGGAAAGACAGAAACATATCATCATAATTGCAATCCTTGTTTTTACAGTGGTTTCGTCTGGTTGGGCGTCATCGTTTAAAAACAAAATTTACGATGCCTACATTAGCAACAACATGCCAAAGTGGAAAACAACAATCGATGAAATGGAAAACTCAAAACGAATAGATACTGATTTTTTAATGGAATTGGTTAATTTTCAATACGGTTACATCGCATATTGTATTGGTGTCGACAAAATGGATGAAGCAGATAAATACCTGGAACTGGCAGAGGAAAATCTTGAAAAACTGGGAAAAACAGGTGGAGAATCATCGATAATTAGTGCCTACAAATCAGCATTTTATGGATATGAGATTGGAATAAATAAATTAAAAGCCCCATTTATCGGGCCCAAAAACATTAAGTATTCAATGCTTTCGATGAAACAAAATCCGCAAAACCCAATGGGCTACATTCAGTATGGAAACAGTCAGTTTTACATGCCCCCCGTTTTTGGCGGCTCTAAAAAAGAGGCAGTTGAGCATTTTAAGATAGCGGAGAAACTCATGGAAAAAGATAAAACGCAACTCGAAAACGATTGGAACTATTTGAGTTTACTGGCATTAATTGGTCAATCTTACTTTGAAATGGAAGATTACGAAAATGCCAAATTTTATTACCAAAAAGCATTGCAAGTAGAACCCAATTTCTTATGGGTAAAAAAAGATTTATTGCCTCAATTGCTAAGGAAACAATAATGACAACAAATACAACAATGAATACAAATTCTTCCAACAAAAAAGTCCTCATCATCGGCGCCGGATTAGGTGGACTGGCAACTGGTTTGCGTTTAGCAAAACAAGGATTTATAGTCGAAATCATCGAAAAAAACAGTCAGGCAGGCGGAAGGTTAAACCAGATTAAAAAAGACGGTTTCACTTTTGATACAGGTCCAAGTTTTTTCAGTATGTCATACGAATTTGAGGAATTTGCAAAATCATGCAACATAAAACTCCCGTTTGAATATGTTGAACTCGATCCACTCTATTCAGTGAATTTCAGTGGCAGCCCTAAAACCTACCAGCTCTACAAAAACATTGACAAACTTGCCGAACAGTTTGCCGACGTTGAACCCGATTTTAAAGAAAAGTTTGAGAAATATATCAAAAAATCAGGGGCGCTTTTCCACGATACGGTTGACCTTGTTATCAAAAATAATTTTGATTCACTGGCGGGTTATGTTTTCACTTTAATGCGGGTAAATCCAATTCACTTGCCGGTACTATTCAAAAGTTTTTACGACCATGTGAAACAACATTTTTCATCGCCCGAAGCACGGCAAATTATTTCGCTTGTTGCTTTTTTCCTGGGCCGAACACCTTTTGATACAATGGCAATTTACAGTCTTTTATCTTATACCGAATTCAAACACGATGGTTATTTTAATGTGAAAGGTGGCATGTATAAAATTGTGGAAGGTTTGGTAAATGAACTTGAAAAGAAAAATGTTAAATTCCATTACAACACCGAAATTGTTGATTTCCTAGAAAAAAACGGGAAGCTCGAAAGTTTCACCGACCAAAATGGAAAGAACTGGAAATCAGACATATTTCTAGTAAACTCTGATGCTGCCTGGTTTCGCGG
>JBFHJA010000592.1:0-2335 GCA_041596165.1 Draconibacterium sp. | reverse complement strand
GGGATACGCTAGCCGGACTGCGCTATACCCCGATAATATTTTATATGCGGTGAGGGCGGGATTCGAACCCGCGGTACAGTTTCCCGTACGGCAGTTTAGCAAACTGCTGGTTTTAGCCACTCACCCACCTCACCTTATTAAAGAACGAAAGGCAAAAATGCCTTTTTTTTGTGCGTGCAAATGTATTAATTGTTTTTACATTGGCAAAACTTTTTAATTTTCTTTTTCCCAAAAAAACAACTTTTTTGCATGTCAGGTATTTCACAATTCTGAACCTTAGCAACTATTCGTTATGATAATGATCATGACTTCATTTTTTAAAAATTGATTATCAGTGTTTAATGCTTCGATTAAGATTTCAAAAAGAGATCAGTTTATATGTATGTATAGAAATAAAGATATTAAAACGTGGGTTACTATTTTAAAATTCTGATTTCCGATAAGTTATTTTGCACTTTATTCTCCTGCTTTATAAAAACGCGTAGTTGGATATGCCAACTCTATATCGTTATGCATTTCAAATTGTGTTAGCACTTCTTCCCATATTTCGTTCTCTGAACCACGTCTTTTTCGTGGATTACAAAGATAGCGCATGGTGAACTGAATACCGGAATCCTTCACTTTAGTATAAACAATAGGATTGAGGTTTTTATAATATATCAGGTAATTCTTGCTTGCTTCAAATATTTCTTTTGCCGCATCTTCACTTAAATGTTCAGCATGTTTGTTTACAATTTCCTCTAAAATGGTTTTAGTTTTTCTCCAATTACTTTCGAAAGTAATTAATACTGGTATTTCATGCCAGATATATTCAAAACCAGCACTGTAATTTGTTTGCGAATCAAGAAAAACTTTACCGTTTGGCATATGTATTAGCCGGCCTGTACTTTGGTCAGCTTCAACCCAATTTCCAATTTCGAGAATTGTAAACTGAAACAAGCGAATATCAATTACATCACCAGCATGCTGCCCTATCTGTATCCTGTCGCCAACTGAAAACGGTTTTCGAAAAACAATAAAAAACCAGCCTGCAATATTTGTTATGGGGTCTTTTAATGCAATTACAACACCTGCAGACAGCAATCCTAAAAAAGCCCCAAATTGTTGAAAAGCGGGTAACCAGATGGCACTAATTAGTATAAATCCAAAAAAAGAAATTATAAATGAAAGTGACCTTCTCCATGTGTAACGGGATTTTACATTCAGGTTTTTTTTCGATATAATACTTGATACAACGATTTGAAGCAGCCAAAGAAAAAGGAGAATAAACAGAGAAAGGAAAATTTTAACCTGGGTTGATGAGGAAAGTCCAATTGTTGTACTTAAATATTCATGAATTTTATTCATAATTGGCAGCAGCAATTATTTGAAATGCCGCTTAGAAAGTTACACATATTTTTTGTTTCATCAACCGGCTGCAATTACTTGTTTAATGCCTTCATCAATAGGAGTTGCTTTGAAGTGAAAAGTATTTTCAAATTTTGAACTGTCAAAGTTGTAATCGCGATCATATTGATAAAGCATTTCAACTAATTCTTTCATTATTGGATTAAACAAACCCATTGCCCGAATGATAAATCTTGATGCAACCTGAGTTTTTGGTTTAACACCCAGTTCCAATGCAATTTTTTCAATCCATTGTTTTCCTGTAACCGGAGCAGCCGTTGGTAAATGCCAGATTTGTCCGTATGCGGTTGCAGTGTTTCCAAGAAGAGCTGTGGCTTTGGCAGCGTCGGGCGTGTACGTGAAATTGTGTAAATGATTAACAGAGCAGAACCAGTTTGCCTTTTTGCCCGATTTTAAGTTGTTAAATACTACTTCGTTTAATACGCTGTTTTTTACACCCGGACCATAAAAATCGGCAGCTCTCACAATCATTGCGTCCAAAGCTCCTGATTCCATTTCATCTAAAACCAATTGCGCAATTTCAGCCCTGACTTTCCCTTTTTTACTACATGGAGAAACTTCGGTTTCTTCGTTCATTGGGTTGAGTTTGTTGGGGTGATACATATAAATGTTATCGAAAAAAACGAGTTTTGTTTGATGCTTTTTACATGCTGAAATAGTGTTTTTCATTACAAGGGGCCACTTTTGTTGCCATATTTTTATACTGAAGGGCAAACCAACTGTTAAGTATGCAACTTCACAACCTTTTACTGCATTTTCAACATCCTCCTGCTTTGTTAAATCGCATATTATCAGTTCATCATCGGTATTTATTTTTTTTGGTGACCTGCTTGCCAGACGGATTTTACTCTTGTTTGTATTTAATTCTTTCGCCAAATCGTTTCCGATAGCTCCACCCGAACCTAAAATAACCTGCATTATTATGTAT
>JBFHJA010000591.1:0-2368 GCA_041596165.1 Draconibacterium sp. | reverse complement strand
TAAACATTTAGAAGCGTGTAAAAAAGCAGTTGAAACAAGAGCAAAATTTGTTCCCTTAATACTGAAACTTGCTGAAGAATCAGCTGTTACAGGAGAACCAATCGTTCGCCCAATGGAATATGTTTTTCCCCACCAGGGATACACAGCGGTAAAAAATCAGTTTATGCTTGGTGACGATTTGCTTGTAGCTCCTGTTTTGGAAAAAGATGCAAAAATCAGAAATGTAATACTCCCAAAAGGTAAATGGGAAGATGATTTAGGTGTTGTTCATAAAGGTGGGAAATCGGTGGACATAGAAGTTTCTTTGCAACGCCTGCCTTATTTTAAAAGACTGAAATAGAGGTGTAAACTTCTTTTTATTGTTGTTTCAATAATTAGAATTATAATGTTTAAAAATAAGTGAGGAACCTAAAAAAGGTCGTCAATTTGGCGATCTTTTTTTGTGGCTTGTTCAAAAATTCATGCTGAGTTCGAAATTCATTTTTACTCAGTTTTGATTCGATAATATTGATTTTTACGAATATTAGAAATCTAATAAATGCCAGAATAATTTAATTCTGGTATATTTTAGATTTACAACAACCATTTTTTATTTCCAGGCAGAACCTAAGATAAGCAGCTATAAATTAACCCAATAGTCATCTTAGGTTCGTTTGTTTATTTCGGAAATAACCTAAGTTGAACTTAAGTTGATGACTATTTTGGCAACAGTGTACAAGGCAGTGTTAACAATTGATATTGTATTGTTTTTGCCAGGCGGAAATTGCCGGCTGAATTTGGATGCAAACGGTCGGTATCGGCATTCAAAAAATACTTTATATTGGAGTCGAGCACCGGATGAAGCCCACTTAGCGTATACAAATCGATTAGTGGAACAGCCCATACTGAAGAAGCATTTCTTAATACATTCACATAATCATCAATATATAAACCCAAATCGTTTGAAAAATTTTCTTCAGGCTGCACGTTTTTTTCGCTGAACTTTGCAAATCCTCTATGAATAGGCGTCATTATAATAATTTGCTGATCGGGGTAATTCTCTTTTAAAAAAGCCATTACCTTGTTGATCCGACCACAAAAAGTTGAGTCGTCTTCAATTAATGTCCGGTATTTCCGGGTGACCATTGTGCCATTGAAGTTGGTTTTTTTAGCAGTTTCACTGTAAAAGTTTCCCAAAGGTAAGTTATGGTTGTAATCATTGGTTCCGGCAAAAATAAAAATAGCGTCGATATCGAAACTGTGTTCCTGTTTTAACTTTTGGGCTTGTTTGAAAATTCCATCCCATTGGTGGCCATTTATACCATATACAAATGGTTCTATCTCCATCAAATCGGCTAAATATTCCCAATAAATGGTTTTTGAACTATCCATTTTCTGTGTCATGGAATCGCCTAAAAATGCAATCTTTTTACCAGTCCACTGAGTTTGCCTGTTGTTCTCATTTGCAGTTCCCTCATTTTCTGAGTTGGGTTTCCTAGCCCACACTTCATCTGTTAATGTTGCAACCGTAAACAACAAGAGTCCTAAAGTCAATATTCTCTTCATTGTAATTTCTAATATTAGATTTTTAAAGTTGGGTTAATTGTTTAAATAAAACAAATTAGCTCGCAACTTCCAACCGCTAAGGAGAGCCAGGATTGTAAAACAAACAATATTAAAAAGATGAAATGAACAGAATTTCAGCATCTTAAGCAATTAAAATTTCTGACCAAAACACACCAGTCCCCGACGAAATAATTCCAATTTCAAACAAAGTATCGATATCAAATACAAAAAGAAGTTTTACAATTTATACTCCCATTCTTCACCTTCCTTCAAGGTCAAATCAATAATACTTTGTTGGATTTGCACTTTGCAAGAACCACCTTTTTCTGAAAAAATGGTGGCTGTAGTTATTTTGCCATCTTTCCACTCCATATCAACAATAAAACCGCCCCGGGCTTTTAATCCTTTTACATTTCCTGATTGCCATTCGGCGGGTAATGCGGGCAAAAGTTGAAGGATAAAATTCCCCTTTTCATCTTTCAGATGGCTTTGAATGAGCATTTCTGCTATTCCGGCGGTAGCCCCAAAATTACCATCAATCTGGAAAGGGCCAATAGTATTCATCAGGCTGGTTTTTTTCCCTTGCGTTAATAAGGTATGCAAACTATTAACTGCTTTTTCGCCGTCGAGAAACCTTGCGTGCATCAATTGAGCATGCGCATGTGCCCATCCCATTCCACCGTGTCCGTTTTGCTCGCGCCAGGCTAAGGTATTTTTGGCAGCGGCAAAAAGTTCCGGTTTTTCGGGAGTAATTAATGAAAATGGATGAACTCCGAGCAAATGGGAAAGATGCCTGTGCCCCGGTTCTTTTTCTATTCGTTCT
>JBFHJA010000590.1:0-2382 GCA_041596165.1 Draconibacterium sp. | reverse complement strand
GAAATTCGCTCGGCACGGCCCATTCGAACCATTTTGGCCAACAATATAATCTATAATGAAGTGGGGGATGAAAGTCCGATTGTTGCTTATGACAAAATTGACGGTGTTGATTTTGAAAGTAATATTATCAATAATCAAAATGTCAAATTTGAAGAATATAAAGGACTGAATGTTTCTTCAATCGAAATGAGCAAACTAGCTGAAAATATTTATGTTCCGTCAGGAGATCAGCTAAAGATTGAACCTTACAAAGGTTTTGATTTTGAAGTTATAAGAACTGATATTTTTGGAAATTCGCGGTCGGAGAATAATTGGGTTGGCGCAGTTTGTAAAACGTCTGCAACAGACCCTAATATTTTAGACAAAAATAAATATGGGGCAAATTGGTTTTCTATCGATAATTCTGAGGAAGAAAGTAAAGTTCATACAGCTTCAACGGAATCGGGTAATTTGGCTTTAAAAATTACAGAAGCCAAAAGTGGCGATATTATCGAATTGCCTGCCGGAACGTATGAATTGAGTGCTTCATTGGTAATCAACAAAAAAATTACGATTCAATCAAAAGACGCTGAAAACAAAGCTCAAATTATTTACTCAGGCGAAAGTGAAACTCCGGCTTTTGAATTACATCCCAAAGGAAATTTAGTTCTAAAAAATGTCTGGTTAGAAGGAAAACAAGACCAATACGCTTTTGCCAATCTAAAGAAAAATATGTCGAGTTTGTACAACCTGAGTGTTGAAGGATGTGAGATAAGCAATTTCGACTATGTATTAAAAGCCTATAAAGAAACGTTCGCCGATGAAATTCTATTTGCTGATTCGGAGTTGCGAAATTGCGAAAATGGCATCGAATTATCGGGGGAAACTGATGACAATGGCGATTACAATGTGGAATTTCTGACCATAAAAAACTGTACGTTCAATACCATAAAAAATAGTGCTGTTGATTATTATCGGGGTGGGTACGACGAATCTACCATTGGAGGTAATCTGCTGGTAAGCAGCAGCACATTTACAAATTGTGGATCGAAGGCAAAGGATGGAATCCTAATTAATTCGAAGGGAATTGTAAATGTAAATATCACCGGAAACACCTTTAAAAATAATCCCGTAAAATTGGTGGCTTTGTTATGGGGAGCGAAAAACAATATACATTCTGATAACACAATTACCAATTCGGGCAAAATTGTGGTGCAGGAAAATATTGAGTTGAAGTTGATGTATTAAATCAGGAAATTTATTTCAAATCGAAAACCATTATTAAGAATATCCATGTATAAAATAAAATGCTCTTTAAATAAAGGGTTAAAACTTTGCCTTGCGCTAAGTTTTATTATCACTTTTTCTATCTCCTGCGAAAAATCTCCGGAAATTGCAGTGCAGGAAATGAAAATGCAAATTCCTGCGGGGCAAAATGTTTTTACTGAGGAATTGCTGCACGGCGAAATTGCAGAAACTAAAATTGAACACATTGCCTATTCCGGTCCAACAGTTCAAACCATTCAGCTGTCAGATGAAAACGTAAATATGTTCCTTTTTATAAAAGGGATTGGTACAATGAATGCTGATACAATTTTCTACAACCTTGTCCCTGAATCTATCGCAATTCCTATGTCATACAAAAGTGTAAACATTGAAGTTCAGGAAGGTGAAGAGTTACATTTTCTTCAATTCACAAAAAAATTAAGCGAACAGGACAAAGGAGATTTGAAGGGATTTCCTGCGGAAAATAAGTACGCGATGTATTTTACAAAGTTTAGTGACTGTGAGCCTTACACCGAAAAAATTAAAAGTCCGAATACAGTTAGCCGCACAGTTTTGCCGGCCGATATTATTCCCCGTGTTTCGCTTGGAACCGTAGAAGCGCCAGGCCCCGATGAAGTGGGAGCACATGAACATGCAATGCTCGACCAGTTGTTTCTGGGGCTAACAGACAATGATGTTGTGGTGCATGCCGACGATAAATCAGCGGAATTTAAAGCTTACTCACTACTTCATATCCCAATTGGGTCAAGTCATTGGGTTACGGTTGGCGAGAACAAAAAAATGTACTACATGTGGATGGATTTTTTTCTTACAAAAGAAGGGCAGGAGTGGCTAAAAACACACAAACCAATTAGTACGGATAAAAATGATTATTAGCACTTTGGCAACTATGAAACCTTATTCTAAGGAAGATAAATGAAACAACTCTCACTCAAAGGAAGGACATTTCCAACAGACCTAAACCATGCAGGTACAGCATTTGGCGGCTGGGTAATGTCTAAAATGGATAAAGCAGCTTCAATTCAGATTGAAGAAGTGATTAATTCACCGGCTGTAACTGTTTCGGTTAGTAACTTAAATTTCATTCGGCCCATTCACAATGGAGATGTATTTATG
>JBFHJA010000589.1:0-2385 GCA_041596165.1 Draconibacterium sp. | reverse complement strand
TCCAGCGAAACACCAATTCTCGAAACTGTCATAGTAACACCAATTTTAAAAATGTATTATCAACAAATATATAAAAATAAAGATTAAACAGTTTTAAATTACAGGTGATTACTTTTTAAAAACGCAAAGGAAAAAGCAGGCTCATTCAAGATCATACAAGTATACTTTTGCATCTTCCTTACTTTCTGTAAAATAAATGAAATTAAAACAGAATAAAACAACTGCAAAACATTTACTATCTGCTACTTACAAAGGCGTTATTTTGTTACAGAACCAAAATTCACTGTCACGGTTTAAAATTTTAAATTTTTAAAATTAAACAATCAGATATTTTTATAATTTTAAACCCTTGACGCTTAATCTTTTATTTATTAAAACCTAAATTTAAATTCTATGAGAGAATTTTATCTAATCTCCATTCTTGTAATACAAGTTGTTTTTGGATTTTCGCAAAACTCTTCGAAAACCTCAGTTCAGGAGAATTTCTTAAAATCTGATATAGTTATTGAGGCAGAAATAATTGGAAAACATTCGTTTTGGAATTTACAACACAAAAATATTTACACCGCTTTTGAATTAAAAATAACCACAACCTTAAAAGGTTATTCCGAAAAGAATCCGAATCTTTTATTGATGGGAGGAAAGGTTGATGACATTCTGCAAATTGTAAGTACTTCACCCGTATTGGAAATAGGTGACAAAGGAATATTTATGATGAAAAAACTGACCACCCAAAATGGTATTAGCAACAATACGGATGATAACTACTTGCTTATCAATTCCAGAAATAGCTTCACCTTTTTAGGTGACGAATCGCTCAAAGTAGAAAGTGCGGATGGGAATGAAACCTACGATGATTTCGTTCATGAAATTGAAGAGATTTCAGGCAAGAAAATTAAATACAATTCATCTGCTCCAATTTTAAAATCAACCAACAGCGCACATAAAATCACTGGATTTTCGCCTAAAACTGTAACAGCCGGAACAGGAACCATTTTGAGTATTTCTGGCGAAGGTTTTGGAACTACACAGGCGGGAAGTTTAATTTGGTTTACAAGCGCTGATAACCCATACCAGATTATTACAGATCCGGATTTCCCGATTCTTTCATGGAGCGACAATCAAATTAAAATGGTAGTCCCACCCGATGTTGCAACCGGTAAAATAAAAGTTGAAATTGACGGAACTAAAGCTGAAAGCAGTGAAAAACTTACGGTTAAATACAATTTAATACAACAAAATTACCTACCTGTTTATTTAATAAACAGAAACAATAAAGGTGGTTATACTTTTCATCCTCATAGTAATTTGAGTTCATTCAGTGGATCGAAAGAAATAATTGAAAGTTCAATAAAAGAATGGATCTGTGCAACTTCCGTTCCGTGGGAAATTGGTAACACAATGTCGGTTGAACCGGGATCAGATGACATTTGCTCCATTCAATTTGGAGATCTCAGTAACTCAGGTGGCGAAATGTTAGGACAGGCCTCTTATTTTCTCGAATCAGCATCTTCGAACCCAAGTGAGTTTGTGCTTACAGAAGTTGATATTGTTTTTTCGAATGCTGAAAACTGGTGCTTTGACAATAGCAACATCCAACAACAACAAATTGATTTTGCCTCGGTCGCGTTGCATGAACTTGGTCATGCCCATTTAATTGGTCATGTAAATGAAGTTAATGATTTGATGTACTTTAACCTGTCAAATGGTGAAACAAGGGATATCAACCTGAACAATGTATCGAGTGGTGAACACATAATTAATTCAAGCCTTGCATATAAAAGCAATTATTTTAAAACCATCAAAACAGCAAGTTCTACTCCCCCTGTCTTTAGTGTCAATAAAGATTCATTGTATTCAGTAAACGAATATAATACTTATCAATGGTTGCTAAATGGATCGAAAATAAGCAATGCAACACAAAGAAAATACGTTATTTCGGCATCAGGCAAATATTCACTGGAAGTAACTGACGAAAACAATTGTTGGCATTTATCAGAAAGTGTGGATGTAGTTAAATCCGATCCAGGTGAAATTGACACAATTTTTACTTTTACTTGCCCACCAAATTCAACAATAGCTTGTGTTGGCAGTTATCCTCAACCATTTAACAATTATGCTAATTTCAAATCAGCAGGTGGACTTGCAACGAGCTCACCATACCCGGTTGATGAAACTACATTTATCTGGGAGGGAGATGTTTCCGACTCAAAAAGTTGTCCGGAAACAATTACAAGAACTTACTCAATAAAAAATGAAAATGGAGATTTCGTAAGTTGCGGGCATTTAATTGTTATAAGTGACATAGAAAAACCAAAATTAGTTTTGGGAAATAAAAGAGTATCGTGCCCGGATAAGAAACCGGAGATTTATACAACAAAAGTG
>JBFHJA010000588.1:0-2417 GCA_041596165.1 Draconibacterium sp. | reverse complement strand
CCGGTTATGGTTGATGATAATTCCTCGCGCTGGGTTTTTATGTTTTCAATGGCTGTTCCCGTACGGTCGGCTTCAATGTGGTTAAAACAAGTACTTGTGGAATACAATTGAAAATCATAACTTTTTTCAATCCGGCTTTCTTCAATATAATGGGTGTATAAAACCATGTTCACCAACGAGTCAACACCCTGAAATGAAAGGATACACGAGTTGTTTGATCCCGGCTTTAGTACAATCCCCTTAAAAAACTCAACGAACTTTTCAGATGTAGTAATGTCACTTGATTCTTCTTTCATCATGTTCATAAAAATCACACCTAAATCATCGCTCAGCCGCATTGTAAATACATCATCTGTATTTGGCTTTGGATAGAATTGCAACATGCCAATCGGACTATCTTCGCACGAAAAACTTGAAGTATTATACAACAAATTGTCGTCGTACAATTCAATGTCGTCGGTTACCCGAAACACGTTGAGTTCCTGGAGAGGCAATGTATCTCCATAAAATTGGGTAGAATAACTGAGTTCCAAAACCAATGAATCAAATACTGCTTCGTCAACAATATCCTGTGTTCCAGGCGCCCCCAACTGAAGATAGCTTTGAGCATTAATAGTTCCCAGGCTTTCGTCGGTGTATTCTCCAACCAACAACTCGCCTGTTCCTGATGTTGGTATCGAATCGATTATAACCGTTGACATGCCTACCGTAAAAGTATCGATGATCACAAAATTGGTTTGGGACTCAATAAAACCATCCCCGATATTAATTTGCGTCAAATCGCTTTCATTGGTGCAAGATACAACAGCGCAAGACAATATGGCTATATATAACCACTTGATTGAATTCATTTGTAATATTTCAAAATTCATTCGCCAAATGAACAGAACAAAAACAGGGGTAAAAAAAAAGATATACCAACGTGGAAGAAGTATCGACAATCAGAGATAATATTGATTTTTTAAAGTTCGTTAACGTTAAAATCAAGGGGATTTCTGCCATTTACATTTGAATAACGATATTTATTAGCTGTTCATCTATACATTTTCCCTACTTGTCTAATATCTTTTTTTCAGATAAACAAGACCAATAGGTTTGCCCTGTAATTCGATAAATCAAAAATTCAAATAAATACAAAATGAAAATTAATTATCAATTCCTTCTTTTAATACTGTTCTCATTTTTAATCGTTTCATGTAGCGACGACGACGATGATGATTTAATGGGCAATTGGTCGGAATTGTCAGATTTCGATGGGGTTCCGCGCAGTGATGCCTTTGGTTTTTCCATTGGTGACAAAGGTTATATTGGCACCGGTTACGACGGAGATGACCGTCTTACCGATTTTTGGGAGTACAATCCTTCACTAAACTACTGGACACAAAAGGCAGATTTCCCGGGTGCAGCGCGAACAGGATCAGTTGGTTTCGGTATCGACGGCAAAGGATATGTTGGAACTGGTTATGACGGAGACGATAAAATGAACGATTTTTATGCCTACGACCCATCAACAAACACATGGGAGTCAAAAGCTGCTTTTAAAGGCTCTGCCCGCTATGGCGCAGTTGGTTTTGTTGTAAACGGCAAAGGTTATTTGGGCTCGGGTTACGACGACAATTACTTAAAAGATTTTTACGAATACGATCCGGCTACTGACACCTGGACACAAATTATAAGTATCGGTGGTTCAAAACGTTTTAATGCCAACGCATTCGTGCTCGAAAACAAAGGTTATGTGGTTTCTGGCCTCGACAATGGAAGCTACCTGAGTGATATGTGGTGTTATGACCCCGCAACAGGCTCGTGGACAGAAATGAGGGAAATTTATGATGCTGATGACGACAACACTTTCGATGACGACTATACATCAATTGCGCGAATCAACGCTGTTGGGCTGGCTATTAACGGGAAAGGGTATTTGGCGACAGGCGGCACGGGCACTTTGCTCAGCACTATCTGGGAGTACGATCCTGTAACCGATTTGTGGACTGAAAGAACATCTTTTGAAGGCTTGAGTCGCACGGATGCAGTTGGTTTTAGTATCGGGTCGCGCGGGTATGTTACAACAGGCAGAAGTTCAAGTTATTACCTGGATGATATCTGGAGTTTTGACCCCAAAGCCGAATATGATGAAGACATTTAAAAAGGCAATATTTCCTGTTGTTACAGCTTTTGTTATTGTCCTTATTATTTTGATTTTTCAAGTTGCATTTAAAAATGCAAAAAGTGAAACAAAACCACAGGAACTTGCCAAAATTGAATTTTCAGTAGAAACATTCCGGATAGGCGAAAACGGTTGGGGATATAATATTTTAAGGAATAAGAAACTGATAATCAAACAGGATATAATTCCAGCTATTGAAAAACAAGTTACATTTAAGAGCGAAGAAGACGCTCAAAAAACCGGGTTGTTGGTT
>JBFHJA010000587.1:0-2421 GCA_041596165.1 Draconibacterium sp. | reverse complement strand
TCAGCAAAAGGATTTATTTTTTTAAGTTTTATTTTAAAGGCTTCTTTTTGAATCTCAGATAGGCTTTCTGATTTGCTGACCACTACTAAATCAGCTACAACAAGCTGTTTTATTGTAATTTGCTTTTCGGGTGAGTTTTCAAAATTGAGCGCGTCAACCAAACATATTGTGCCGTTATATTGGTAGATTTCATTTAAATTTTCATCGGCAAAAAAAGGGCGGATTACTGAAGCAGGGTCAGCGATTCCGGTAGTTTCAATAAGTAGGTGCTCAACATTGGGGAAACGCTCGGCCAGTTCCTGTAAAACAAGTTCAAATTCATCGGAAATGGTGCAGCAAATACAACCTTGCTTCAGCTCAAACATCTGGCTTGCATCAACACCTTTTATCAGTTTTGTATCAATTGAAACATCACCAAATTCGTTTTCAACAAGGGCAAATTGAGTTTCAGGATTGTGTTTTAGAAGTTGATTGATAAAAGTAGTTTTCCCGGCTCCAAGAAAGCCTGTTATTATTGTTACTGATATTTTGTTTGATCGATTCATTACACACTCAATGAAGCAAAAGTAACAATTAGGAATAAAAAAAGCCCCGAAAGTTAATTTACTCCCGGAGCCTTTTAATATTGAATTCTTTAAACTTTGAGCCCGAAATTTTAATCTGCTTAGTATGCAAACAGTGGAAAATCCTTCATCATTTTGTGAACTTTTTCGCCTACCTGTTTGATTGTATTTTCGTCTTCGATATTAGAAATTACTTCATCAATAAGCTGAACAATTACAGGCATCAAATCAGCTTTAACACCACGCGTTGTAATTGCAGGTGTTCCAACTCTGATTCCAGAAGTCTGGAATGGCGAACGGCTGTCAAACGGCACCATGTTTTTATTGACAGTAATTTCAGCTTTCACAAGTGTATTTTCAACTTGTTTACCTGTAATATTTGGGAATTTAGCACGCAGGTCAATCAGCATGGAGTGGTTATCGGTGCCACCGGAAATTACTTTGTAACCCAGGTCAACAAAGGCTTTTGCCATTGCCTGAGCATTTACAATGACCTGTTTTTGGTATTCTTTATATTCAGGAGCGAGAGCTTCACCAAACGCAACTGCTTTTGAAGCAATAACATGCTCCAGCGGACCGCCTTGTTGTCCGGGAAAAACAGCAGAATCAAGTAATGACGACATCATTCGAACCTCGCCTTTATTTGTTGTAATTCCCCATGGATTTTCAAAATCCTTTCCAATCAGTATAATTCCACCGCGTGGTCCACGCAAGGTTTTATGAGTTGTTGAAGTTACAATGTGAGCGTATGGAATTGGATTATTTAGCAAACCTGCAGCTATCAAACCAGCAGGGTGAGCCATATCTATCATCAGTAATGCGCCAACTTTATCGGCTATTTCGCGCATGCGTTTGTAGTCCCAGTCGCGACTATAAGCTGAAGCTCCGCCAATAATCAGTTTTGGTTTGTGTTCGATTGCCAAAGATTCCATCTCGTCGTAATCCACCAATCCAGTATCTTCTTTTACTTTGTACGCAATAGGATTATAAAGAATACCTGAAGAGTTAACAAGCGAACCATGGGAAAGGTGACCACCGTGCGATAAATCAAGACCCAGGAAAGAATCTCCAGGATTTAAAATTACGCTTAATACTGCGGCATTTGCCTGTGCACCTGAATGAGGTTGCACGTTTGCCCATTCGGCTCCATAAATTTCCTTTATTCTGTCAATGGCTAATTGTTCGGTCATATCAACAAACTGGCATCCGCCGTAATAACGCCTGCCTGGGTAACCTTCGGCGTATTTGTTTGTCATTACCGAACCCATAGCTTCCAAAACCTGGTCGCTTACAAAATTCTCGGAGGCGATCAATTCGATTCCTCCTAATTGCCGTTGGCGTTCTTTCTCAATGATTTCGAAAACCAAATTATCTCTCTTCATTTTGGATTAATCTTAAAAATTAAGCGCCAAAGGTAATACATTTTCAGGCAGTCGTTTGTTGATAAAGTGCCGAAAAGACCATTATTTTTAAACAATTAATTTTAAAGTGGGTAGTTGGCAGCATCGGAAAAGAAAGAAAAAAGGTCGAAAATACCATAGACGGCTACTTTCATTTAATTGGAAAAACACCCTGCTAAACATATAAAAAACGCCATTTTATATAAAAAATGACGTTTTTTAACTAACAATTAAACCTTAAAAACAAAATTCAAAAAACTCCAAACAACCTCAACTAAAAAATAACTAACTAAACCAATTACATTATGAAAAAAACGAATCAAACTATATTTTAAATTTACTGAGAATCAATTCATATGATACGCTTTGAAATTCTCAAATTCAAATGAAATCAATCTGTCATCCAACACTTCCAGTGCACCAACAAAATACATATACTCAATATATTTAATAAAAGG
>JBFHJA010000586.1:0-2421 GCA_041596165.1 Draconibacterium sp. | reverse complement strand
CTTTTTGTATTAATTGTTAAACATTTTATAGTGATTCAATAATTTTTTGAAATTCCGCTTTAGTTTTGCCAAGCTTTATTTGAAGTTTATCATATAGTTCATCTATATTTCCTCCCGCAAACATAAGGTCATCGTGAGTTAACACGGCAAATCTTTGTTTGAGTTTACCTTTCTTTTCTTCCCAGCTTCCTTCAACTTCTTTACTGTCCATTGTTTTAATTTTATTTTAGCTCAACCTGATTCCTGAAATTTGGTCAGGAGAGAATACTCTTTTTATCAAATATTATGACCACAATACCACCTGCAATTAATACCAGCCCAACAATAGGCGGCCATTGAACATTATGGCTTTTTTCAGCATTTATTTCAATCGGACCCAAATCGACAACTTTTTCTTTAGTTACATAATTAAAACCTGTATAAACCATCATTATTATTCCGATTGCTACCAGCACGATTCCCAAAGTTTTTTTCATATTCATATTTTTTATTGTACTTATTTTATTCTAAAATTTTCAGTGGTTAATATTATTTGCCGATCAGGATATTGTATGTTTATACCTTCTTCAGCAGTAATAAATATTTTGACCGGTTTAAAGGAAGAAATTGCCTCAACAGATGCCTTGTGACGTTTCGATAAAAAACTTGTTGAACTTTTTAATTGCCCAAGGTTTTCAAAGTTTCCCCGGTCTGTTTCCATCCAAACTACATAAGTGGTTTTTGATGCCGAAACCCTTTCAACTTCTGCCAAATCCGACACTACTATTTTAAAAGTGTAATTCCTGTTATCATCTTTTTTAACCTTCACAGAACCTTTTGCTGCCGGAACAACAGTAGAGTTTGAAAATGTGATTTTTTTGGCGGATGATATGTATGGAATGACCATCGCCAATATTAAAATCCCCCAAAAGATGCTTGTCGCCGGATTTTTCAATTTTTTTGTTTTCATGTTTATTAATTTTATATGGTTAAAACCTGTACCCAAGCGAAAGACCGTAGCCTGTATTTTTTAAAGTAGAACTTTCATCAGGAAACAGATAGTTGTCAGGCTTAATGTTAATCATACCGAGTTGTGCGTTTAGTTGCAAAAACAAGCCGCCTGCCATTTCATATCCGAAGAAAATATTACCACCGGCATCAAAAGGTTTAATATAAACTGTGGTTACTGGATCGCCTGATACCACCTCATTTTTAAATTCGATTTTTGATTCAGAAGTTATTGAACCTCCTTCAAAAATGGCTTTACCATTAACGCCATATGCGACATAAGGTCCTAATCCCATCAAAAAATAGCCCTTTCCAAGCAAGCCCTTATAAACAAAATTTAAAGGCAATTCGATATAAGAAAGCTTATAAGTGCTGGTTAAAGCGCTAACTGTATTTTTTGCACCCTTTGTACTGAACTGCAAACCCGGCTGAAAGTAAAACTCTGGAGCAACTGGAATCTGAGCATTTACGCCGAAGTGATAACCAAGTATTAAATCGTTTTCGAGTTTGGTGCCATTACTATTTTCACCGTTCAGGTTTTGAAAATTGACACCTCCGAGTACGGCAAACGATGTTTTGCCAGGAGCATTGCTTTGCGCCATTACCGATGAAATAAAAAGTGTAAATATAAAAATCAAAGAAAATTGTATTGTTTTCATAATAAATTATTTAAGTATGTGTGTATGATTAATTTTTGGCGTCCTGTTCTGCCTCTCTTTTCATTTTTTCGTTGGCGGTTATTAAAAACTCAACCCTGCGATTTTCGGTGCGACCATTTTCTGTGTCATTCCCGTATTTGGGTACTGTTTCACCAAATCCCTTTACATTTAACCGATTTGTATTTATTCCTTTATCAGTTAAATAATTAGAAACCATTCGTGCCCGTTTTACCGACAAATCCTGGTTATACGCTTCGCTGCCTTTACTGTCAGTATGTCCCTGTATTTCAATGTCAGTATCAACATAATTATTCAAAACAAGAACCAGTTTATCGAGATTTGATTTAGCATCATTTGACAATGCAGATTTGTCGAAACCGAATAATACATTGCTGCTAAATTCAATGACTATGCCTTCTCCCACGCGTTCAACTTTTGCATCGGGTACTCTTTTTTTAATTTCTTCAGCCTGCTTGTCCATCTGACGGCCAATTACTGCGCCAGATGCGCCACCAACTGCCGCGCCGATTATCGCGCCCAGGGCAGTATTTCCTGAAGCCCTGCCGATTACAGCGCCAGCTGTCCCGCCGGCTGTGGTTCCTATAACTGCTCCTTTTTGGGTTTTATTCCATGATGCACAGCCCGAAAAAATCATTGCAGTGCTTAGAATTATAAGTAAACTCGTTTTCAATCTTTTCATTTTTGATGCTTTTAAATTTTCAATAAAGATCGGTTTGTTTTAAGGCAAAGGAGTTACACAACTTTTAATATGATT
>JBFHJA010000585.1:0-2436 GCA_041596165.1 Draconibacterium sp. | reverse complement strand
GATCAAAGTTCAGAAAAAACAGGTGTAAACCTGGCACAAATGTTAAGTAATATAACTTTTTCACAAAAACTTGGAGATAATCATAGTTTGGGAGTTAGCGGCGTTATTGGGTACCAGTCATTTAAAGCATATGGACTTGCCTCATTTGCCTCTTTCTCGTCCAATTCAACTGCTCTCACAGGAAATGGCAATGACAAAAGTTTTGGTTTTGGTTTTAAAGTTGGGTATTTAGGGTATTTGACCGATAATTTATCTATTGGAGCAACATACCAGTCAAAAGTAAAAATGGGTGCATTTGACAAATATGCCGGTTTATTTGCCCAGGAAGGAGACTTTGACGTTCCTGCGAGCTGGACTGCAGGAGCTGCATGGAATTTTGTCTCTGACTTTACGTTGATGGCCGATGTAAAACAAATTTTATACAGCGGCGTGAAATCCGTTTCAAATCCTATGTTTCCCAATTTAATGACAAATGATTTGGGAACTGAAGAAGGTGCAGGGTTTGGATGGAAAGATATTATGGTTTACAAAATCGGGCTAACTTATTCAGGTATTGAGACATGGACTTTTAGGGGTGGTGTTTCAATTGGCGAAAATCCGATTCAGGAATCAGAAGTAATGTTTAATATTTTGGTTCCGGCAATTGTTAAAAACCAGTTGGCTTTGGGATTTTCGAAAGAGATTGGCAATTCAGGAAGTCAATTTAATTTAGCCATTAAACATGCTTTAAACAATAGTATAATGGGGCCAAATCCGTTGGATCCGGCACAAACCATAGAATTAGAAATGAATCAATTTGAATTAGAACTTGGTTTCTCATTCTAAATGATATGTAATCCAATATTTCCCCGGAATGATACCGGATTTTAAAGATAATATGGTGGATTTTAAAAGAAGTCATCCAAAAAAAGAGGTTGTTGCTAACCTCTTTTTTTGTGACTGAATTCTGAAAATACTTTTGTAAAAGCCAAACAAATTCATTGAACCCGCTCAAAAACAATTTATACCGTTTTATAGGCAATTTCAAGCTCAAGATTGCAAAACCTTGGCTTCTATTTCTAAATTTGTACTCTTTCAATTCAGATTATGACAACAATAGCAAAATTCGACCAACTAAAATCCCAACTCGAAGGCGACCTTTTTGTTGATAACGTTCAACGGGTTTTATATTCCACTGATGCCTCGCAATATAAAGAAATGCCGTTGGCGGTTACCAAACCAAAATCAAAAGAGGATATCAAAAAAATAATCGCTTTTGCACGTGAAAACGGCACTTCAATTATCCCGCGTGGTGCAGGCACTTCGCTGGCGGGGCAAGTTGTCGGGCCCGGGATTGTTGTCGACATTTCGAAATACATGAACAAAATCCTCGAATTTAACGAGGCTGGAAAATATGTGATTGTCGAGCCGGGAGTTGTTCTGGCCGAATTAAATTTATTTCTTGCAAAACACGGTTTGCAGTTTGGCCCCGAAACTTCAACTGCCAACCGCTGCGTGATTGGCGGAATGTTGGGGAACAATTCCTGTGGCCTGCATTCGTTGGTTTACGGTAGCGTCCGCGAACATATTCTGGAGGTAGATGCCATCCTTTCCGATGGTTCGGAAACTACTTTTAAGCAGCTTACAAAGTCTGAATTTCAGCAAAAACTGAATGGCAATCCAAATCAGCTCGAAAAAGCCATTTACGAGAATATTAACGAAACCCTTTCAAGCCCTGAAAATCAAAAGGAAATTCGCGAACAATTCCCCAACCCAAAACTTACCCGCAGAAACATGGGTTATGCCATTGACGAGTTGTTGAATTCAGAAATTTTTACTGAAAACGGGCCACAATTTAATTTTTGCAAACTGTTGGCGGGTTCAGAAGGAACGCTGGCTTTTTCGCACCGCATTAAACTGAATGTGATTCCACTTCCGCCCAAATTTAAAGGCTTGATTTGTGCCCATTTCAAAACATTGGAAGAATCGTTGCTCGGAAACCTGATTGCATTGAAGCACAAACCCACCGCCATTGAATTGATGGACGACATTGTGATGGATGCCGCCAAACAAAACATTGAGCAAAACAAAAACCGGTTTTTTGTGAAAGGCGAACCCGGTGCACTTTTGATGATTGAATTTTCATTCGAAACAGAAAAAGAACTGACAGAAAAAGCGGCTGCCCTGGAGAAAGATTTTCGGGATGCTGGTTTGGGCTACCATTTTCCGCTTGTAACAGGCGCCGATAATATAAAACGGGTTTGGGGACTGCGTACCGCCGGTCTCGGGCTGCTGGCAAACATTCCCGGCGACCGAAAAGGTGTTCCCGGAATTGAAGATACTGCAGTTCATCCCGAATATTTGCCCGATTATGTTGCCGACGTAAAAAAAGTACTTGCAAGCCTTGGCCTGAACAGTGTTTATTACGCACATATCGCCACCGGGGAAATCCATTTC
>JBFHJA010000584.1:0-2441 GCA_041596165.1 Draconibacterium sp. | reverse complement strand
GAAATGAGCGGTGAATTGCACGGATTGACACGTGTCCGCAGTTTTACACAGGATGACGCACATATTTTCTGTCGTCCCGACCAGTTGAAAGATGAATTCAAAAAAGTAATCGATATAGTTTTTATCATTTTTAAAGCTTTGAGTTTCGAGAATTATACAGCTCAAATTTCGTTGCGCGACCCCAATAAACCTGAAAAGTACATTGGGACGTCGGAAAACTGGGACAAAGCTGAGCAAGCTATTATTGAAGCGTGTGAAGAAAAGGGATTGGAAACTGTAACCGAGTTGGGAGAAGCCGCTTTTTATGGTCCAAAACTCGATTTCATGATAAAAGATGCGCTTGGAAGAAGCTGGCAATTGGGAACCATCCAGGTTGATTACAATTTGCCCGAACGTTTTAAACTTGAATACATTGGCGCCGATGACAACCGCCACAGGCCGGTAATGATCCACCGTGCACCATTTGGTTCGATGGAACGTTTTGTCGCAGTTTTGATTGAACACACCGCCGGAAAATTCCCGTTATGGCTAACTCCAGAGCAAGCGGTGGTTTTACCGATAAGTGAAAAGTATAACGATTATGCGAAAAAAGTTTCAGATTTTCTAAATAATTCCGATATTCGCACCGTCGTTGACGACCGTAATGAAAAGATTGGTAGGAAGATACGCGACAATGAACTAAAAAGAACACCTTATTTGCTGATTGTTGGCGAAAATGAAGCCGAAAACGAAACAGTTTCGGTGCGCCGGCAGGGAGAGGGCGACAAGGGTGCAATGAAAACCAGCGAGTTCGCTGATTTTCTTTTAAAAGAAGTAAGAGAGCAACTTTCAGGATTGTATAACTAATATAGGAGGAATTTAAAATAGCTATCAAAAATCGAGGTCCAAGAAATTACCAACCCAGAGCAGAGTTGGAACCTCAACACAGGTTAAATCATAAAATCAGGGTGCCACAAGTAAGGTTAGTGGGCGACAATATTCCCGAACCAGGGATTTTCGCTTTGCGTGATGCCCTAAAACTTGCAGAAGAGTTGGAATTGGATTTGGTTGAGATTTCGCCAAAAGCCGAACCACCCGTATGCAAAATTACAAATTACTCTAAGTTTCTTTATCAGCAGAAAAAGAAACAAAAAGAGATGAAAGCTAAAACCGTTAAAGTGGTTGTGAAAGAAATAAGGTTTGGTCCGCAAACCGATGAACACGACTTTAACTTTAAACTCCGCCATGCTGAGAAATTTCTGAAAGAAGGAGCCAAAGTAAAAGCCTTTGTATTTTTTAAAGGACGTTCGATCCTTTTTAAAGAGCAAGGCGAAATTTTACTTTTGAAATTGGCTACAGGGCTTGAAGATATTGGTGCCGTTGAGCAAATGCCAAAGCTCGAAGGCAAAAGAATGACAATGTATATTTCACCGAAAAAGAAGTAATAGTTCTTTGATAACATTTAA
The DNA here is from genome assembly GCA_041596165.1 of Draconibacterium sp. Lineage (GTDB taxonomy): Bacteria > Bacteroidota > Bacteroidia > Bacteroidales > Prolixibacteraceae > Draconibacterium. The sequence continues at coordinate 996 of JBFHJA010000584.1, read as the reverse complement.
TTAAGTAGGATTATGCCAAAAATGAAGACAAATTCCGGAGCTAAAAAACGCTTTAGACTTACCGGAAGTGGGAAAATTAAAAGGAAACATGCCTACAAAAGCCACATTTTGACTAAAAAAAGTACAAAACGTAAACGTAACTTAACTTATTGGACTGCAATTGACAAGACCAATGAGAGTAACGTAAAGCTTTTGTTGTGTATGAAGTAATCTGTCAACTGACAGTTACAAATAAATCCTTTTAAAAAGGTAAAAAAAGTTATAAACCAGATAATTGAGCTTTAAAGTATTCCCGAGAAAATCGAGAGACGCCAGTTATCAAAAAAAGTAAAAGTATGCCAAGAAGTGTAAATCATGTAGCATCACGGGCCCGAAGGAAAAATTTACTGAAAAAAACAAGAGGTTATTTCGGTTCCCGTAAAAACGTCTGGACGGTTGCAAAAAATACCTGGGAAAAAGGCCAGCAGTATGCTTACCGTGACAGGAAAGTGAAAAAAAGATTATTCCGTGCATTGTGGATACAGCGTATCAACGCTGCAACACGTTTGGAAGGAATGTCGTATTCGCAATTCATGGGATTGTTGAAAAAGAACGAGATCGAAATCAACAGGAAAGTTTTGGCTGATTTGGCCTTGAACCAACCTGTAGCGTTCAAAGCAATCGTTGACAAAGTAAAATAACAAAGCGTATTATTTTTTAAGGTGAAATACATGAACCCGGGAGATTTTCTTCCGGGTTTTTTTGTGCGGCGGTTTTCGATCTGCCGATTTCTATTAACGCGGATCGGACCCGATAATTATCGGGTCGCGTCACCCATTACCAAACCGTTTTCATAATTCCACCATCAACAGCCAAACTAACACCAGTTATATATGATGCAGCAGGAGAAAGCAAAAATGCGCCTGCTTTGCCAAACTCATCAATATTTCCGTAGCGGGCAAGCGGGATTGTGGCTTCATTTTTACTTTTTATTTCAGAAACAGAAATACCGGATTT
>JBFHJA010000583.1:0-2443 GCA_041596165.1 Draconibacterium sp. | reverse complement strand
GACTTTACTCGCCATTGCGCAAAATGGAGCACAATATCAGTGTTTTGCCCCCGATATTAATCAGGCGCATGTTGTTAATCATTTAACGGGTGAAGAAATGCAGGAAACCCGGAATGTATTAGTGGAAGCTGCTCGAATCGCTCGTGGCAATATTAAGCCACTCTCAGATTACAAAGCAAATGAATTTGATGCACTAATTTTTCCAGGTGGATTTGGAGTTGCAAAAAATCTTTGTACGTATGCATTCGATGGAACAAATTGTATTGTAAATCAGGAAGTTGAAAAAGTAATAAAAAGTACAGTTATTGAAGAAAAGCCGATTGGAGCGCTTTGTATTTCTCCGGTTTTAATAGCGAAAGTTCTTGTTGACGTTGAAGTAACAATTGGCAATGAAGATGCTGCTTCATCTGCAATCGAAACTTTTGGCGCAACTCATATCCAGAAAAGTCATGGCGAAATTGTTTACGATACAAAATACAAACTGGTAACCACACCGTGCTACATGCTTGATGCAACTATCGACCAAATTGCTGAAGGTGCTAAGAATGTTGTGAAAAAAATACTCGAAATATGCTGAAAGTGGAGCAAGCTACAATACGCATAGCATAAAAAATAATGAAACCTGTACCCTATATTGATATACACACCCACCCAGATCGTGTTGAAACAGATACGATTATTGTTCAGAATATTTTTCCGGGTGAGGATTTTGCCGTTTTTACCGGACGAAACTTTTACTCGGTAGGCTTACATCCATGGCATTTAAAAACACCAGAAGAAAACAATGATTTGTTGAAGGTAGTTGAAGAAGCGCTTGAATTTGATCATGTATGTTTTGTTGGAGAATGTGGATTGGATAAAAAAATTGATGCCGACTTCGAGGAACAAAAACGTGTTTTTAAGGCTCATGCTTTTATTGCCGAAGAATTTAAAAGACCATTGATAATCCATTGTGTAAAAGCATATAACGAAGTGTTTGAGTTGCATCAAAAATTGCATCCCGAAATGCCTTGGATTCTGCATGGTTATGTCGGTAATGTTCAAATTACACAACAACTGGGTCAGCAGGGATTCATGTTTTCCTTTGGTAAAAGTTTATTAAATGAAAATTCAAAGTCGATTGAATCGTTAAAATGTCTGCCAATGGAAAAAATATTTTTCGAAACCGATGAATATGACGGGGAAGTAGATATAATTTATGAAAGGGCAGCAGAACTAAAAAATGTTTCATTGGATATCCTGAAAATTGAAATCTGGAATAATTTCAACCGCATCGAAAGTTCGCTGATAAGCAGGTTTTAAGGTTAAGCGGAAGAAGATAGAGTAGTGATAGTTATTAAGTTATCATGGTTATCTGAAATATGAATAATTATTTTGATTCAAAATAGCGACTTGACAACAAACACAACTTGACAACAAAATTATCAACAGCTTTGAACTTTACGATGAATTGGTTAGATAGAACAGAATTACTCTTTGGCTCCGAAAAATTGGAAAAACTTAAACAAGCGAATATTTTGTTGGTTGGTTTGGGCGGAGTTGGTGCTTATGCAGCCGAACAACTTTGTCGTTCGGGAATTGGTAAAATGACAATTGTAGATGGCGACGTAGTTGAAACAACAAATAGAAACCGTCAGCTTCCGGCACTTATCAGTAACGTTGGACGGCCCAAGGCAGAAATACTTGCCGAACGTTTTCGCGATATCAATCCTGAAATCGAATTAAAAGTAATAAACGATTATATAACCGAAGTTGAAATAATTGAATTGCTAAAAACCCAGGTTTTTGATTATGTGGTGGATGCAATAGATACCCTTGCGCCTAAAGTTTCTTTGGTTTATCACTCCGTTCAAATGGGTTTGCCAGTTGCCAGTTCAATGGGGGCAGGAGGAAAAACTGATCCTATGAAAGTCCAAATTGCCGATCTTTCGAAAACAAACAATTGTAAACTTGCCAGAGTATTTCGCAAACGACTTGCCAAACTTGGTATAAACAAAGGCGTAAAAGTTGTGTTTTCCCCCGAGGAGATTGAAAAAAATGCAGTCAGGATTGAAAATGGCCGTAATAAGAAATCAACGGTTGGCACAATTTCATTTATGCCACCTGTTTTTGGCTGTTTTCTTAGTAGTATTGTAATTCGCGATTTAATTTCTTAGTTATATTATCTACTTGTAATTAAATGATTTGAAAAGCATTATTTTGTAAAAATAAGTATATTTCTAATTGTTTATTGGAATAATAGTTTACCTTTGGCGCGTTAAATAAGGGTAGTTAACAGATTTTTATCTTGATACAACCTGATTTTTAATAAGATGGTCTTTTTTTAGTGAATTTTTTAAGACAGTCGGGCGGTTCTCCTTTCTTGTTTTTATCCACGGAATTTATTTGTAAATCAGGGTTTTCTAATTTTGTAATATTCTTAAATCCTGGAAATGTAACACAG
>JBFHJA010000582.1:0-2449 GCA_041596165.1 Draconibacterium sp. | reverse complement strand
TTGAACGCGCCAGGTTTCAGCTGTTTCGTTTTCCTGAAATTCAAGAAAATAATCGCTGTAAGATTCATCTTCGTTCATTGGACAATTAAATCCGGGGTGGCCCCCCAACGAAAACAACATTGGTTCGTCTCCCCGATTAACGATTGTATGTTCAACATTTAATTTATTCTCTTCAAGCACATATTTAATATTGAATTCAAACTTAAAAGGATAAATTTTTAATGAGTCCTCGCTATACATCAAACTGAAAGTCAGGCTATTTTCGGTATTTTCTACCAGCTTCACATTTTTATTGTTCCGAACAAAACCATGTTTGGGGCAGTTGTACTCCTGGCCTTTAAACAAGAAGCCGTTGTCTTTCAGGCAGCCAATTACAGGGAATAAATTTGGTGCATGAGAAGCCCAAATTTCAGGATTTGCCTGCCAAACATATTCCTTGTTACTTTTTACCGATTTAATACTGCACAATTCAGCACCAATTTCCTTTACTGATACCTGTAGAAAGTTGTTTTTTATTGTATGCATTTTGATATTATTAGTTTAGAATTATTTGAAAATTGTTATTTAACTTACTCCGAAAAGTAATTTTTAATTCAATTTTTATGTTTTACGCCTGTCCCCTAACGGGGAACTTCCTAACAATCAATGCCCTTTTAAAGTTCCCTTTAGGGGATTTAAGGATAATTGACTTTTTGGAGTTCGGTCATTATTTAATCTTTTATGTTTTCTATAAAATAATCCAATATCTTTAATTTCTGTTCAGCTATTTCAAACCAAAATTGTATTACAAAACATCCTTTATTTTTTAACGGAAACTTTTAAATTCCCCCATCATTTAAAACACTTTCGTTTCTACTGTTTCAAGTTTAACATCCTCTACTCCTTCAACCGAATGGGTTGAGAAATTAGTCACGTTTTTCAGTATAAAAAGCGGTGTGTCGGCGCCTTTTTGTGCATCAACATGATAAAATCTTGAATCATGAACATCGTCCAACACAAATGCCGGACGCTCATCTTTATCGATAAACCGCAACACAACATCACTCACTTTCAGCCCTTTTACATATCTGAAATACATGCCATAAGCGGGCATTGAGTGCCAGCGATAAGGGTCGGGATACATGTCGATATTTTGCTGTACTTCCTTATCAATTGCTTCCTTTGAAGCCCCACCTCTATAATAGATCCGTATATTATTTAAGGTTAAATCTTCAATATAATAACCTGGAATTCCCATTATCATTGCCGCGCCTACTTCCGGGAATTTTGGCCGTCCACCCACATCGTAAACATTAATATTGCTCAAAGTAATTCTCCGACAAACTCCAACCGGAGTATTTTCGGGACCACGCATCCTGGCATTCAGCCTGATGAAAAAAGGAGTATCTGTAATATCTCGCATAGTAATATTATCCATCAAAATATCTTCGATAATTCCACCGTCGGCAGTTTCTATTGCCAGTCCACGCGAATGCTCGAATACACAATTAGATACAGTAATATTTTTAAAACCACCATTTGATTCGGTTCCCAATTTTAAACGGCCTGTAATACTGTGGTTTGCGCCAGGTTGTTCATCTTTGAATTTGGTTTTAAATGTTCCGTCGAGCATAGTTCCATGATCGTAGCCAAACACCTGGCAATTTGTAATTGTAACATTTTCGGTAGGGCGCGCATAACCAAGGGCAAACGATGATTTAAGGCAAAGCCCGTCATCGGAAGGCGAATTAATAATACAATCTGAAATCATTACATTTTTACAACAGTCAATGTCAAAAGCATCGCGATCGGCATCGGCCCGAACATTATCGATAGTCAGGTTATCGACACCGGTTGCAAGAATGCAAAAATGACCGCCATGCAAAATCGAAATATCCTTAATTGTGACATTAAAACAGTTTTTTAAAGCAATTGCCTTGTTACCAGAGCCTTTGATATCGGGTTTGTCGTAAGTATAAAGTCCACGCCCCCAAATTAAACCGTTTCCTATTATTGAAACGTTTTTCAGACTGTCACCATAAATCAGGCTGTTTCGCCAGTAGCTGTGGCCAAAATCCTGGAATTTGGAATACCAGGTTTCCGCTTCGGGAAGGTCATAACCCACCCCGTTTTTTTCATTGTCGCCAATCAATACCGCACCTTGATCAAGATAAAGCGAAATATTGCTTTTCAGGTGGATTGTAAACGAAAGAAACTCACCTGCCGGGAAATAAACAGTTCCTCCCCCATTTTTTGCAGCCGCTTCAATGGCTGAATTTATTGCTGCGGTATTATTTGTTAAGCCATCGGCTTTGGCGCCAAAATCGAGTACGTTGTAAAACACCTCTTTTGCAGCAGTAAGTTGTTGTATAAAAATAAGTAACAGGCTAAAAAGGAATAGTTTTCTTGTCCTCATTTTTGAATTGAATTTATCAAAAGTAAATTATTATATATTTTTATAAATACCTAA
>JBFHJA010000581.1:0-2455 GCA_041596165.1 Draconibacterium sp. | reverse complement strand
TGACGATGCGGCTTTGATAAAAGATTTGGCTTTCCAATTAAAAGGCGAAGTGGAAGATTTGTATTTGGTTTTGGGTGCCGAAATTAACGGGAAACCCAATTTAACAATTATGATTTCGGAAAATTTGGTTGCCGAAAAAGGTTTGGATGCCGGCAAAATTGTGCGCGAAGCAGGCCGCGAAATCCAGGGTGGCGGCGGCGGACAGCCATTTTATGCTACAGCCGGCGGCAAAAATGCAGCAGGTTTGGAGGCTGCAATAGAAAAGGCACTTTCGTTTTTGTAATAGGGTGCGGCACCCGCCTGACCGGATGGGCAGGGATTCCGAACCGCCGATTATAAAATACGAATCGGACACGAAAGCTATCGGGTCGCATCACCCAAAAAAGAACCGTTCCTTCTGAGTTTTATACAGAAGGAACGGTTCTTTGCTGCCCATTTTCTAAAGATGATATAGCTTTAACTTTGTTTTGGATTACAAGGCCTTATTCCGGTTAAACCTGAGATGCGGCTAATTGGAAGAAGTTATTGAAAAGACTTTTATGAACAACGGGATACAAATGTCCAAGAGGGGGAGAGCCTCTCTCTGTAAGCGTTTGCTGATGGTGCGGGCTACTTGATTATGCATAGTAATTTGCCTTATGATATACAAAGTTAAGATGAGGAATTAATATGTTTACAAAAACAGTTTAATTTATTGTTAATGTCGAGTTTTTGTTCATATTTTAGACAAATGATTAATCGAATGAGCATTGCAAGTTAAAAATGAAAAAGATGACAACTATAATAATTATAGCTGGAGTATTAATTATTGCAATTGGTACTTTAGTTTTTTGGTATGGTGGTTCTTTAAAGAGTAGCCAAGAAATTGCAAACTTACAAAAAACAATAGATGTACAAACTGATTTAATTAATGAGTTACAGAAGGAAACGGATAGGTTGAAAAACCTTGGAAATATTCAATTAAAAACCATTTATTATACAGAAGAATTAAATCAAAAAGTAAAAGCCATATTTTTAAGATTTAAACTTAAAGAAAGTATTGATTTCAGTGACCTATGTCCTGTTAAATTTGGATTCCAATTTAGTTATTCATTCCATACGGAACTTAGCTTTAGAAAACTTATTACAGATGTTGACGCAAGGAATAATGATGATGTAAGATTAAATGCTTATAATATTTACGATATATCTCAAGAAGATAAGCCTACTATTAATCATCATTTTATGGATATTCATAAAAGACCATATATAGATGATATACTTCTTCAAGTTTTTGTTTCAAATGAGATGAAAGGAATTGTTCGAGATTTCCATGATAAACAATTGCTAGTCTACTTTCCAATAAATTTATATGAAAAAATTGAATCTATTGAATTAATAGTTAATGGTTGGATTGTTTTAAATCAAGAATTTACCAATGTTGATTGGAGAATTGACAAATCACAGTGGTTGTCTTTGAAGGGCGAAGATGTTGACATGTATCAAGCGATAAATAAAGGGCCACATGAAGATGTCCCTCATGCTGAATGGACAATAAATCTTTACGATAAACTACCAGATTATAATAAAGAATTATCTTCAACTATCTACTTTGGCGATTTGGTTAATGGATTAAATATGTTGCATCGATAAATTTGAATTAAGATTCCACTTTAGAAAATTATAAAAATGTTATTTTGTTCATACTGTTGATTTAAGAATGAATCTGTTTTCCAAAAGTAAAAATTAATTGAACCCAGAATTCTCAAATCATAAATTATTTTTGGGAATGGGATGGGTTTGGTGAGTCGTTTTATTCATCAGGTACTTTCATCCCTTTCGAAAATAAGTTTAAAACGTTTTGCAGGATACAGAAAAGTATAGTTTCATTGTCGGGCAAATTCTATATTTGCTTAAACAGTTAAAATCGAAGGAGATGAAAACAATACAACAATCAAAACAAAAACAGAGCTTCATTTCAGTTTTTTTATTGCTTTTCATGCTTGCTTCCTGTGGTCATGAACCTGCTCAGCAAATTGAAATCAGGGGAATTTACGGGCATCCGAAACCTTTGTGGGATAAAGGGTATTCATTACCCGATCTTGGTATTAATGCTGTATTTGTTCATGGTGGTTCAATTGATTCGGCACTGATGAAACGTGCAAAAAGTGAAGGCATAAAAGTATATGCCGAGTTTGCCACATTAAATGGGTTAAACTATGTAGAAGATCATCCTGAAGCATGGGCAATCAACGAAAAAGGCGAACAGGTGGAAGCTGCTTCGTGGTTTATGGGGGTTTGTCCAACTGAACCTGGTTTTCGTGAATATCGCTTCAACCAGTTGCGCAAACTGTTGAACGACTTCGATATTGATGGTGTTTGGATGGATTATGTGCACTGGCACGCCCAGTTTGAGGAGCCCGAACCAATTTTGCCCGAAACCTGTTTTTGCAATCATTGCCTTTCTACTTTTTCA
>JBFHJA010000580.1:0-2460 GCA_041596165.1 Draconibacterium sp. | reverse complement strand
AGAAATCCTTTTGTTGATAATCCTGAATTTGCCAATTTAATTTGGAATGGAGAAAGCATCAACTCAATTCAATTTTCGGAATTGGAGATGAATCCTAAAAAACCATTTACAAGCGACAAAGTAAATATATCGTTGAAAGTAGTTGCTGAAACTGACAGTGTTCTTCTTTATTGGGGAAACACCTTCGATTCGCAGCAAAACAAAACGCTTCTCTCCAGAAATTCGGATCAATATTCAACAGAAATTGGCTTTAGTAATTACCAGGCTGGCGAAACAGTTTATTTTCTGGTTAAAGCGTTTGTTGGAACCCAAACATCGATAATCAGGGGAAGTTATATTTTCCCAAAAGATGTGAAGGAAAATGAGATTACAAAGATTAGCAACATACAAGGACAAAGCCTGGAAAGCCCGATGCTTGGGCAGAAGGTAACCATTACCGGACGAGTAACTGCTAATTTCGACAACACATTATATATCCAGGATAATTCATCGGTAAGAAGTGGTGTTTGCATTTATAATTCACTTAAAACAGGTAATATTGGCGACAGTGTTGTTGTAACCGGCACTGTAACAGAATATTCAACTTTAACAGAATTAACAGATATTGAATACTTCTATAATTTCGGAAACAATAAAATCGTTAACCCAATCGCTATTAATTCTTCACAAATAAATGAAGATTATGAAGGTATGCTTGTTAAAATTGAAGATGCCGCTTTTAATACAGGCGGGGTAATAATACAAGATGCAAACACAACCTATCCGTTTTATGACGAATGGGGCCAGTCGGTATTGTTCTCTTCCTATAATTCACGTCTCGTCGGCGAAAGGCTGCCTGCAGAGCGCACTTCAATTGTGGGAGTTGTTTCTGAATATAAAAGTACCTACCAGATTTTAGCACGTGAAATAAACGATCTGGCAATTGAAACAAGTGCAACAGATTTTCAAAAAATACAAAGCGAGATTCAGATTTATCCAAATCCAGCCAGGTCAAAAATTTCAATAAAAACAGGTTTTGGATTAAAATCGATTTCTATTTATACTTTAAATGGTGATTTGAAACTGATAAAAAACGGAACAGAAAAACAGATCAATATATCTGATTTGACGGTAGGAATTTATTTTATTAAAATTCAAACAGACGCAAATTATTGTATCACTAAAAAACTAATTGTTCAATAAAATAAGGTGATTACTCAATTTATCATTGTGGTTTATCCTTGCATACAATTCAACTTTGCTTAAGAATTCAGACTAAAAACGGTTTTTTTGCAAATGAATTTTTATTTTTACCCCAATTTTGAATGGGAATCATAAGGATATTAAATAATGGAACAGTTGCAGATTGATAAAATGCTGGAAGAGAAAGGTTATATTGACGAACCGGTTGACCCAAAAATAAAGCTTGTTGAAGAAATTAATCGACTTAGGAAAGAGAAGAATGCGATTATTTTAAGCCATTTTTATGTGGAAGGTGATTTGCAGGACATTGCCGATTATGTTGGCGATAGTCTCGGTTTAGCACAAAAAGCAGCGAGCACAAACGCTGATTTGATTGTTTTTGTTGGTGTACATTTTATGGCCGAAACTGCCAAAATTATAAACCCATCTAAAAAAGTAATCCTTCCCGATTTAAAAGCTGGCTGCTCACTTGCTGAATCTGCGCCGGCTGATAAGTTTGCTGAATTTGTTGCGCAATACCCCGATCATAAAGTAATAACATACATCAACGCGTCGGCAGCTTTGAAAACCATGTCGCACATTGTTTGTACTTCTGCCAATGCAAAACAAGTTGTCGAAAGTTTTCCAAAGGAACAAAAACTGATATTTGCACCTGATAAAAATCTTGGAAACTACATTAATAGTATCACCGGACGGGAAATGGTTTTATGGGATGGCGCCTGTATGGTACACGAACAGTACTCAGTAGAGAAAATTATAGACCTTATTGACCAACACGCTGATGCTGAATTTATTGCCCATCCTGAATGTGAAAAACCAGTGTTGCTTGTTGCTGATTATATCGGTTCTACAACAGCACTTTTAAACTATGTTCAAAAAAGTAAAGCCAATAAATTTATTGTGGCAACAGAGAGCGGGATCCTTCATCAAATGGTGAAAGCCTGCCCCGATAAAATTTTTATTCCTGCACCTTCTGTTGATTCAACCTGTGGTTGCAACGACTGCTCATACATGAAATTAAACAGTTTGCAGAAACTGTACATATGTATGAAACATGAGTTACCAGAAATTATTTTACCACAGGAAGTAATTGAAAAAGGGAAAATCTCAATTCAGCGAATGCTTGATATTTCGAAGTAAAAGGATTATTGAACAAATAATCTTTCATCAAAAGAAAATGGTGATTTACTTATTATTTTTATTTGATTGAAAAGTCTGTGTCGTGGATTTATCAGATAATTGTAATCGCCCTGAACTACGGCGGAAGGAACTTGCATT
>JBFHJA010000579.1:0-2463 GCA_041596165.1 Draconibacterium sp. | reverse complement strand
TGCAGGCCGTAAACGCTTTCTATTAAATCAATGACATCAACATTTGTTTGAGCTTGTGTACCAAAAGCAATCAGGGAAATTACAGCAGCAAGAATTAATTTTTTCATAGTATTTAATAGTATTGGCCAAACTGTTGGCTTGTTTTTATTTTGCGCAAAGTTATATAACTAAGTGCAGCGAACAAGTTGCCAACAGTGAAAATAAAAAATATGACTTTATTTTCACACTTCAACCCGACTAAACCAATTTACAGGTTTATCAAAACCATTTGTTTCGTTAAACTCTTTTGCCTGATACATAAAAGCCTGAAGTCTTGTTTCGATGCTGCTATCCTCCTGTCCATCATACGCATAATTTAGCCATGGAATATTGTGGTGGTCTTTTTTGAAATCGTTGGAAACCGCACAAATAATTGTACCAGGCATGCACGTAAATGGAAGTATGTTTGCCACGCCCGAAATATTCATTTCCACAAGTCCTGCTGCCGAACCCAATGCAATTGGCGGGTCGCCGTCATAATCCTTATGAATGTACGGACCACAAAGTTTTAATATCTCGTCAATTTCAAGTTCTTTGCGCGCTGTTAAAAACTGGCCAACTTTCCCGGTGAGTTGTTTGGCTACATAATGCTGATAAACCTGTTGTACTTTCGATTTAAACAGTCCTTTCAGGTCGCCTTTCCAAACACTGTCACGCCAGTAGCGGTAGGATGAATAATGAAGCCACTCGCCAAAAGGAGCAATAATTGTTTCAGCCCCAAGAGCCTCCAATCTTTCAATTAAATGCCCGCTGCAAAAAGGGTTGTCGCGCATAAATATTTCACCAACCACAGCAATTACAGGTTTTCGCTTTTCGAAATTGGCTTGAATTGAATGAAAAGTTTTTCCTGCATTTTCGAGAACCACACCTGCATCCTTTGCCCCGTTTGCTATGGAGTTAATTAATTCCTGTCTGCATTTTAGGTAAATTTTATCTGATTCACCTTTTACAAGCTCATACGGTCTGCGTTCCTGTAAAAGTCTGCGAAGGATATCGATACCCACAATTCCTGCCCAGGCATTTTTTCTGAATTTTTTTGATTTGTCACCCGCCAAATCAGCATAAGCATCATCATTGCTGGGCATCATCAAATGAACATCATCATACCCAAGTTTGTCGAAAATAATACGGTGAAGTTTGTTGTAATCTCCAAAGCGACAGGGACCATTGTGGTTTGGCATAAAAAAGCTTACTTTTTTCGGGTCAATTCCCGGTTCCAATAATTTTTTAAGAAAATTACCTGTTGTGCATATTGCCGGAAAACATTCCTGTCCGTTAGTATGTTTTCTGGCCAGTTCCAAATCTGTGGCATCCTGCATTGGCAACACCTGGGCATCAATTCCACAACTACGCGCAGCAGCAGCAAGCATGTGAACGGTATCTCCGGCATAAGGAAAATACAGGGTTCTTCCATCCAAACTTTTCGAATGAATAACTCTTGGCTTTTTAATTTCAGAATTAATTCCTTTAACTTTCTGATATCCATTCAAACTGTCGAGGAAGGCTTCGCAACGGGTAATTAATCCTGCATCAGCACTGTGTTCGTCAACTTCCAGGTGTAGATAAGGTTTCCCTTTCATCTCATTTCTAACAAAATGGGTAAGAAACGAATCGGGCCCACATCTGAAATTTCCCATATAAACCGCAAACAGATTATCGTTTTTACGAACAATACGGCTTGCCGACATAATTTTCTGGCCGTTTGGCCAATACATCATTTTATAATCTTTAAAAATATTTTCTTCAAGCAATGGCAGAAAATCAACAGGAATAGGCAGTGTATTTAAGTTTATCAGTTTCTCGACTAAACGCAGATTAAGAAGCGGATCAGTTGAATTATAAGGCCTGCCCAAAATTACCAAAGCCTTTTTATCTTTTGGCAAATTTGCCATCACTTCCCTACCCCGCAATTTGACGGCTTCTTCAAATTGAGTTTGAGCCGCATCGGCAATATCAATTACTTTTTTTGTTTTCGAAACCGGAATTCCAAACTTTTCTTTCATAAACGCCGAAAGTTCTTTCTTCAATGCCCGTTCAAAATATCGAAAATGAAGAGTTGGTGTCAAAAACTTTTCGCGGATATTGTTATCGGTAAAAGCGCTGCGTACCATAAACGGAAATGACTGAATCCACGGGCAATTACAGTTGCTGGTTGGGTTTTCTTTTGCGCCTTTTACATTTACAATAAAAGGTTGAAAAACATAATCCACATTTTTCTTTAAAAGATTATGGACATGACCGTGCATTAATTCAACAGGAAGACAAGTTTCTGCAACCATCAGTTCAATGGAGCGGGTAACAATCTGCTGGTCACTCGGGTCGGAAATTATCACCCTGAAACCAAGTTGTTCGAAGAAGCTCCTCCAAAACGGAAATTGCTGGTAAAAAACCATCAAAGCACGCGGGATTCCAATTGTTATTTTT
>JBFHJA010000578.1:0-2466 GCA_041596165.1 Draconibacterium sp. | reverse complement strand
GTGGTAATTTCATTGCCCCTGGCTGGACAGACTACGATGAAACAGTTTTATACAATACTTTTGAGGTTACTGATTTGTTGATGTCGGACCAAAATGCAGTGGGAATATGGCTGGGGAATGGGTTTTTTAATGTCCCAAATTCACGCTACAGAAAAGTTATAACAGCCTTTGGAAATCCGATGATGATACTGAAGTTGCAATTGAATTACGACGATGGAAGTTCTGAAACTGTTGTTTCTGATGAGTCGTGGAAAGCTACTCCGGGGCCGGTTACTTTTTCAAGTATTTATGGGGGCGAAACATACAATTCCACTTTGGAACAAGATGGTTGGAATAAAGCTGGATTTGATGATTCGAAATGGCAAAATGCGATTTTAGTGGATTCGCCATGTAATGAATTATTACCCGAAAAAGATTATCCTGTTCAACTAACAGAAACTATTCCGCTGAAAAGAACAAGCAAAATCGATGCTATTGAAAATGGCTGGCTGTTCGATTTTGGACAAAATGCTTCGGGTATTTTTGAGATTTCGGTAAAAGGCAACCGTGGCGATTCGATAAAAATTACACCTGCTGAATTGTTGGACGAAAATGGACAGGCCAATCAAAAAGCATCCGGGCAACCACATTATTATACTTATGTTTTGAAGGGAGATGGGGTGGAAATATGGCAGCCTAAATTTACTTATTACGGATTTCGGTATTTACAGGTTGAAGGTGCGGTTCCAACTTCTGAAAATCAAAATAAAGGAGTGGCTGAAATCGTTGAAATTAAAATGCTTCACAATCGGAATTCATCGCCGGAAACTGGTAGCTTTCAGACTTCATTTGAACTTTTTAACCGCATTGATACGCTGATTAAATGGGCGATTAAGAGTAATTTCCAGAGTGTTTTAAGCGATTGTCCGCACCGTGAAAAATTAGGTTGGCTCGAACAATCCTATTTAATGGGTGAAGGGATTCATTTTAACTATGACGTTTACGGTCTGTACTCTAAAATTGTAGACGACATGTTAACAGCGCAAACTGCCAATGGACTTGTACCTGATATTGCACCCGAATATGTTGAATTTTCAGGTGGTTTTCGCGACTCACCAGAGTGGGGGAGTGCAGCTGTAATTTTGCCATGGCTGATTTATAAGTGGTACGGAGATATTGAGCCCATGAAAAAGGCATGGCCGATGATGACCCGGTACGTTGAATATTTGAAAAGCCAATCGGTAAACCATATTGTTGATTACGGTTTAGGTGATTGGTTTGATATGGGACCTAAAAGTCCCGGAGGTGCTCAACTTACTCCCGTTTCTTTAACTGCCACAGCAATTTATTATTATGATGTTCATCTTTTGTCAGAAATGGCGGAATTGCTGCAAAAAGAGGATGCCGCGAAATTAAAATACTGGGCTGATGAAATTAAAACTTCGTTCAACAATAAATTTTATAATCCTGAAACCGGAATATATTCCACAGGTAGTCAGACTGCGATTGCCATGCCGCTTGTAGTGGGTTTGGTGGATGATGAAAATCGTAAAAAAGTTGTTCAAACGTTGGTGAATTCAATTAACGATTCAGGAAATGCCTTAACCGCTGGCGATGTTGGGTTTCATTTTCTTGTCAGGGCACTTGCCGATAATAATCAAGGCGAGCTGTTGTATAAAATGAATGCGCGAAATGATGTTCCGGGTTATGGATATCAACTTGAGAAAGGTGCAACCGCACTCACAGAATCGTGGCCGGCGTTGGAAAATGTATCGAACAACCACCTGATGCTGGGGCATATTATGGAGTGGTTTTACGGTGGTTTGGGTGGTATCGGGCAAACCCCTAAATCAACCGCGTACAAAGAAATAGTAATCGATCCACAAATTGTTGGTGGTATTAAATCTACAAGAGCTTCTTTTGAATCTCCTTACGGGACCATTTCCAGTGAATGGGAGGATTCGGATGAGGCATTCATTTTAAATGTTGAAATACCAGTGAATACAAGTGCGGAGGTGATTCTTCCAGCTGCTGGTATTCAACAAATAACAGAAAACGGGAAACCTCTTTCAACCGAAAATATGATGAAAGCAGAACTCATGGAAGGGAAAGTGAAAATTAAGATAGGTTCAGGAAAGTATAATTTCAAGGTTCAAAAATAATTTGAGAACAAATGATTATTAATATTCAAAGTAATTATGCGAATCAAGGGGTTAAATAAATTTTAGATAATAATGCCGGAGGCATGGTAGGATTATAGTAAATAAATAGGGAAAGAGGGCAAAATGCCGAAGGTACGACAGGAATATGCCACCACTTCGTGGTTTTAAGACACATGTCAAAGCATTTTCTATAATCATCTCAACCCTCCGGGTTTCAAAATCCACCTCTTGATTTGCATTAATTATAGGTTTTGAGGAAATGTACAATGCATTGTTAAAATAATTAGATTACTGATTATCAGTAAAATAAGCATTATTGAAATTT
>JBFHJA010000577.1:0-2525 GCA_041596165.1 Draconibacterium sp. | reverse complement strand
CCCGTTTCGTAACTGATCATTTTATAAATAACAAGTCCACACGCAATTCCAATGGCGAGTCCTACAATGTTTATGGTTGCATAAACCTTATTCCGGGTTATCTGTCGCCATGCTATTTTGATAAAATTAGTTCCCATTTTTTCTGAAATTTATGTTTCTATTCATACCTCAATGCTTCCACCGGATTTCTTGTAGCTGCTTTCCAACTTTGCCAACTAACTGTCAGCAAGGCAATTCCTAATGTCAGCAACCCGGCAAGCGCAAAAATCCACCAGCTTAATTCGGTTTTGTAGGCGAAGTTTTCGAGCCATTTATTCATGGCATACCAGGCAATGGGTGTGGCAAAAACAAAGGCAACAACAACCCAAATCAAAAAATCTTTGTTCAGCAATACCAGTATTTCCGACACTTTTGCTCCGTTTACTTTGCGCACGCCAATTTCCTTTGTCCGGTTTAGGCTGATTAAAAAAATCTGCCCCAGAATTCCCATGCAGGTTAAAACAATGGCAATCAAAGAAAACAGGGTAATCGAACTGGCGAGTTTTTCCTCTCTCTCATAAAGCGACTGAAAAAAATCGTCGTAAAACTTAAAACTGAAGGGTTCGTATGGAGAAAGAGTTTTCCAGATTTGATTGATTTGATCCATTTGTTGCCCTATATTTCCGGGAGAAAGCCTGGCTGAAAGTACATTCCCATCTTTTGCCTCAAAATAAAGCAGAGCCAGTGGTTCAACAGTCTGGTGGAATGATTCAAATTTGAAATCCTTAATAATTCCAATTACTGTGTAACCACCTTCTGATCCAATGTCGAATTTTTTTCCTTCATATGTATCCCATCCAAAATTTTTAAAAGCCTCTTCGTTAATCAGGCAGGCTTTATCGATTTCACCTTCCATAAAATTTCTACCCTGCAACAGTTCAATTCCAATGGTTTTAACAAAATTTTCATCAACCGCAATACAATTTAAATCGAAACTTTTTTCACCGGTATTGCTTCCATTCTTCATGTTTATCATTCCAGGACAACCATAACTAAGCGAACTTTCCTTTACAAACGAAAGTTTTGCAATCTCACGGTTGAGTGTTACCGTATTTTCAAATTTGTAAGGAATATCAATTCGCACCAGCATCTCACGATTAAACCCTAAATCGGAATGTTTTACAAAATTGAGTTGTTTGAAAATAATGATTACTACTGCAATTAAAGCAATGGAAGCTGTGAGCTGAATGGATAGCAAAACATTCTTGCCAATTTGCTTACGATTTCGTTTTCCCTTAAACCCCGAAAGAAATTCTGTGATTTTAAATTTCGACAAAATATAAATGGGCGCGAGGCTGTTTAAAAGGATTGTAAAAATTACCGCCATCCCAAAAAACGGAATAACCGCAAGCCAATCACTCCAGCTTACTGTTAGTACTTTGCCGAAAAGTTTTTCAGAATAAGGAAGAGCGAGCAAAGTAATTATAAACGAAATAATAAGCGATATTAAAATGCCAAGAGAAACTTCAGTAAAAGTATAGTTGATCAAATGTTTATGGCTGGCTCCATTGGTTTTGTTGATACCTATCTCCTTCAGCTTTGCATATTGCATTGATATGGAATAATTCAGGAAATTGATACTTGAAAGCAACAGAATTAATGCAGCAATGGCGAGGAAAATTTTTAACAGAGCCGGATTTCCTTTGGCGTGCCGACTTTTTACCGTAAGTTTTGACAAATAAATATCATCGAATTTTTGTAATGCCAAACTATCAACATCCAGCGCTTTTAGTGTGGACGATTGATTTAGCTCATGTGTAAAAGTTGCAGGATTGGTGCCGTTTTTCAGTTGTACAAAAAGGTTGGTCGGATCATACCGTTTTCCATTGCTAACCGTGTGCGACATGCGAAATTTTTCGTTTTCACTGTTCAGGATTACTTCGGCCTGAAAGCTTGAATTTGCGGGTAATTTTTTGAAAATCCCGGTAACTGTTCCAAAAAAGTAATTCCCTACATTAATTGACTGGCCCAGCGGACTTTCCTTGCCGTAAAGTGCCTGGGCAACTTCTTCTGAAATTACTACCGATTCTTTGTCTGCAAATGGTTCTGATGCAAGTCTTTCTACAATTTCAACTGAAAAAAGCGAAAAGAAATTATTTGTTGTTGTAAGCAGGTATTCGATTTCGGTTGCGGAATGTGCAAGGTCGTTTTTTATTGGGAATTTCATTCCTGCCGAATAATCAAGCGGACAGGCATTTTCAATACCGGAATAATCGTTGATTAAAACCGGAAATAAATCCCAGTTTAAATTGCAGCGATTCATTTTTACATCGTAAAGTCTGTAAATCTGTTTATGGTTCGGAAAATCATTGTTTACACTGGTTTCGTTATGATAAAACAAACCGATAAGAATAACTGCTGCAAAACCAATGGCGAAACCTCCGATAATCAAAAAAGAATATACCTTGTTTTTGATGAGGTTTCGGATTGCCAGTTTTAAATTAAAAAGTATCATCGTTTTTGTTTTTATTATTCATACCTCAATG
>JBFHJA010000576.1:0-2529 GCA_041596165.1 Draconibacterium sp. | reverse complement strand
GTTGTTTCTATACCCTATTTTTGACGCAAAGTTTTAGTTCATAAGTTTAGGTTTGATTAGTTTTATTGGTTTAGTTAGTGAAAAGGATGAGTGTTGACTCATCCTTTCTTTTTTTCCATATACCAGGTTTCCAATAAACAGTTTCTTTGTCCATTCATTCAAAACCCGTTTGTCCTTCCAAACAGTTCATTTGTCGAATTATTTTTTAGTTTTTGTTCAATGCTGCTTTCTTTGTTAATATTTTATCTTTGTGCCTTTTAATTTTAACAAGAGGAAAAATAACGATGAATTTAGCACTTATCGGTTACGGTAAAATGGGAAAAGAGATTGAAAAAATAGCTGTTTCCCGGGGACATAAAATAACACTGATTATCGATATCAACAATCCAGGTGATTTAACTGTTGAAAATCTACGGAAATGTGATGTTGCCATTGAATTTACTATTCCCGCTTCTGCCGTAAACAATTATAAAGTTTGCTTTGAAGCCGGAGTTCCTGTGGTTAGTGGAACTACGGGTTGGTTGGATAAAAAGGATGAAGTTATTGGGAAATGTAACGAATTAAATGGTACATTTTTCTACGGCAGTAATTTTTCGGTTGGGGTTAATTTATTTTTCGAACTGAACAGAAAACTTGCCGAATTGATGGCCGACCGCAATGAATACAACGTTGAGATGACTGAAGTACACCACACACAAAAATTGGACGCTCCCAGTGGAACTGCAATAAGTTTGGCCGAAGATATTCTTGGAAAACTGCCTGGAAAAGATAATTGGGTAAACGATAAGACTCCTGAGGAAAGCGAATTCAATATAAAATCAGAACGAAGAGGCGAAGTGCCAGGCATACATACAATAAAATATGACTCGGAGGTTGATTATATAGAGATAACACACAGTGCAAAAAACCGTGTTGGATTTGCATTTGGTGCTGTGCTCGCTGCCGAGTATTGCGTTGGGCGCAAAGGCATTCTTACAATGAAGGATTTACTGAACATTTAAAAACATAACATACAATGAAAGAATTACTTTCAAACAAATGGTTTAAATTTGGTACTATGGGCGGGTTGTACCTGCTTTGGGTAATATGGCTCGGAAATTTTTGGTGGCTTATTGGTCTGGGTGTAATATTTGATATTTATGTTACCGAAAAAGTACATTGGGCATTTTGGAAAAAGAAAAACCCGCCTAATGGACGTCAAACTAAAATGGTTGAATGGATTGATGCCATTATTTTCGCGGTAATTGCAGCTTCATTTATCCGTATGTTTTTTATCGAAGCATACACCATTCCAACCTCTTCGATGGAAAAATCATTATTGGTTGGTGACTATCTTTTTGTGAGCAAAACTGCCTATGGCCCGAAAACACCAAATACACCACTTTCATTCCCGTTTGTACACAATACAATGCCATTGTCCACAGGCACAAGATCATATGTAGAATGGATTAAAAGCCCCTACAAAAGGCTGGCTGGTTTTGGAAAAATCAAAAACGACGATGTTGTTGTTTTTCATTTCCCTGAAGGCGATACTGTTGCACTGAACATTCCTGCGCAAAGTTATTATCAGTTGACAAGAATGTATGGAAGAGACAGGATTTGGAACGATAAACGCAATTTCGGGGAAATCATTTCACGCCCTGTTGACAAACGCGAAAACTATATCAAACGCTGCGTTGCAATACCTGGCGATGAAATTAAAATGGAAAACGGACAGCTTTTTGTAAATGGTAAACCACAAAAATCGATTGCGGGAATGCAACATAATTATATCGTGAAAACTAACGGTACTTCTTTGAATCCAAAGGCTTTGGAAAAGCTAAACATTGCTGTGGCCGACCGCGAAACTTTTTCAAGCGAACAATACATGTTTCCACTTACCGATGAAAATGTTGCGAAGATGAAAGAGTTTTCAAATGTAACAGCTGTTGAAAAAATAACGGAAGAACCCGGTAAATGGGATCAAAATATATTTCCATCCGATAAAAATTACCAGTGGAATGTCGATAATTTTGGGCCAATTACGCTGCCTGCAAAAGGTAAAACGGTTCAGCTCACTATCGAAAACCTGCCACTTTACAATCGTGTAATCAGTGTTTATGAGAATAATAAACTGGAGGTGACCGGAAGTGAAATTAAAATTAATGGTGAAGTTGCCCAAAGCTACACTTTTAAACTTGATTATTACTGGATGATGGGCGACAACCGCCACAACTCAGCGGACTCTCGCTATTGGGGTTTTGTTCCTGAAGATCATGTGGTTGGAAAAGCTAAATTCATCTGGCTTTCGATGGATAAAGACAAAAATTTCCCGGCAAAAATCAGGATTGGCAGAATGTTTAGATCCATTAAATAATGTCAATAAAGTATTGGGAGTTAAGCCAAATACTTCATTTTATTGTTTTGCAAATATTAGTTTCTACAAGATCCTCTCTGTGAATCTGTGGCTTTAAATTTTATGTGAAATTGTCGCAGATTCACAGATTGAATCAATCTTTTGGTTGATTTTTCTGAATAATTATATGCAAC
>JBFHJA010000575.1:0-2531 GCA_041596165.1 Draconibacterium sp. | reverse complement strand
GCCTGCTTTTTCCTTTGCGTTTTTAAAAAGTAATCACCTGTAATTTAAAACTGTTTAATCTTTATTTTTATATATTTGTTGATAATACATTTTTAAAATTGGTGTTACTATGACAGTTTCGAGAATTGGTGTTTCGCTGGAAAAGGAACTTTTGGATGCACTGGATGAGTATGTGAAAGTTAATCATTTTGCAAATCGCTCGCAGGCAATTCGGCATTTGGTCAACAAGAATACTGTAGAGCAAAAATGGCAATGCAACAATTATGTGGCAGGTTCGGTAACATTGATTTATGATCCAACCCGACGTGAAATTCAGAATCAAATATCTGATATTCAGATTGAATATCACCAGGAAATATTATCCACTCAACGTGTAATACTTGATAAAGCAAAACACATGGAAGTGATTGCAATAAAAGGCATTGCAAGTAGATTAACAGAATTGGCCGATAAATTAATAACTATAAAAGGAATGCAAAACGGAAAACTCACCATGAGCAGGGCCGATTAATTTTTTTGAAAAAGAGGTGTTATGTTTTTTTGATTAATGCTACTGTGTAATAGTTTAAATATAGAATTATGAATGATTTAAGTCAACATCTTCAAAATAAAATAGAACTTTTAGAAGAATGGTTTTCAAAAAGAAAGGGTTCAATTGTTGCTTTTTCGGGTGGAATTGATTCAACTCTTGTACTTTTTTTAGCCCGCAAATTTCAGGGAAAACAGAACGCAATTGGGGTGATTTCAAATTCCGAAAGTTTAAAAAGCAAGGATTTTGAACTTGCAAAAGATTTCTGTAATACGTTCGACATCAATCTTGAAATTATAAAAACTTTGGAGCTTGCCGATGAACGTTACAATCAAAACCCTGAAAACAGGTGTTATTTTTGCAAAGAGCATCTTTTCCATGATTTACAATCAATAAAA
Organism: Draconibacterium sp.; assembly: GCA_041596165.1. Classification (GTDB taxonomy): domain Bacteria; phylum Bacteroidota; class Bacteroidia; order Bacteroidales; family Prolixibacteraceae; genus Draconibacterium. The sequence continues at coordinate 1,604 of JBFHJA010000575.1, read as the reverse complement.
GAAAAATACCCTGAATTTGATGTTTTGAGCGGTACAAATTATGATGATTTGGGAGATTACCGGCCTGGTTTACAGGCGGCTGCAAAATATAAAGTGTTGTCGCCAATGGTTGATTGTAATCTTTCAAAAGATGAATTGCGGCAAATTGCCAAATACTTCGACCTTCCGAACTGGGATAAACCGGCCAGTCCGTGTTTGAGTTCGAGAGTGCCTTATAATCATCAAATTACGAGGGAGAAACTCCAGCAAATTGAAGACGCAGAGAATATTTTGAATGATTTTGGTTTTAAGGATGTGCGGGTGCGGCATTACGGTACTTACGGTCAGATTGAAGTAAAAAAAGAGGAGTTGGCAAAACTTTTACTTGTTGAAAAGGAAATCCTTGACAGAATTAGAAATGTTGGTTTTTCAGAATTGAGAATCGATAGGGAAGGATTGGTTTCAGGGAAATTGAACAGGGTTTTAAACACAGAAAAAAAATAATAACTAAAATGAGAATATTGTATTACGACTGTTTTGCCGGTATCAGCGGGGACATGAATTTGGGTGCATTGATTGATTTGGGTGTTGATGCAAACTATTTAACGTCGGAACTTGAAAAACTAAATATCGATGGTTTTCATTTGGAAATAAAAAAGGACCAGCGGCGCGGGATTTCCGGTACTAAAGCCGATGTGATTGTTGAAAATCAGGATAACGAAAAACACCGGCATTTAAGGCATGTTGAGGAGATTGTTAACGGCAGTTCATTACCAGATCGTGTAAAAATAAATGCGCTGAAAATATTCGATTTGATAGCTGTTGCAGAAGCAAAAATTCATAATATATCAAAGGAAAGAGTTCATTTTCATGAAGTTGGTGCACTTGACTCAATTGCTGATATTGTGGGGGCAGCTATTTGTCTTGATTATTTGAAAGTGGATAAAGTGATGTCGTCTTCTATACAACTTGGTGGCGGGATGGTGAAATGTGCGCACGGAATTATGCCTGTTCCCGCTCCTGCAACTGCCGAAATTGTAATGAATGTTCCTGTAAAAACAGGACTTGTAAATCATGAAGCTACAACACCAACTGGTGCTGCAATTTTAGTTGCAACTGTTAATGAGTTTACAGATAAGATGGATTTTCAGATTACAAAAACAGGTTACGGGATTGGTAACCGCGACAGTGAAGTTCCCAATGTTCTGCGTGTTTATTTGTGCGAAGATTCAAACAGTTTGAAAGATGTAAATACGGAAGATGCGACTGTTTTGGAAAGTAATATCGATGATATGAATCCGGAACATTATGATTATTTGTTGGAGCAATTATTTCAAATTGGTGCCAGTGATGCCTGGATAAGTCCGGTTATTATGAAAAAATCACGCCCTGGAGCGACACTTTCTATTCTTTGTAAAAATGAATTGGTGGACAAAATGAAAGAAGTTGTTTTTACAAATAGTACAAGCATTGGAATTCGGGAATACAAGGTAAAAAAGAGCATGCTTCGTCGTGAAGAATCTGCAATTGAAACAATTTACGGAGCGGTTAGGGTAAAACAGAGTTTTTTCAACGGCAAAAAGGTAAGGTCAAAACCTGAATATGAAGATTGTAAAAGGTTGGCT
>JBFHJA010000574.1:0-2540 GCA_041596165.1 Draconibacterium sp. | reverse complement strand
TGGACCTCCGGCACGCCATCCCTTCTTGTTTTACATTTGGTTTGATTTTCGCATCCCCAAAATCCTGAAAAAGTACAAAGCCGATCTTTTTTTGTCGCCCGATGGATATTTGTCAATGCGCACAAAAGTGCCGCAACTGGCTGTTATTCATGATATTAATTTTGTGCACCGCCCAGACGATTTGCCGTGGTTAATTGAAAAATATTACAACTACTTTTTCCCAAGATTTGCAAATATTGCCAAACGAATTGCCACAGTTTCATTCTATTCAAAAGAAGATATTGCCCGATCGTTCAAAATCAGTTACGATAAAATCGATGTTGTTTATGATGGTATCAACCAGATCTTTGAGCCACTTTCAGAAAAAAAGAAAATTGAAGTTCGTAAAAAATATACTGACGGTGCTGAATACTTTTTGTTTGTTGGTGCTTTGCATCCACGGAAAAATGTAAGTGGCCTGTTAAATGCTTTCGATGCGTTTAAAATGGATTCTGATAACAACATTAAATTGATTATAGTTGGTGGTGAAATGCACAAAACCGGCGATATTTTCGAAACATTCGAAAACATGCGACATAAAAAAGATGTTGTATTTACGGGAAGAGCAACAACCCACGAATTGCATGAAATATTTGGTGCAGCGCTGGCACTTACTTTTGTTCCGTTCTTCGAAGGATTTGGAATTCCTGTTGTAGAAGCTATGACTGCCGGAGTTCCGGTAATTTGTTCAAATACTACTTCAATACCCGAAGTTGGCGGCAACGCCGTTCTTTATGCCGACCCGATGAAAATTGACCAAATTACTGATGCCATGTTAAAACTGGCAAATGACAAAGAATTGCGTCAAGAACTTATAGAAAAAGGGTTTGAACAGAAAAATAAATTTAGCTGGGACGAAACTGCCCACCTCCTTTGGGAAAGCGTGAAGCGGACGATACAATAAGAAAGTTCTCGGGTTGTCGTTGTTGTCGATTGCTATCATTGTTAAAATGGAGAAACAACGATAACTTGAAAGCAATGTCAACAAGCAAAACTCGACAACTAAAAAAAATGAAAGCACAAAATCTTCTTCCATTTCACAAAGCAAACACAATTGAAGCCGGGTGTGATGAGGCAGGGCGTGGTTGTTTGGCAGGACCGGTTTTTGCTGCTGCAGTGATTTTGCCTTCTGATTTCGAAAATAAAATTTTAAATGATTCGAAAATGTTGACCGAAAAACAGCGTTTCGAATTACGACCAATCATTGAAAATGAAGCGCTGGCCTGGGCAGTTGAAGCAGTTTCGAATGACGAAATAGATGAAGTAAATATTTTGAATGCTTCATTTTTGGCCATGAACAGGGCAGTTGAACGATTAAAAATAAAACCCGAACATTTGCTGATTGACGGAAACAGGTTTCGAACCCAATCAGAAATTCCATATACATGCATGATAAAAGGCGATGGAAGGTTTCTCTCTATCGCGGCGGCATCAATTCTTGCTAAAACTTACAGGGATGATTTTATGGCAAAAATCCATGTTGAATTCCCTGATTACGACTGGCAAAAAAACAAAGGTTACCCAACAAAAAAGCACCGCAATGCAATCCGGAAATTTGGTGTAACAAAATACCATCGGAAAACTTTTAGACTTTTAAATGAGCAATTAGTACTTGATTTATAATGTTTTAAAAAGTTTTGAAATGGGAAACCCGATTTTCCTTTACGATAAATTCTGTTTTCGATTACCTGGGAATGCACAGTAGATTTATGTATTTGAAGATTAATTAAAATACATTCGATAGTATCTTATGTCACTTTCAAACTTTTTTTTAACAATTGAAATTTATCTATTTTCTTTGAATTCGCATCGCCATTCCCGAATTTGCTTCAACTTCAAAATCAATTTTTTTGTCAGCACTTACCAGTAATTCTTCCATTTTAACTTTTGTGGTAGATTCAGAATCGGGGTCGAATGAATAAACAGTTGCAGAGTAATTTGCTCCTTTTTCCAGAAAACTAAAATCCACACTGCACTTTCCTGGTTGGGTTGCGGTTAATGAACCTAAAAACCAATCATTGCCCGAGCGGCGCGCAATGGTTGCGAACTCCCCGATTTTCCCTTCCAATATTTTTGTTTCATCCCAAACGGTAGGTAATAGTTTGTAAAACTCGAGTTCCGGGTGGTTTTTGATAAAACCGTCAGAATCGCCAGCACCACCTTTTTGTCCAGGTGAACCATCAGGTCGGTCATACCAATACAAAAACTGCCACGGGCTGTAAATCATAACCGCCTTTGCAAGTTGCGAAACATGACCGCCCATTTTTTCGGTAACACGCGGAGCGTAGTAACAATTTGTATTGTCCCCGGCTCCTGCCAGCATTCTTGTAAAAAGTGTTTTTAAAGTATGCTCGTTTGACGGGCTTTCTTCATCGCCCCGAATACCTTCCTGGGTAAGTAAATTAGGGTAAGTCCTGGAAAATCCGGTTGGACGGTATTCATCATGAATGTCAACCATCAATTCATTTTCGGCAGCCTTTTTAACAGCCTCGTGCAACCAG
>JBFHJA010000573.1:0-2580 GCA_041596165.1 Draconibacterium sp. | reverse complement strand
CTTCGGCCAACTTCCTTTTTTTGTGGCGGGTGAATATCGTAAACCGCGCCAATGTCCTGCGTGGCAGCAACTCCGGTATTTGGCAGTTTTAGTGCTTCGCACTGTGCTTCCACAATTCTTGGTTGACCAAATTTGTCGTCCAGGTAATTGTTGGGTGCAATTTGCACAAAGTAGAAGGGAAAATTGCCAATGCCCCATTTTTCACGCCAGCTTGTTATCATGTTTGGGAAAAGCGTTTTGTAATCCTTCCAGTTGGGCACATTTGATTCGCCCTGATACCAAATTGCGCCTTTAATTCGGTAATTGATTAAAGGAGAAATCATTCCATTGTACAAAACCGCCTTTTGCACATGCTTTCGTCTGTGGTACGACAGGCTTACCGGGTATTTTGGATATTCAGTAATAATACCCTCCTCGAAGTATTTTACTGCCTGAAAATAATATGCGCTATCCGCTTCAGCACTCTTTTCAAATTTGTTTATCAAATCGAGTGTTTTTTCGGTGTAATATTCTTCAGGAGTCCAGGGTTCAACGGGTGTTCCTCCCCAGGATGAAAGAATCAATCCCATGGGGACTTTTAATTCATCGTAAAGTGCTTTTCCAAAAAAATATCCCACGGCTGAAAATTCCAATGCTGTTTCAGGAGTACATTCCACCCATTTTCCTTCAATATTGTCGACCGGAACTTTTGATGGAACTTTAGGAACCTGAAACATGCGGATTCCTGGATAATTTGCTTTTTGAGCTTCTTCCCAAAAATTTACAATAGGTTTCTGGCCTGTGCGAAATCCTAATTGTCGTTCCATATTTGATTGCCCTGAGCAAAGCCAAACTTCGCCAAACAAAATATTGCTGATGGTTTGTTTCGATGAGCCGAAAACGTTGATGGTGGCGGTTTTACCGGCTTTGGGAGTGGTAATTGTCACCAGCCACTTCCCGTCTTTATTTGTTTCAGTTTTCACTGCATTTGTCCACGATGGTTTTACTGTAACACTTTGCCCGGGATTATCCCATCCCCATATTTTTACTTCCGATGCTTGTTGCAAACACATATTGTCGGATAAAATGGATGGAAGTTTGGTTTGGGCAAACAAATTTTCTGTTGCCAGAAACAAGGTCAGGCAAAGGAATGCGCGAATAATAGTATCTCTCATTTTGTATTTTTTTTATTTTGAAATTTTAAAGTAGCTCAATTACGCCCTTCGGGTCGGGCAAACGATTAGATGCGGTAGTTGCATCACCATACCAATACACACCTACACCAAAAGCCATTTCGCAATCAGACCAGCTCCAGTTATGCCCGTTATTTTCTTCAATGCGAATAAAATTATGGTGTTCATCTTTTGAATTAAAATCCTGATTTTTAAACCATCCCACTGAATCTTCGGGACTTATGGAAGCACGGTTGTAACTGCTTTCCTGTTTTAAACGAAAATCTGTTTGTGGAAAACTTGCAACAGCATCACGGTCGACTATTTCATCGAGTAGTGATTTAATATTTACCACTTCTTCCTGCAGAGAACAGGAAGCTAAAATTGAAATTACAATTACCAATAGATTTGGTATTAGGAAAACTTTTTTTCTGATACTTTTCATCTGTCCAATCCTCATTTTTTGTGGCATTTTATTTTAAACCGGTGTAATGCCAAAATATAGTGGTTTCGTTTTTTACTCAGTTATTTTTGTTGCCAGGGAATTTTGCGGTCGAATAAAACAACATATTTTTGATAGTTATTATAACTTACTGCTTCTTGTTTCCATTTCATTAGCTCGTTGTCGTATTTTGTACGCATAGCGTTGAGTTCATCAACAAATTTTGCGTCGGTTGCAAGATTTGTCATCTCCATGGAATCGGTTGCGAGGTTGTATAATTCCTCGCATGGTTTCATTTCCGAATTTCCATACCACCAGTAAGTGTATTTCCATTCTTTTGTAACACAGGTAAGACTTTGTATTGGCAAAGAACCCCATACATTAATAAAAGCAAGTTGCTCATGATTTTCGTGTTTCGGATTTTCCAACAACGGAACAAGGCTTGCACCATCCATGTTTTTGGGTATTGGCACACCTGCCAAATCAAGAATAGTTGGCGCAAAATCAATGTTTCCGGTAAGCGCGGCACATTGTAATTTTTTGCCTGCACACTTGCTTCTCGGGTCGTAAATCATTAAAGGAGCGCGTGACGACTCTTCCATGGGGAGCACTTTTGAAGCGTAGCCATGAGCGCCACAAATATATCCGTTATCGCTTGTGTAAATGATTATTGTATTATCGGCAACTCCCTGTTCTTCCAGCTCTTTCATTATCATACCAACTGCTACATCTACGGCATAAATCAACTGGTAATATTTCCCCATAACACCATCATAATTGGTTGAATATTCCCATTCATGAAACCTTGTGTACTGGCGTCCCTGCTTGCTCTGTTCCGACATGTGTGCTCCTGCTTCGCGTCCAAAGTTTGCAGGTTTGGTGAAAGTTTTTCCCTTATAAATATGGTCAAATTTAGGGTCGGGTGTAACCGGCCGGTGAGGAGCTTTGAAACTAATGGATAAACAAAATGGTTTATCCTTTTTCACG
>JBFHJA010000572.1:0-2590 GCA_041596165.1 Draconibacterium sp. | reverse complement strand
GCATAAAGTAATATCAGTCAGGAATTTAACCGATTTAACATTTGTAATTCGGATGGAGCGCAATGGCTTGCAGTTTCAAACCGGGCAGTTTGTTATTTTAAAAAATCTGAATTCATCAGACAAACGGGAATACTCGGTTTACAGCGGCGAAAACGATGATTATATTGAAGTTCTGGTCCGTGAAATTGAAGGAGGCAAAGTTTCGGGCAAGCTAAAAAAGTTAAAACCCGGAAACGAAATTGAAGTTGAAGGTCCCTTTGGTTTTTTTAAATTTGATCCTGAAAAGTTTGTTTCAAAAAAGTTTTTGTTTGTGGCAACCGGAACAGGAATCAGTCCGTTTCATAGTTTTTTACGTACTTATCCTGATTTGGATTATCAATTGGTTCACGGGGTTCGTTATAAAAATGAATCATACGAACACGTTGACTATAAAGGAGAAAGGGTAAAACTTTGTTTGTCGGGCGATTCAGGTGGCGATTTCTTGGGCAGGGCAACCGATTACCTTTGGACACAAAAAATCGACACGGAAACAAACTGCTTTTTATGTGGAAACAGCGAAATGATTTATGAAGCCTTTGATATTCTGACAGGAAAAGGAATTCCTGTTTCGAATATTTATTCGGAGGTGTATTTTTAAATAGACAATAATAATTAATCACTAATAAATTAGAAGGTGAAATACCATTTAATAACACTGGGTTGCCAGATGAATTTGTCGGACGGAGAGCGTGTAACTTCGGTACTTGAAGAAGCTGGTTATACCTGGACCGACAATGAAAATGAAGCTGGATTGATAGGAATTCTGGCTTGTTCCGTGCGACAAAAAGCAATCGATAAAGTATACTCCCGCATTTCGAAATGGAATAAATGGAAAAATAATAAAAACCTGATAACTTTTATCTCCGGGTGTATTTTGCCTAACGATCACGAAAAATTCTTAAAGCTTTTCGATATTACTTTTCAGATGAAGGATTTGCCGCAACTGCCTGAAATGATTAGCCAGTATGGAATTACAACGCCAACTCACCTGAATTCGGGTATTGACCCACACAACGAAAATATTGAAGAATTTTGGAGTGTACAACCCGCTTACAAGTCAGATTTTGAGGCATTTATTCCAATTCAGAATGGGTGCGACAAGTTTTGTACTTTTTGCGCAGTTCCATATACAAGGGGGCGAGAAGTGTCGCGCCCTTCGAAAGATATAATTGCCGAAATTGCGCTTTTAGTGGCACAAGGTTATAAATCAATTACTTTACTTGGTCAAAATGTAAATTCGTATGGTCTCGACAAAAAAGGGGAGGAGCTTACTTTTGCACAGTTGCTAAACGAAATTGGCGTATTCGGAGACCGTTCGAAAAAAGAATTCTGGGTTTATTTTACCTCGCCTCACCCTCGTGATATGAATGACGAGGTTATTGAAGTAATTTCAAAATATAAAGTGCTTGGTAAGCAAATTCACCTGCCCATGCAAAGTGGTGACGACAAGGTTTTGATGCGCATGAACCGAAAACACAACATGGAAAAATACCGCCACATTGTTGAAACCATTCGTCGATTAATTCCACAGGCTACGCTGTTTACTGATATTATTGTTGGATTTACAGGCGAAACTGAGGAACAATTCGAAAATACACGGCTGGCAATGGAAGAATTCAAATTCAATATGAGTTACACAGCTATATATTCGCCACGCCCGGGAGCTACCAGCCACCGCTGGGTTGACGATATTCCGCAGGACGAGAAAAAAAGCAGACTTCATATTCTGACGAATGAATTGCGCAAACACAATCTTCCATTCAATAAAAAAATGATTGGAAAAACCGTTCGGGTATTGGTGCGTGGCACCGACAGAAAAGAGGGTTATTTGAGCTCTCATACCGAAGGTAAACTTATCATTCGATTTGCCTCTGATGATCATGAACTAATTGGGAAGTTTACTAATGTTAAAATAACTTCGGCAACCGATTTCTCGATGGAAGGAGAGTTGGTGGAAGTGGGCCAATTGGTTGTAAATTAATTGGATTCAGTCGTTCTTGTTTTTTTCTTTCCTTTTCGATTTTCGGTACCAAATATAGAATAACAACATTGCAATAGGAATGACAATGTAAAGAATAATGTTAAACAGTGTCAATTCAAGTGGTTCAGTTTCTCCTGATGGGATCAAATCAGGAATTTGTGCACCTGCTATTATTGAACTGAAAATAAAAGTGATATGTAAAACTGTTTTCTTAAACATTTTCTGATTTTTTGAAGTTATGTATCTTCCTATTTTTAAAGCAATTTAATATGGTGCTTTGTTCAATTTTGCTTTTTGTTTTCGTTTACTTCGGTTCAAAAAGCAATAAAAAGCTATCTTCGGAAATAAATTAATTTTAATATGAAACACAAACTTTTTATCATCAGCATTGCTTTTTTCGCTGTTTTTAGTTTTCAGGTGCAAGGGCAAAATGAGAACATGAAACCACTATTTGCCGATGATTTATCAAATGCCGATTTTCCTGAAGGAGTCTGGAGTATTGAAAATGGAGTAATAACAGCCACAGAAGATCAATGTATCTGGACACAAAAAGAGTATGACAATTTTATT
>JBFHJA010000571.1:0-2623 GCA_041596165.1 Draconibacterium sp. | reverse complement strand
CTTTTGGACAGAAAGTTCAGCTACGTAGTTTACCGTATTTAAAGGGATTTCAAGCTGCAGGAGAATCATGTCTGCCGTATCAAATAAAGCCTGCGCATTGGCCAAATCCCCAGGAGAAAGCGTGCCGTTGGCTCCCGAAGCTACCACAATTGAATTTTCCCCTTTTTCGTCAACGGTTATCAGCGCAACACCACTGGGATTTTCACTATCAGTAACCATAAAATTAGTGTTTATACCTTCTGATTTTAACAACTCAACAGCCTGTTTACCAAAAATATCATTGCCAGTTTTTCCGATAAAAGTTACATCTCCACCCAAACGTTGTGCTGCAACTGCCTGATTGGCTCCTTTGCCTCCGGAATTCATAAAAAACTTACCGCCTAAAACCGTTTCTCCGGGTGCAGGAAATTTCGCGGTTTTGACTACCATGTCGGTATTGGTACTTCCAACTACAATAATTTTATTCATTTCTAATCAATATATCATGTCATTTATAGAATCAGTTTGAACGGTGCATCATTAAGGTCTCAATTTCAAAAGCAACAGAATCAGGAGACATTCTTTGCACTAAATATTTATGTTTCCCATTTGGGTCATCCTGCCATTTATTACTTCCATTATCACTTGTAATGAATTTGCCGGACTTAAAACCATAGTAGGGTTCAAACCCCCTTGCAGCAACAAGTACTGCAGTCTGGTCATAACTACTGTTTCCATTTTTATAGTTTGGGCGTTTAGGAATACTAACTGCATAAGCCATTCTAACGGGGCTGTCAACAGGTCCATCTTTTATCAAACGTAAACCTGTTTTAACATCCAAACCTATTTCAAACCCGCTAAACACAATGGGTGTTGGCCAATTGTCAATTGCATATTGAGTTGCCAAAGTGTCGCTAACAGCATTTGCTTCCTTTTCCTTTTCTGGAAATCCGCCCAGCATAGCAACCCAGGATTTTACTTTTTTAGCCACCAAATCCTTGCCATCAAGCGGAGATATTGAATCTGGTTCTGACAGCAGAAGGTTCATTAAATTTGTCACCCAACCCACCGATAAAATTGTTACAGATGAATCAGGCTGTTGTGATAAAACTTTCCTGTAAACTGCCACGGCATCGGGCGCCTCATCAGAGTTTTTATAGGCCGACGGAAAATGAACAACCAGGGAATCATGAAAATGCAGTTCCCTTGAATCCTGACTCCTTGTGGGTGATTTAGGTGAACCTATTGGTATATCAGGGCGTCGAAAATAAATATTGATAACGCTGATGCATGGCACAACCAATGGGCTTGGATTGCAGGAGATAGTAGCCAGAATATTCACTTCGCCTCTATCTGCGAGAGCATGAAGCATCCCCATTGCCCCGACATCATCAAAGTCCCCTCCTAAATCTGTATCGAAAATTATGTTCGGTATTTGCGGTTTTAATTCCGACTTTTTTAAACTCTTTTCATTTGAATTACAGGATTGAAATAAAGCAATTGCAATGAAAAAAGAGATGAAAAGAAACGTATGATTTGTTTTACCTGCCATTTTCTTAATCCATTATTTGATGAAATTATATTGAACAGACCCTATTAAAAGTAGAACGAACAGCTTTTTCATTTTCATTGATATTAATATAATTACTCTTTACATTCGTTTTACATAGAGATAATATGCTCCGCAAATTTCCATTTCATTTTCGTCAAAAAACCACGTTTGAATAGCTGTATCGCCTTTCTCCAAATTCATCGTAAATGTTAGTTCTTCATCGATTTCGCCGGCGTTTTTTGACAATTCCTTATCACCAATTCTAATTTTAGCGGAATGAATACTAAATGGAACTCCTTTTTCAAACACACCATCCGTCACTTTAGTTGCTGTCACACTATCCCGTAAAGTAAGTCCGGATTCTTTTGGCCAGCGTCTCAATTCAAATTGATATTGTCCAGCTTGATCTATAGTAACATACCAAACACCATTCTTTTCAACTCCCCACCGAACTTGTTTTTGCTGATCGACAAAAACATCCAACCACTCGCAGGCGGTAAGCAATGATGGGTTTTCCATTTCGTTACCAATAACCACACGTTGTATATCAGTAACTCCAACCTTAACACCATCCCACCAATTATTTAAATGATTTCTCATTTTTTGTACAATTTCAGGATATTCCGAAGCAACATTTTTTTCCTGCTGAGGATCTGAAGAAATATTGTATAATTCGCGATTTTCAATTAAGCGCCAGTCTTTCCATAGAACTCCGGCACCATCCCTTTGCGGAATCGCAGGGTTTTCAGTTGTGTATTTTACTTTAAAATTTGGCATCCGGCTATAATTGATAACCAGCATCCGATCATCCAGCTTCTTTTTTGTTCCCTCCATCAAAGGGAAAAGATTGACTCCATCGAGGTTTTTTGGAACATTTTTAATTCCAGACATGGAGGCCAAAGTAGGTAACAAATCCTGAACCTGACATAATTCTTCAATCGTAACCGGTTGTTTACAAATTTCGGAAGGAGTTCTAATAAAAAGTGGAACCCGGTGTCCACCTTCCCAAAGCTGCGTTTTCCGGCCTTTCATTCCGGCATTGTAATAATCCGCGCCAAAAGTACTTCCATTGTCGGTTAAAAAGACAATTAT
>JBFHJA010000570.1:0-2637 GCA_041596165.1 Draconibacterium sp. | reverse complement strand
GGTTCGGTAATGATAACCGACAAAACCGGAAATATCCTTTGGGAAATGGATTCGCCGTTTGTACCTTACCGTGTAGAATATATTCAGGCAAAAATCTGGGATAAATATTTTGTAAAAAACTAAATATGAACACCATTCAACCGATACAAATTATTGGCACACAGCGTTCTGGATCAAATATGTTGCGCCTGATGCTCAACCAGTTTGATGAAATAACAGCGCCACACCCGCCACACATTTTACAACGTTTTTATCCGCTTTTACATATTTATGGCGATTTGGAAATCAACACAAACTTTTATGCTTTGGTTGACGACGTTTGCAAACTTGTTGAATGTAACCCGGTTCCGTGGGCAGGCGTAAATTTTAATCGTAATGAAATTATTGAACGTTGCAAAACTTCAACTTTAATCGAAGTTTTCAAGGTAATTTATGATTTGAAAGCTGAATCAGAAAACGCTGATTACTGGGTTTGCAAAAGCATGATCAACGTAAAATATGCCGCAGAATTGGAAGAATCGGGAATGAAAATGCGTTACATTTATTTGTATCGTGATGGTCGAGACGTTGCCTGTTCATTCAAAAAAGCTATCGTTGGTGAGAAACATGTTTATCACATTGCAAATCAATGGGCAGCCAATCAAAAGTTGTGCATCGAGCTTGAAAAACATATCGAAGAAAACCGCTTTTTAAAAGTGAGTTACGAAGATCTTTTGCAAAATCCTAAAAAAGAAATGAAACGGATTTGTTCGTTTCTAAATATCAAATTAAAAAAAGAGGTTTTTGATTTTTATCATTCCGAAGAATCAAGAAACACGGCTATTGCCGGAAAAATGTGGGAAAACGTTGCACGCCCAATCCTTAAAAACAATTCGAATAAATATAAAACCGAATTAACCCCTTTGGAAATTGCTATATTCGAAAAGCAGGCAGGTGAAATTTTAAAACAATTGGGTTACACTTTAGAGAATTCAGGAATTTTAAATGGCACACCTTTTTCCGAAAACGAGTTAAATGAATTCAACTCGGAAAACAATAGGTTAAAAGAAATCGCCAACCAATCTGCCGATCCTGAAGGAATGAAATTAAGGGAAAAACAGGATCTCCTGTTAAAAGAAATCGAGGCAAGGCAAATTGCCGTTAACTTTAGCTGACGGTTATTGTAGTTTGAATTATTCTCTGGCTTTAGCCACTTTTAAATTTGATTATATTAGTGCATTAATCAATTTTTTGTTGTAGTTGAATAAAATCCATTATTATGAAACTTATCCATTTTCTTCTAATCTACGGAGTATTTTTCTTCACAGTTCAAACCGCATTTTCGCAGGCAACAATTACTGAAAATGCTGTAAAATTTAAAACTTACCCCTATTCCGATCCCGATCCTGTTGCAAGAATCACAAAATTCTATCCCTATTTCCGTTTTGACGGTTTTACAAATAACGCCACCGAGCAGGAATGGAAAATCATTACACTCGAAAATGAATTCATAAAAGTATATGTAGCTCCGGAAATAGGAGGAAAAGTACTTGGAGCAATAGAAAAATCAACAGGAGAAGAGTTTATTTACTTTAATAAAGTGGTGAAATTCAGAGATATTGCCATGCGCGGCGCCTGGACTTCCGGTGGAATTGAATTCAATTTTGGCTCAATCGGCCACGCACCAACAACAGCGTCACCTGTCAATTACATTTTGCAAAACAACGATGACGGAAGTGTAAGTTGCATCGTTGGCGCACCGGATATTACTTCACGAACCGAGTGGCGCGTTGAAATCCGCTTGCCAGCCAAAGCTTCCTATTTTGAAACTAATGCGTTGTGGTACAATCCTTCCGAACAAAAAACTTCGTTATACAACTGGATGACAGCTTCGGTTGATGCATCCTACGATTTGGAATATTTTTTCCCCGGTCATACCGAAATTGGACATGGCGGCGAATACGGTTCCTGGCCTGTAAATAAAGATGAAATCAAGATTTCAGAATATAAAAACAACACTTTTGGAGGACCAAAATCCTACCATGTTTTAGGTGAATATGCCGAAGGTTTTTTATGCTATTTCCATAACAAAGAATTCGGACTTGGGCACTGGTCGCCTTATGATGAAAAACCCGGACAGAAAATCTGGTTATGGGCCTTGTCGCGCGAAGGGGAGATTTGGGCTGACCTGTTAACCGATCCGGGAAATATCCAATACACAGAAATCCAGACTGGATTACTGTTCAATCAGGCCGCGACCAACAGCACTTATTCACCTTATAAACACCTCTTTTTTGATGAGGGTTCAGAACATAAATTTACCGAACTCTGGTTTCCGGTAAAAGGAATTGGAGGAATGGTAAAAGCCAATGAAGTTGGTGCTTTAAACTTTGAAAGAAATGCTGGTCAGGTAAAAATCGGTTTTTGTGCCAATCAGGTAATCAACTCCGATGTAATTGTAAGCGCAGATGGCAAAGAAATTTTCAGAAAAAATATCACGTTAAATCCAACTGAATTTTTTAATGAAACAATTGAAGTTGGTTCAGCAGAAAATATTACAATTAAAATCGGCGATGATTTTTCATTCAACTCAAAAGAAATTGAAGAAAGAAAATTGTCGAAACCTGTTTTGATAAATGAAGGTTACGATTGGCAATC
>JBFHJA010000569.1:0-2685 GCA_041596165.1 Draconibacterium sp. | reverse complement strand
TATTTCTACTTTTTATTACCGTTTTTCTTTGTTCATGTGAAGATGTTGTTCAGGTTCAGCTGAGCGATGAAAATGTTGGTTTATATGCCGTTGAAGCAAAAATTACAACCGACAATAATCCTTATGTTTATTTGTATAAAAGTCAGTTGGTGAGTTCCGATTCCGAATACCCGGGAGTAAGTGATGCAAAAGTTGTAATTTCAGATAATTCACATCCGAAAAAGAGAATAACATTACAGGAAAGCCAGGAAATACAAGGTTTATATCTACCAAAAAATGGAAATTATTTCTGGGGTGAACGTGGAAAAGAATACACGTTAAGCATTTCAGTTGGAAGCATTACCATGACAGCCACCGAACTACTTGCGCCGGTTGAACGTCTTGATTCTATTCAGGTTCGCCCGTCAAACAGAGGTGATTATTCATTTCTTGGCATATTTACTTATGGAAATGAAACACCCGGCTTGGGAAATTATTATAAATGGGATATCTATATCAACAAAAGGCTTTTATACCCATCTGATTATCTGGTGATTGCAAACGACGAACTTGTAGATGGAAATTATATTGATGGCTTGGAAATATATACGGATTTTCATGATCCGAATAAGCCTGAAGACCGCATCCTTAATTTAGGTGATACAATTCAGGTTAGGCAAAATTCAATCTCAAAGTTTGCCTATTATTTTTATTATCAAATGTTTAACCAAGGGCAAAACGGTGGCCTTTTCAGCGTTCCATCGGCAAATATCAAAGGCAATATAACTTCAAGTGACGGACAGGAAGTGCTGGGCTTATTCACCGCAAACGATGTTTCCGTTTCAAACGCTGTCATTATTGATGAAGCAATTGAAGGTGGTTTGAAAAAATAGTTATAAAATCGTTTCATATTTTTATTCAATAATTTTTTCCCTCGATATGATTGCTGTTTCAGTGCAGCATTAACATATACAACGTACATTTGTATCTCACTTAAAATCAGTTTTTGAGATGAAAAACACCTATATTAACGACAAATTATTTACGGGGATCGACTTTCAAAAAAACCCATTTTTAAAGGCCGAATATGAAAATTGCAACTTCGTAAACTGCGACTTTTCACATACCGATATCACTGAAACCATTTTTATGGATTGCATATTTACAGATTGTAACCTGAGTTTATTAAAGTTGGCAAAAACTGCTTTTCGCGAAGTAAAATTCATAGGGTGCAAGTTGCTCGGACTTCATTTTGATGATTGCAACCAGTTCGGTATTGAATTTATTTTTGAAAACTGCAATCTCAGCCACGCTTCATTTTATAAAATGAAAATCAAAAATATGACTTTCAAAAACTGTCAATTGATTGAAACCGATTTTTCAGAATGTGATTTAACAGCTTCAAATTTTGATAATTGCGATTTATCGGGAGCTACTTTTTATAATACAAATCTTGAAAAAACCGATTTCATAACTTCCTTTAATTATGCAATCGACCCGGAAGTTAATCGCATTAAAAAGGCGAAATTTGCACTGCCCGGGGTTTTAGGATTACTCAGTAAATATGATATTGTTATCGAAAAATAAATGCAAAATTAACCCGCGGTTTTTAAAAATTGACTGATGAGAAAAGCAAACCAGGAAATAACAGACAAATCAATACTTGAAGATGTATTAAAACAAGCTAACATTTGTCGGCTTGCAATGATTGATAATGGACTACCGTACATTTTGCCTTTCAATTTCGGATATCACGAAAACTGTATTTACATACATTCAGCGCCTGCAGGTAAAAAGATCGATTTACTAAAAGAAAATCCTTTTGTTTGTTTCGAAATTGAACAAAAAGCTGAAATTATTACCGATGATATTGCCTGCAAATGGAGCACCATGTACAGTTCGGTTATTGGTTATGGAAATGTGGAAATTGTAACTGATTACGCAGCAAAGCAACGTGGTTTGGAAATTATAATGAAACAACATGGCGCAACAGGAAAATTGGAATTCGATACTAAACAAATTGAGTTAGTTGTAATCCTGAAACTTTCAATCTCAACAATGACAGGAAAACAATCCGGCAACTGGAACAGGTTAAACGGGTAAACCAATTTTCATTGTGTTTGTTTTAGTTTAGGGACTGATAATCAATCTCAATCCAAAAAAGTTTAAAAACATGAAAACAAGCAATGAACCCCGTCCGATCATGATATTTGCAGGAACAAAGTGGGAAACGGGAATTGTAAAAAAACTTTTGGAAAATGTTAAAATAAAAACATTATTGGAAACGAAGAATTTAGAGACACTTGAACCCTGGATAGCTGCGCCGGGCGGAGTTGGGTCAGTTAAAGTGTTTGTTTCAGCTGGCGATGCCGAAAAAGCCGGTAAAATTGTTACTGAATTTAAAAAGAAAAGGAACGAAAAAGGCGAATAAAATTTAAACTTCAACATGAACACATTTGCTGACATAAACGAATATATTTCAGATTTTCCGGAAGATATTAAAGTTACTTTGGAACAAATCCGTGAAACCATTCACAAGGCAGCACCTGAGGCAAAAGAGGCAATCAAATATGGTATGCCAACTTTTGTTTTAAATGGAAACCTTGTCCATTTTGCAGCTTTCAAAAATCACATCGGCTTCTACCCTGCCCCTTCCGGAATCGAAGCTTTCATTGATGAACTGGCAATTTATCGCACCGGAAAAGG
>JBFHJA010000568.1:0-2696 GCA_041596165.1 Draconibacterium sp. | reverse complement strand
CGAATGCGCAACCCCCGAAACACTTGGATAAAACTTGCCGTTGTGGTTTTGCCCAACTACTTCCTGAATAATTACCGCCATTTTCTCCTCTTCTATTTTGTATTTCACAGCATCGAAATATGCAATCGCCGATTCAGTGAAAATACTTGCATACACAAGTTTTATTGCTGTTTCCAGTTGCTTGTAACGCACCGAAACATCGGAGTGGTTGTTCGGGATCAGATAAGTTCCATAAACCCCCGAGAAGGGTTGCAAAAGTGAATCTTCAAACAATCCTGACGAGCGCACTGCCAGCGGTTTTTTCATTTCTTCAAGATATTCTGTCAACCGTGCTTTGGTTTCTTCATCAAAATCAGCTTCAAGAAAATGATTGCGAACAGTTTTATAATCATTCTGCGCATAAAGATCATCATAAAGATTGTTTATTTCGATGAATTTATCAAACTCATAAGCACCCAAAACTGCAGTTGCCGGAATCCGGATATTTAGGTTGGGCAGGAATTTTTTGAAATGGATATTTTCGATAAAATTATTGATAAATGCAATTCCACGTCCTTTTCCGCCAAGCGATCCTTTTCCCAACCGAACAATAAACTGATTTGAATGAACCATTGCCGGTTTAAAATTTACAATCGTACCTTTTAACTCTTCAAAACGTACTTCCTTGAAAATGTTTAAACAGAAATCGCGTAGTTCTTCAGCTCCCTTAAAATCCTTGGTTTTAAAGGGGCGCAACTTTTCTGCCATGTTAATTTCCCCACGCGCCATCAACCATGTGGAGAACGAATTTCGTTTACCATGATATAAAAGTGCTTCTGCAGGTACTTCTCTGAAGATTTTCTGAAAACTTTCCAGATTTGTTGCTTCTGCAAGTGGTTTCCCATCCTGCCCCTTGAAAATAAAATTGCCAAAACCCAACCGACGGTATAAAAAATTGAGAATATCCATCGACAAACTTTCCGAGTTTTTATTGATGAAATCGGCACCGACACTTTTTGCCCTGCTTGCATTTGCAATATCATGCGACTGCAACAACAACGGAACCGGGTATTTAAATGATTGCGCCGCGTATTTCAATAATTCAATCCCGGCATCTTCATCGTCAACTCCATTTTTTTCAAATTTAACATCAGAAATTACGCATAGAATATATTTTTTATAGTTGTTAATTATCTCAACTGCTTCCTCATAAGTACTTACCAACAACAACTTAGGCCGCGCCCTCATTTTCAATATCTTGTGTAATTCATCAGTGGCATCTTCTTTTACAAGCGCCTGTGTTTGGGTCATCACGGTTGTGTAAAGCATTGGCAAATACCGCGAGTAATATTGAACGCTATCTTCAACAAGAACGATTACCCGCACATTACCGTTTTTTGTGTCGAAGGCTACATTTTTTTTGTCTTCCACATATTTAATCATCGCCACAAAAACGTTTGAATTGCCGTTCCACACAAAAATTCTGTCTATAAAATCGAGTTTTCGCACCTCTCTTTTAAAGAAAAGCAAATCGGCATTATTATTAACCAGCAGCAAAAGTGGAATATGTGGCTTGATAATATCCAATTCACGGGCAGTTTCAACAGGCGTAATTTTATCGACTCCTGCCATTACAATTATTAAATCGAAATCGTTTCGCTTTAAAACATTTATCGCGTCTTCCTTTGTGTTGACACTTGTAAAACGCGGAGCAGCATATAAATTTAACTGAAGATATTCGCCAAAAATTTTGTCGCTGAACTGCCCTTCGCGGACAATCGAATATGAATCATAAAGCGTTGAAAACAGCAATACCTCCTTTACCTTGGTGGGCATTAACTCCTGAAAAATATCGCGGTCGGTTTTTTGCCGTTTGTATATGCTTGACAATGATATGTTTTCCAAATCCATCTTATCAATTTTTTATAACCGATGAATTTAGTTGTTTTTTAGATTTATTGGGTACAAAATGTTTAGAATCGTGGTTTTAAAGAGCAGACTTTGGGAGCTGTTTTGTTCTATCTTAAAAAACCATTTTTACATAAATTTTTATAAATATCAGCGCTATCTTCTGGTATATCAAACTGAATGAGACAGTTAACATCCAACAATAAATATCCGGACTAACAAAAACTTTTGGTGGCCAAATAAATACAGTCGATAATTCTGTTTCCAACTTGTTCTCCTTTATCATGCACAAATCGGGATCAAGCTGATCAAAATGTAGTTAGTTGGCTAATTTCAAAACGCACCTTATTTGAAACTGGGTTTACTGCCCGCTCATTATTCTATTGATTAGGTTCAGTTTTTATTCGTTTTTTATTTTCTCCCCCTTTATTGGCGAATAATCCGTTTTCAATTCTCCATTTACAAATATTTTGGAAAAATAACTTTTCGCCCCGGTAGCTTTATACATATCCTCAATATTTTGAATATGAAAATGTAAATGTGCTTCTGAAGAATTTCCCGAATTGCCGCAAAGTCCCAATAATTCTCCTTGTTTTACTTTTTGACCTTGTTTTACAACAATAGAATTTTGTTTAAAATGAGCGAAGAATAAAAATTCACTGTTTTCGGTTTTTAAAATGACTGTATTTCCAGGCACATAAATTGGATTTAATTCTCCAGGAATATTGTCTTTAATGCCATCAACAGCAAGAACAACTTCTGCATCGCAGGGTGCAATCAGTTCTTTTCCAAAAGCATAATAATCTTCG
>JBFHJA010000567.1:0-2710 GCA_041596165.1 Draconibacterium sp. | reverse complement strand
GATCACCCCAAAAAGAAGAAACAGGTAATCATTACTCTTGTTTCCCTGGTTTCAATATTCGTTTTATTCAGCGGAATCAACAGATTTTTGTACAACAAGAATAAAATGGGACTGACCCCGGTAATTACTGAAAAACTTGTACTCTGGAAAACTGAGTTTAAAAATGACATTCGTATACTGCTAAGTACAAAACAAGAGGAGTTAATAAATTCAGTTGATGCCGATGCTGTTTGTTTTATCAATGAAAAAACAAATGTTTCCGAATTAAGTGATTTTTTGATCGATTCCAAAAGTAAATACCTTGTTTTTGCCTGGCAGGGAGGAATTGTTGGCGACGAATTATTTGAACTGATTTATTCCTTTTATCCTACAATTATTGAACATGAAAAGAAAAATAATTCAGGAATTATTCTTGTCGGAAATGGAACTAAAGAACGACCTTACCAGTTAATCAGGGATTTTGAACCAGATGATTCTCCGGAATGGAACCAAAATTCTGCCCGGATTAAAGTTGATTCATTAAGCGGTAATCACTCCTATTTTTATACTGAAAATGAAGAATTTGGTACTTCTGTAGAATTTCCGGTTGGGGATGATTTAATAAATAATTCTAAAATTACGATTTTAACAGATTTTATTATTGAAAACAATTTGGCTGAGGTATTACTTGTTTTTACCACCGACCGTGACGGGAAAATGCAAATTTATAGGACTTTGGATATTAGTGAATTCGCCAAATTTCCCGACAAATGGTACAGGGCAGTTTATGACATTCAAATCAAACCTGAAATACAAAAAGGAGATATTATCAAAATATATTTCTGGAACAATAACAAAGCAAATTTTCAGGTCGATAACTTAAAAATTAAATTTAGCAGCATAAAATAACTTATATTCTGGGTTTAAAATATTTAAAGAAAATAATATGGAACTCGTTTTTGCAACAAACAACAAACATAAATTAGAGGAAATACAAGCTATTTTGGGCAATCAATTCAAAATTTTAAGCTTAAAAGAAATCGGTTGTAACGAAGAAATACCGGAAGAACAGGAAACTCTGGAGGGAAACGCAAGCCAAAAATCGTTTTATGTATATAATAAATTTGGCTACAATTGTTTTGCCGATGACACAGGTCTGGAAATTGATTCACTTAATGGTGAACCTGGTGTATATTCGGCACGTTATGCAGGTGAAGAAAAAAGCGCAGAGGCAAACATGAACAAAGTGCTTGATAAACTTGCCAAAATAAATAATCGCAATGCACGTTTTAGAACTGTGATATCGCTCGTGATTAATGGGAAAGAAGATCTTTTTGAAGGTATTGTTGACGGCGAAATCATTGCAGAAAAAAGAGGTACTTCGGGCTTTGGTTATGACCCTGTTTTTCAACCAAAAGGATTTGAACAAACTTTTGCGGAAATGAATTTGACCGATAAAAATAAAATCAGTCACCGGGGCCGGGCCGTTGAAAAGCTGATTAACCATTTAAAAAATTTACAATAGTTAAAACTGATTTCATGCTAAAATATTTATTTCTGACTTGCACTGTTTTCCTGTTTCTTGAAAGCATTGCCCAAAAAAAACAGGGCAGCTGGCACGATTATCTTTCATATACCGTGGCAACAAAAATTGCGGTTTCAACTGATAAAGTATATTGCGCTACTACCGGAGGACTTTTTTATTATGATTTGGAGGATAATAGTGCCAACAAAGTCTCTGATTTTTTGCAACTCTCCGATTTTGGTATAAAAACAATTGCTTATAGCCAAACCAATGATGTTTTGGTTATTGCATACAACAATAGTAACATTGATTTGATTATCACAGATCGTGTTTTTAACCTTTCGGATATTAAACGAAAACAACTTACAACCGATAAAACCATTAACAGTATTAGTTTTATAGGTGATGAAGCATGGTTGGCATGTGGTTTCGGAATTGTGGTTGTTAACCTAAAAAAACAGGAAATAAAAGATACTTATCTGATAGGTGAAAATGCTAGTAACCTGGGTGTTAACGATATTGCAACTGACGGAGAATTTATTTATGCCGCTACAAATAAAGGCATCTTAAAAGCGCAAAAGGAAGGTACAAATCTACTTGATTATCAGAGTTGGGTGCAAATTCAAGATATACCGCATTACACCGATAAATTTAGTTTTGTGGAAATTCATGCAGGAAAATTGATTGCGAATTACACTCCCGGACAATATTCCGGAGATCAATTGTACATTTTAAATGGGAATATTTGGGAAACATATTTGCCCCAAATCCAATTTTCTTTTGATATTCAAAGTACAGGGAAATACATGACCATCACAAGCCGCGAACACGTGTTTATAATTGACGATAACCAACAGATTATAAAAGATATTGGGAACTACAAATTTGGCGATGAAACTGTTTCGCCCATAAGTACAAGAAGTTCAGCAGTATCTGAAAACGGAACAATCTGGATTGCTGATTTTTCAAATGCAATGGTTAAGGTTACAGGCAATCAAACGGAACAAATACGACTCAACAGCCCATTAGACAACAGTATTTATTCGTTACGTCAATTTGGCAATAATTTGTGGATTGCTCCCGGAGGTACAATGGGTTATGAACTTCCGAGATTCCAGCGCCTGATAAATGAACAGTGGGTTTACTTTGCAAAAAACAATCACCCTGAACTAGATGGTTTTCACAATATTCTATCTATCGTAGAAG
>JBFHJA010000566.1:0-2721 GCA_041596165.1 Draconibacterium sp. | reverse complement strand
GGCAGACTTAGCAAATGGTGCGAAAATCATGATATTGCTTTAACTGGGCATCCTGCGGAATCCATGGACTTGGGGGCGCAAAAGTATTTTCAGATACCGGGGCAGGATTTGGTTTGGCGTTATGTGGAGCCCGGCGTAAAAGCACTCGAAGGCGAACATTCTACCATGGCTAAAAATGCTTCAAGTGCAATGGTTCATTTAAATCGACGACGCAATTCTAACGAACTTTACGGTGCTTATGGCCATAACTTAACCTACGATGAAATGGTGTGGCTGGCCAACTGGTGCTTTGTGCGCGGCCAAAACCTGCTTTATCCACATGCTTTTTACTATTCCGTGCGTGGAGCACGATTTAACGAGCGTCCACCCGATGTTGGGCCCAATGCAAAATGGTGGGACAATTACAAACCTTTTGCAGATGCCTGTCGCAGGTTGAGCTGGCTGAACACCGATTCACGCCAGGTTTGCGAAATAGCCATCCTGGGTGATGCCAACTGGTTGCCCGATCAGGCAGCAAAAGTCTGTTTTCAAAACCAATACGATTTTAATTATCTCGAATTAAGTCATCTTGTAAATGATGCAATAACAGATGCCGATGGTGTGCACCTCGGCGGTATGGATTATTCCGCAGTAGTTTTTGACGGTTTGAACAATTTGCCTGATGCAGTGCTTCCTGCACTTCATAAATTGGAAGAAAACGGACGGCTTATCATTTATGAAGATTCTCCGTTTGCAGCCATTTTTCCAAAAGCAATTTTGGCTAAAAAACCAAAAGACTTGCTCTACGCTTTTAATAAGCTACTAAAACCCGATTTTGTTTTGAATCCACAAACCCAAAATATCAGGTACAGGCATGTGATTAAAAACGGGGTTCACTATTATATTCTTTTTAACGAAGAAGAAACCGCTGTAAAAACCAAAATTGAAATTCCTGTAACGGGAAATAAATATTGGTTGGATGAGTTCAGCGGTAAAGCAGAGGTATTTCAAAAAGATAAAACAGTTGATTTTGAACCGCATGAACTAAAAATTTTAATGGTAGAATAACCTATTTTTTAAATTATGATAAGAATAATAACTATTGGTTTTTTGCTTTTTACTTTTTTGTTCAAGGCGAAAGCAGCAGACAACGTAAATCAGCAGCAACCCAATGTTTTGATGATTTGCATTGATGATTTGAACGACTGGCTGGGTTGCATGAATGGGCATCCGAATTCATTCACGCCCAACATGGACAAATTGGCTTCGAAAGGTGTGTTGTTTACAAATGCGCATTGTCAGGCTCCCATTTGTGGCCCGTCTCGGGCTTCAATTTTGACAGGTTTGCGCCCATCAACAACCGGAATTTATGGGCAAATTGATGACGAAAAAATCAGGGGTGCTTCTGAATCCACGCGCAATAATGTTTTTCTTCCCGAATATTTTAAAAATCATGGTTATTACACCATGGGGAAAGGGAAAATTTTTCACAATCACGCCCCGAAAGGCGTATTTGATGAATCAGCCGGAAGACAAGGTGGATTCGGGCCAAATCCTGAAAAACGGTTTAAATGGTTCAATGAAGGAACAAACACGGATTGGGGCGCATTTCCTGAAACCGACGAAGAAATGCCCGATTACAAGACAGCTAAATGGGCGGTTGAACGCTTGCAGAAAAAATACGACAAACCTTTTTTTCTTGTTGCCGGATTTGTGCGGCCTCATGTGCCGTGGTATGTTCCGCAAAAATGGTTCGACATGCACCCTGTCTCCGGTGTCGAAACTCCGCCTTATAAAAAAGACGACTATTTAGATTTACCTGCAATCGCGCTGAAAGTACACGATTTACCACAAATGCCCACTACCGACTGGGCAATTGAAACAGGCAACTGGAAAGACATGGTTCAGGCTTATCTGGCTTGCGTAACTTTTGTTGACAATTATGTTGGCGAAGTTTTAAACGCGCTGGAAAAAAGTCCATACAAAGACAATACAATTGTCATCCTATGGTCCGATCACGGTTACAGACTGGGAGAGAAAGGAATTTTTGCAAAACATGCCTTGTGGCAGGAGGCAACAAATGCCCCGCTAATTATTTCTTTGCCGGGAAACCAAAAAATCGGCAAATGCAATTTGCCCGTTGAAATGCTGGATATTTATCCAACGCTTGTCGATTTATGTGGGTTGCCAGCCAACAATCAAAATGAAGGAAAAAGCTTAAAACCACTTATTGAAAATCCTGATAATGACAACAGCAATTACGCAATAACAACTTACGGACGTAACAATCATGCCGTTGTTTCAAGCGGCTATCGCTATATCCACTATGAAGATGGTTCGGAAGAATTGTACAATCGAAAAACGGATCCCAATGAATTCGAAAACATTGCAGGAAAAACAGAGTTTTGGGAAGTAAAATCAGCTTTGGCAAAGTACCTTCCTGCAAAAAATGAATATTGGTCGCCCGCAGTGAAAAACGGTGCAAACGAATATTTCGAAAACCAAATGAAAACACAATTAATAAAAGAATAATAAGAATTGGAACTTGATATATTTAATTTGCATAATGCTGAAGGCATGATATGATTATAGAAAATGATTTATAGTATCGGGAAAAATGCCGAAGGCATGACAGGCTCATATCACCACTTCGTGGTTGCGGAAAACCAATTTTGTTGATTTCTATAATCATTTCAACCTTTCAGGTTTAAGAAAATCAATATTTGAATTACTTTTAAAAAT
>JBFHJA010000565.1:0-2729 GCA_041596165.1 Draconibacterium sp. | reverse complement strand
TTCGTTGAATCAAAATCAGAAATAAAAAAATCTTCCTGAACCACTCCCGATGGTTGTTTTACCCTGCGTGTAAATACAAGTTTTTCACCATCAAGCGAAATCGAAGGCCAATATTCATCGTTTTCGGTATTGATATTTTGCGAAAGACGAACGGGTTTGAAATCGACAGGATTTTTCATTGCATCAATGGCAAACCTGCAACTCCGGATTTGTTGATCGATTTCGGTTTTACGTGTATCAGAAACTCCGGGTGATTGTTGATATTTTTCGAAATTGAAAAGTGCTTTTTCATAAATTCCAATCGAGTAGCTTGCTTTTGCCAAACGATAATAAATAAGGGGATTTTGCGAATATTGAAGCGCATTTTCAAGTGTTTCGATCTCTTTTAGGGTTGAATCAGAATCATGGTATATATCTGATAACAAAAGTAATGCATCAATATAATCTGAATCTTTTTTAAGTAACTTATCTATTTCTGAAATCGCATTTTGGTATTCCTGTAAATTGTAATACTGCAATGCTTTTTGAAACTGTTGCTGGATTTTTGCGTTGTTTTGTGCGGCTGCTTTGAAACCCGCAACCATAAAAATAAGTAATACTAAAAAAACATTTTTTGTGACATTATAAACCATTTTGAACCCTTTTGTTCGAATTAAAACGTGAAATAAACAATCCTATTTTGAATGTAATTCAAAGAAATAAATTCAATATTAACAGTAAATAATACATTCAAATAAGGCTAAAACATGGCATCCGCCCGACAAAGAACAAAAAAAAACCATCAAGAAGTACCATGTATTTAAAAATTATTTATTTTTCCACTTTATAAATTATTAAAATCAATTAAATAATCGTTTTTTATTTTTTATTGACCCAATAAAATGAAGAAAAATAGTGTTAAAAAAAACTACTCTGATTTCGACGACAATTTTGTTTCAGGAAAAAAGGGTTTAGTTTCAAAAGACAAAAGTTCCAAAAAAAAGCTTTCAATTTACGATGAATATGAAGAAGAGGAAGATGAAGTTCTGCCTCATCAGGAAAAATTCAAAAACCGTCGTAAGTAATTAGATTAGACTTGAAGATTGAATTCAAAGTTCCGGGTTCATAATTCAAAGTATCAGAATCGAGAATTAAATTCCCTGATGACCTGAAGAAATTCCATATCATTTTTGCCTCTGATTAATAGTTTGACGAAGCTATTTTTGTTGAATTAGTGTGGTTTGTGGTAAAACGCCTCGATACCCGGATAGTGGTATTTTGCTTTTGCAATATTTTCGGGCAAGCAAAAATAAACTATTTCGGCGCTTGCACATTCAGTCCCTTCACCATCAATCAATGCAGCAGTAATTGTTGCCAATTTTCTGGTAACAGATACCACTTTGCCTTTAACCGTAATCTCCCCTTTCGAAATATTCACGGGTTTGAGGTAGCGCACATTTAATGCCGAAGTAACTCCGGAAGTCTTCATTTTTATAAGAACAATCCACCCAGCCAACTCATCAAGCAGAGCAGCCTGTATTCCTCCATGAACTACATTTGACCAACCTTCCAATGATTTTCGGGGTTGCCATTTGGCAACAAGTTCTTCTCCGCTTTCCCAAAAATCAAGTTGTAATCCAATTTCGTTGAAAGGCGAGCAACCAAAACAGTTGTAATCGTGACGATTACCCATTTCGGTAAAAGGGTTTCTGATTTTAATCATTTCAAAATGTGTAGTAAACAAAACAGGCTGGTTTTGTACCAGCCTGTTTCAAAGTTCTGCATAATATTTTAATTATTGCCAAGAATGAGTGGCATACCATCTTTACCGCTGCCAATTACAACTACTTTTGAATTGGGCGATTTTGCTAAATCAATAGTAGCTTCAATTCCACGTTGTTGTAGAATTTCTTTTGTTAAACTGGCATTAATAATACGGTTATAAGCGGCAATACCTTCAGCTTCAATCCTGCGACGCTCAGCTTCCGATGTTTCCGATTTCAATCGATATTCATAAGCTAAAGCTTCCTGTTCCTGTTTTAATTTACTTTCAATAGCAGTTTTAATTTGTTCAGGTAAATTAATTGAACGTATAAGCAAGGCCTTCATCTGAATGTAATTCTGGCTTAAAACCTCTTTCGTTTCATCAATAATTGCTTTTTCTACTTCTGCCCTTTTTGTTGAATAGATTTCTTCTGCAGTGTATCTCCCTGCAACCTGCCGAACTGTTGAACGAACTTCGGGAATAACTAATACATTTATATAGTTTATACCAAATTGCTCGTATAAGAAACCTATTTCATTAAAAATGGGATTAAAACGTACGGTTATATCCATGCTAATTGACAAACCGCTTTTATCCAGCACATCCATTGGCTCATCGCGCTGCTGCTCGCGTACTCCATAGATATACATATTATTCCAGGGAGCAATTATATGAAAACCTTCGCCGTAAATATTCTCTTTATCTAAACCAGAAGTATAGGGTTTAAAAATTACTCCACGTTCGCCTGCATCAATGATTAAAAACATTTTACCGCTAAAAAGCAATAAAAAAATAAGTGCTACTGCACCAATGATTAGGTACTGTGATTTAAAATTGAATTTCATAGCTGTTTCTATTTTGAATTTCGACAAAGATAAAAAATTTGCGGGAAGGAAGAAGCAGGAGTGAAAAACACTAATTAACAACTAAATATATTACGTATTTACAATTTATGGAATTGATAATCAAAAATAAAATAGCTTCA
>JBFHJA010000564.1:0-2757 GCA_041596165.1 Draconibacterium sp. | reverse complement strand
GGCGGTTTTTTTGTGCGGGCAAAGGGACTCGAACCCCCACGCCGTATGGCACTAGATCCTAAGTCTAGCGCGTCTACCAATTCCGCCATGCCCGCCAAACAGCGCGCAAAGGTAAATATATTTTTTGAATATTAAAATGTGAAAATAATTTTGATTATTTCCATTCAACAATTGTTCCCCTTTTTTCGTCCTGCAAATCATGTGGAATGGACTCCCGGATTTCGCGCCACAACAAGTTAATGAGTTTATATTTGGCAAAATGTCTGGAATACACGAGACTAACTTCACGCAGTGGTTTAAAATTTGTGAATGATCTAACATTAGCTAGTTTTTTTTCTGACATGTTAAGTTTTGCCAATTCGGGAATCAGTGTTAGGCCGCCTTCTCTGTCAACAATATTCATAAGGGTTTCAAGCGAACCGGCTTCAAAATGAAAGGGGAGCTGGCTGTCGGTAGTTCCCAGAAACGAACAGAGGTTAATTACCTGATCGCGAAAACAATGTCCATCGCTTAAAAGCCAGATTTCCGGGGTTGCAATATCTTTTACAGTGATTTCTTTAAGCTTGTGGATTGGGTGGGAAGGATTGGCATAAATGAGCATTTCCTCGTAAAAGATGGGTTTTTCATTTATTTTATCTTCTTTTAGAGGAGTGGCCAAAATACCAACGTCAATTAAATCCTTGTTAAGCAGTTTTACAATATTATCGGTAGTTTCTTCAACAACTTTAATAAAAATGTTAGGGTATTTTCTTTTATAACTTCCAATAAAAATGGGTAAAAGATAAGGTGCCATGGTTGGAATAATGCCGATACGAATCAGTCCAGAAACCTGGTTTTTATGGTCTTTTACAATGTTGTTTATTTCTTCGTTTTGTTTTAAAACAATGCGTGACTGTTCAATTATCCGCTGACCAACATCGGTTGGCAATAATGGATGTCGGCTCCTGTCGAAAATAATGATCTCGAGATCTTCCTCCAATTTTTTTATTTGCATTGAAAGTGTTGGCTGTGTAATAAAACAGCTTTCGGCAGCCCGGCCAAAATGGCGATATGTATCAACAGCAACAATGTATTCAAGTTGTGTAAGCGTAATCATATTTTCAAGTAGTTGATTTTGGTTTTAAAATTAGGAATAATCTATCAAACAAAAATAGAATTGCTATTCATATTTTGTTATGTTCTGAATTTTAAACTGGGCGAGATAAAGATATTCTGTAAAAAGGTTCAATTTGAGTTTTCTCGCATTCACCATATAGTTTGTATGAGGGCTCATATGATTTTTTTCAAAAATCATATAAAATTGTAATTTTGCCCAATACAATTCAGATTATGAGATATTCAATATATTTTATTGCAGTTTGCCTGGCGGTTTTATTTGTATCGTGCGGGCCATCAGACGAAGAGAAAGCACGGGCTAGAATGAATTATGCCAAAATGTTGCTCGAAAAACAGGATACTATTCAGGCTTTACTGCAATTGGACAGTATTTCAAAGTTGTATCCAAAAGCGCCTTATTCGACCAATGCAGCCAAAAACATGACTAATGAAATCAATTTCGAATTGCTCCGTAGAAAAGAGATTGAACTTGATTCTATAAAATCACAGATAATAAAACTTGAGGGTTCGTTTGAAAAAGAAAAAACAGAATTCGACAGGTACACCCAATACATTCATAAAAGACAAACCATACAAAGAGCAATTACCCGCTCATTCATACAAATATATCTGGACGAACGGGGTGAAATGTACCTGAGCAGCAATTATTATGGTAAAAGTACGATAAACCATGTTGGTTTGCGTGTTTATGATGGCGAACTTAGTGCCAAAACCGACTCAGTTCCGTTGGGTGATCCCATGAATCATCAGTCTGATTTTATGGAATATAAGTGGGAAAAAGTGTCATACAGAAACGGCAAGGATAATGGTGTAATACAGTTTATTGCCGATAACGCCGACAGGAATTTGAAAGCAGTTTTTTTGGGCAAAGGTCTATACTACATCATTCTTGAAACCTATGATAAATCAGCTGTAAAAGATGCAGTTGCCCTTTCAGATGCCTTGAAAAAGAGGACAGTACTTTTAGACGAAATTCAGGTTCTGCAAAAGAAACTTAAAATAGAATAATTCAGGCTATATAATATCCTCAATAATTTCAGGAGGATTTGCCAGAACAACTTTTTTACCGTTAACTACAATCGGTCGTTGTAAAAGATGCGGTTTTTCAACAAGGATTTTAATCCATTCTTCGTCGGTAATTTTTTTGCCCCGGTAATTTTCGATATAATCTTTTTCGTGAGTCCGAACAAAATCAAATGGTTTTTTGTCGGATTTGAAAATGATTTCTTTTAGTTCTGATTCTGAAATCCCATCAGTTAAATACTTTATTATTTCAATATCGAAACCTTTTTCTTCGAGGTATTGTAATGCGGCCCGGCTTTTTGAGCAGCGAGGGTTATGATAAATTTTCATGACAAAGTGGTGTTTTTGTTTAATGAATTTATAATAATCTTCCTGAGCGCGATAAACAATTTCATCATCATCGTCACCGAGGTTGTATTCGTTTAATAATCCGGGTGCCAAAATCCTTGCTTTTGAGTTGTCTTTCAACTGAATGTTCAGCATTTCTTTTAATTCTCCCTGGATATCTGTATTGTAGATTGGGCAGGCAACTTCAAACCGGCGGTTGAGGTTTCGTGGCATCCAGTCGGCTGATGAAATGTACATTTTTTCGTCGCCATCATTTCCAAACAAAAATAT
>JBFHJA010000563.1:0-2765 GCA_041596165.1 Draconibacterium sp. | reverse complement strand
TGGTAATTCGTTCGTCTATCTTGTTTTTTCAATCTGAATTTATTAACAAAGAAATGTTTGAAACCTCAATTTTTAGTATAAAATCTACATTGATTTTTTTATCTTTGCGACCTAAAATAGAAAAGGGAATAAATGGCTGATAATAAAAAAATTAAGACCGCATTGGTCTCCGTGTTTCACAAAGAAAACCTCGATAGCATAATTCACAAACTGAACAATCTGAATGTTAAAATTTTAAGTACCGGTGGCACAAAAAGTTTTATTGAATCACTGGGTGTTGAAGTAACTTCAGTTGAAAGTTTAACCGGTTATCCTTCAATTTTGGGAGGTCGTGTAAAAACACTGCACCCAAAAGTTTTTGGTGGAATCCTATCTCGCCGTGAAAACCAGAGTGATGTGAGCCAGTTGGCAGAATACGATATTCCTGAAATTGATTTGGTAATTGTCGATCTTTATCCGTTTGAGGATACTGTTGCATCTGGTGCGGACGAACAAGATATCATTGAAAAAATTGATATTGGCGGGATTTCTTTGATTCGTGCAGCAGCCAAAAATTTTAAGGACGTTGTAATAGTTCCTTCACAAAAAGAATATTTGCCGCTGCTTGATTTGTTAAATGAAAAAGAAGGTAATTTTTCTATTGAAGATCGCCGCTGGTTTGCAGGAAAAGCGTTTTCTGTTTCATCGCATTATGATGCTGCAATTTTCAGCTACTTTAATGGAGGAACCGATGAAAGCACCGAACGGATTAGTTTGAATAACGGTGAAGTTTTACGTTACGGCGAAAATCCTCATCAAAAAGCAACTTTTTTTAAATTCAAAAATACGCCGCAGGAAATTACATTGTCTGATGCACGTGTGATTCAAGGCAAAGCATTGTCATACAATAACATGCTCGATGCTGATGCAGCCTGGAAATCGGCAAGTGATGCGTTTCATTCAGTAACTCATATCGAAAACAAAGTTGCCGTCTCGGTAATAAAACACCTCAATCCATGTGGTTTGGCTGTAACCGGAAATATTCTGGAATCGCTTGAATTAGCCTGGGAAGGTGATCCTATCAGTGCTTTTGGCAGCATCATCTGTTTTACAGATACAGTTACAAAAGAAGTTGCGGAGTGGTTTGGGAGTAAATTCGTTGAAATTGTAATTGCACCAAAATTTACCGATGACGCACTTGCTGTTTTTGCCGGCAAGAAAAATTTACGATTACTCGAAACTCCTGTAAAAAATGAAATTACAGGTGAAAAATTATATCGCTCAATTAGCGGAGGAATGCTGGTGCAGGACGAAGATGAAGGTTTAGATCTACAATTTGAAACTGTAACAGAAAATGCTTTCGAAGCGGATAAAATGAACCTGGCGAAATTTGGAATTACCGCTTGCAAACACCTGAAAAGTAATGCAATTGCTGTTGTTACCGAAAATAAAAATGGCTCGTTTTGGCTTACCGGAGCCGGAATGGGACAGCCAAACCGATTGGACAGTTTGCGTCATTTAACAATGCCACGATTCAATACAAAAAAAGGAGTTGAAATTGGAAACTCGGTGTTAATCTCCGATGCTTTTTTCCCTTTCCGCGACAGTATTGAAGCTGCCAACGAATATGGCGTTAAATACATTGTTGAACCGGGAGGCAGTATCCGCGACAAAGAGGTTATTGAAGCCTGCAACGAGTTTGGTATTGCAATGGCATTTACCGGAAGAAGGCATTTTAAACATTAAAAACAGAACATCTTTTATAAGATCTAATAATCAGAAATTCAAATGGGACTATTTTCATTTTTAACGCAGGAGATAGCAATTGACCTGGGCACAGCCAACACTATTATCATTTATAACGATAAAATAGTTGTTGACGAACCTTCGATTGTTGCCATTGATTTGAAAACCGAAAAAATGGTGGCAATTGGCGAAAAAGCCAGGCAAATGCAGGGGAAGACACACGCAAACCTAAAAACAATCAGGCCATTGCGTGACGGTGTAATTGCCGATTTTAATGCAGCCGAGCAAATGATAAGGGGGATGATAAAAATGATTAATCCTAAACCAAGATTTTTCTCTCCCTCCCTAAAGATGGTTATTTGTATCCCCTCAGGTAGTACAGAGGTTGAAATCCGTGCGGTTCGCGACTCATCGGAACATGCAGGCGGGAGAGAGGTTTACATGATTTACGAACCACTTGCAGCAGCTATTGGAATTGGTCTCGACGTAGAAGCACCCGAAGGTAACATGGTGGTCGACATTGGCGGCGGTACAACTGAAATTGCAGTAATCTCGTTGGGCGGGATTGTTACAAACAAATCAATCCGCATTGCCGGTGATGATTTAACCGCGGATATTATGGAATATATGCGTCACCAGCACAATATAAAAATTGGGGAACGTACTGCTGAGGAAATAAAGATTCATGTAGGTTCGGCACTTTCTCAATTGAAAGATCCACCACCAGACTATGTGGTTCAGGGACCAAATCAAATGACAGCTTTGCCCATTGAAGTCCCGGTTTCGTACCAGGAAATTGCGCACTGCCTCGAAAAATCGATTTCAAAAATTGAAACCGCGGTTTTAAGCGCATTGGAACAAACTCCACCCGAATTGTATGCCGATATTGTTGTAAAAGGAATTTGGCTGGCAGGTGGTGGAGCCCTCTTAAAAGGATTGGATAAAAGGTTGACAGACAAAATCGGGATTACGTTTCATATTGCCGAAGATCCCTTGCGGGCGGTAGTTCGTGGAACCGGGATTGCACTTAAAAACGTTGA
>JBFHJA010000562.1:0-2774 GCA_041596165.1 Draconibacterium sp. | reverse complement strand
GGGATACCTTATTTACTTCAGAAAAAAGGCAGAAAAGCGAATTGTATTACTGGCAATAGCAGTAATAATTACCATTGCAGCTCAGTTGTTAATAGTCGGAAAACATTATGCACACCGATACTTCATCCCGGTTTTGATGCTTTCGCCACTGATGATTTTCATAATTGCGGAGATGATTAAAAAATTCTATTCGAAGAAAATTACAACATCTATTATTAATATTGGAATAGTTGGTTTTT
Organism: Draconibacterium sp.; assembly: GCA_041596165.1. Lineage (GTDB taxonomy): Bacteria > Bacteroidota > Bacteroidia > Bacteroidales > Prolixibacteraceae > Draconibacterium. Next base: position 2,535 of record JBFHJA010000562.1, on the reverse strand, counting down.
TGTTTTGGAATGTCCAGTTTAACCGTCAATGGCTACCTATTAAAAGCGACGCAATGGGAACCGATATTGAAAATCGAATGAAAACCTGGCACGTGGCTCAATCTTTGGAAAAAGACAGTTATAAAATAATTGCATCACAAAATTACGGATGCCCGTTTATTGAATATTCATTGATGTACAGCACAGTATGGGCCAATCACGTAAAAAGAGATGAATATGCATCTACTCTGGGGAAATTATATCCAACTACTTACAACTATTTTACCTTCGATAACACTCTTAGATTTTGGGGAGAAAAGTTTAGTGCCAGGAAAATTATTGATTCAGGGAAAAAAACCTATCTCTATCTGGAACGAAATGAGGAAGAATTATTCAACAGATCGATCAATAAATTACTGGAAGAAAACATTGACACCTTTAATGTTGAAAGAGAGTTGGTATATTTGAATGATAAAACAGCCGAAATAATTTACCAACTTACTTTTGGCCACGATAAAACAATTAAACCTGAATAGAAACTGTGTTTGCAATTGATTATAAATGGGATAAATGGTATATGAAAAACATGATTATTTGGGCATATTTATGAGATAGAATGAATTCCCTAAATTTATATTTCACGCATTTTATTGGTTGATTGTATTTTTGTTTCTTTGTGAAAATTGCCATTCTATGGTTTTTAGCAGCATTCTGTTTTTGTATGTTTTTCTACCGGTTTTTCTATTTGTTTACCATGTAGTAGGTACTAATCAAAAAAACCATGTAATATTGGGCGCCAGTATGTTTTTTTATGCATGGGGCGCTCCTTCATTTATCTTTTTAGTACTCGTATCGTTAATTGTCAACTTTTATATTGTCAAACAACTTTATCAAAAGCCAAATCAAAAAGGCTACCTCATTCTTTCCGTTCTTATAAATCTCGGGCTACTTGGCTACTTTAAGTATGCAAATTTTTTTATCGATAATGTAAACTTTCTAATTGAAAACTTTGGCGGGCAACCAGTAAGTTGGACTAAAGTTTTACTTCCAATTGGGATCTCGTTTTTCACTTTCCAATCGCTTACTTACACCGTTGATGTATATCGAAATGTGCACAAGCCATTTGACAAACTCAGCAATTATCTGCTGTACATTTTAATGTTCCCTCAGTTAATTGCCGGCCCCATTGTTCGGTTTAACACCATTGCCGACGATATAAAAGACCGGAAATCAAACGAAAATTTAGAAAATAAACTTCTTGGAATATACAGGTTTACTATAGGGTTGTCGAAGAAAATGCTGATTGCCAATGTTTTAGGCGAACAGGTTGATCTTATTTACACCATGCCCCTTGATCAGGTAAATTCAAGTTTGGCATGGATTGCCATTGTTGCCTATTCATTTCAGATTTATTTTGATTTTAGCGGTTACTCCGATATGGCTATTGGCTTAGGCAAAATAATCGGATTTAACTTCCCCGAAAACTTTAACAATCCATACAATTCACAAAGCATAACAGAATTCTGGAAACGCTGGCACATTACATTGGGCGATTTTATGAAATATTACCTGTATATTCCGCTTGGTGGCAATCGCGTTGACACAAAACGCCGGCTTTATTTTAACCTTGCTCTTGTATTTTTGCTTTCGGGATTGTGGCACGGTGCCTCGTGGAATTTTGTAATATGGGGCGCCTGGCACGGTCTTTTCCTAATTCTCGACAGGGTTTTCCTCATCAAGCTTCTTAGTTATACGGGCAAACTACCCCGCGTTTTTGTTACCTATGTTGTTGTGCTTGTGGGGTGGGTATTTTTCAGGATTGAAAATTTTAGCCAGGCTTTTTTTTATATTAAAAAGATGTTTTCTCTTGATTATGCAAATTCGTTTCAATCATTCCCTAAAGAGTTTAATGTGACGCTGATTATTGGTTTCGTATTTTCATTCATTGTATTGTTTAAATTCGGTAAATGGCTTGAAACCAAAACATTTTACGCAAAATTAGATTCAAAAAAACATATTTTGTATTTCACGCTTTCAATATTGTTTTTAATCATTTGCAGCAGTTACATCACTTCATCAGGTTTTAATCCATTCATTTATTTTAGATTTTAACATGAAAGGAAGTAAAATCCATATCGTACTACTAATCATTGTAAGCGTTTTGATTACACTTCCTTTGGTTTTATCGTTTACCCGGTTAAATCGTGTAACACCTTTAAAAGGAGATGTACAATTAACCCAAAAGCCTGAACTAAATGGCAAAAGTTGGTTAGATGGAAATTTTCAGGTACAATTTGAAAAATATGTAAACGACAATATTGGTTTCAGACCTTGGTTTGTGCGGGTACGAAATCAAATTACATATAGTTTGTACGGAAAATTAAATGCTGCTTATGTAATTCGTGGAAAGGAAGATTATTTTTATGAGATAAATTATATTAAAGCGTACAACGGAACCGATTTTATTGGAAAAGATACCATTGTTGAAAGGGCCGTTCAAATTAAACTTTTGCAGGATTCGTTGCAAAAATTAGACAAAACTCTTATTATTTGCAT
>JBFHJA010000561.1:0-2778 GCA_041596165.1 Draconibacterium sp. | reverse complement strand
TTGTAAAAAATGCACAGAACAACCGGATTCCAATACTATTTATAGTTGGCACCAAAACATTTCTTCCACAGTTAAACGCATTGGCGCAAGGTTCGTCCATTTCGCCCCTGGCCGGTACCGGCGAAGAAGCACAGGCGACTTTAAATGCAGGATATGCAACTTTTAACCTGAGCGAAGATTTTAAGGAGATTGTTTCGAGATTTCCGCCGCTGCAGGTTTCCTTTGCCGATTACGAACTTGAAGCCGGGTTTACTCCACTCTTCTACCAAAAAATAATGAACATAGAAACCGCGAAACCCCTTGTTGCAACAGGAACTTTGAACGGACGCAAAACAGGTTTTATTTTTGGTGAAGGCATTTGGCGCTGGCGTTTATACAATTATTATGTCGATCAAAATCAGAAACTTTTCAATGAATTGGTAAATCAGTTGGTGCAATATCTTGCATTACGGCAAAACGAGGACAATTTTATAATCGATTTTAAACCCGTGTATGCCGAAACCGAAGAAATTCTTTTCAGGGCAGAAGTTTACAATGACGCTTTTGAAAAGGTAAATAACGAAGAAGTAAAAATTAAAATTCAAAACTCAAATGCCGAAGAATTTGAATATACTTTTGATATTCAGGGAAGTGACTATTTTTTAAATGCCGGGCATTTACCTTCGGGCGACTACTCTTTTTCAGCCGAAGTAGCTATTGGCGACAAAACTTTTAACGAAACCGGGCGGTTTACAATTACCCCCGTAAATTTCGAAAACCTCGATTTAAGGGCAAATCACAGTCTTTTATATCAGCTTTCGATACAAAGTGGTGGTAAATTTTATCAGCCCAACCAAATTGAACAATTGATTTCAGATTTAAAAAATAATAACCGGTTAAAAGCCACAAGTTATTTTCAGGAAATGATTAACGAAATGCTAAACCTGAAATGGTTGTTCTTTGTTGTTTTATTATTGTTAAGTGTGGAATGGTTTTTGAGAAAGTTCTGGGGCATTTATTAATTTGTGTAAAACGTGAATAATCTTTACAAAAAAATAGCAAATCATTTTTCGGTATTATTACTGATAGTTGTTTCGTTTTCATGCGTTTCAACAAAACCTTTATTTATCGAAATACCACAGAAATCGCAAAAAGAGCTCCCCGAAAACATTCAGAGTTTGTTGCTCGTGGCGCGTATCGTAGATGACAGTTACACCGATTTAAACGCCGATTCACTGCAAAAACTCTTTTACCTTCAGCAATTTGATTACGACACAATTATTAATGATATACAGGCGGTTGACACAACATTAAAAGCCTTGGGGGAATTGCTTTTTGAATCGGGCAGATATGATTTTGTAATACCGGAGAACCGATTTTTGGACTTCGAAAAAAATGCATTTATAACAAAGGAAATGCAGTGGGACGAAGTAAAATCACTCTGCGAGACCTATAATACTGATGCTATTTTATCACTCGATTACCTGAAGATGAGGGTTATAACCAATTACGATAAAAGTAATTCATTCGATCCCGGCAGAAACAGTTTTATAAATATCGCTGAAGCACAAATGCAGGTTTCTTATGAAGCAATTTTCAGGGTTTACGATCCGCGGGAGGAGAAGGTAATCCGCCGACAATTGATGCGTGACACGCTTTACTGGGACGATGCAGATTACACGATAAATGCGCTTTTCAATCGTTTCACGCCTGTTAAAACTGCGCTGACGGAATCTGGAATTTCAATTGCCCTGGAACTTTCAAACCAAATAAGTACAAAATGGCGGCCCGAAAAAAGAACCTATTTTATAAAAGGTGACGCAATTTTAAAACAAGCCGAACCACTTGTTAATTCCAACCAATGGGAAACTGCCATTTCACTGTGGAAAGAAACTGCCGAAAATGCAAAATCCAAATCAACAAAAAGCAAAGCTGAATTTAATATTGCGCTTGGGTACGAAATGCTGGGCGACATCGATTTGGCAATCGACTGGGCACTGAAATCGTACAATACCATGTACCGTACCAACACTTACAGCTATTTAGAAACCCTGAAGCGCAGAAAAAACGACATAAATCAACAACCATGAAACGTTTAATATTCTGGTTTTTAGGACTTCTACTTATCTCAACTTCATGTACAGTGTATAAAGAATACCCGATTGATGTTTTCAAACCGGGCGCAATCAACATACCATCTAATGTTGAAAATATTGCACTGATCTCGCGCAATTTCAAATATACAAACGACACCTTGCAGCATTATTTCAAAGACGATAATATGCTGCGAAAAGCAAAGGGAGATCCCGAAAATCTCGACAGTATTTTAACAAGTTATTGTTTGAATGAATTGGCACTCAATCTGAAAAACAAAAATGTTTATAACCGCATCCACATTTTTCCCGAAGTTTTCAAACCTCATTCAAGTTCAAAACTCCCGGCAATCGATTTCGATTTGATAAGCAAACTAACCACCGAAACTGAAACAGACCTTGTAATTTCACTCGAAACTTTTTCCTATTTCTATTCTGAATATTATGCTGAATCAGGCGTTCCAAAACCACGGGACGTAATAACAGCAAGTGTTTGGGCGGTATACGATCCATCAGCAAAAAAAATAATTGAACGAAAAACGATGATTGACACCCTCTATTGGAATGCAAATGATGAAAAAGGAAACTACCAAAAAAATACAAAACTTCCGCCCCGCCTGACCGCGTTAAAAATAGCGTCGCAAATGGCAGGCGAAAATTATTCGAAACGCTTTTTTGCCTCGTGGGAATCGGTAAAACGTATGTA
>JBFHJA010000560.1:0-2793 GCA_041596165.1 Draconibacterium sp. | reverse complement strand
TGTTCAAAATAATGAGCGGTTTCGTAATACGCAATTTGTGGTTTTTCCCAGTTCAAGCCATCTTCCGATTCAAAAATTAACCCGTAGTCGTGATTGAAAAACCCCATATCACGGGCAATGAGTTTAAATTTTCCGTTTTCAAACCACACAAACGCATCCTCCAACTGCTCGTTATTTCCCAGATATGAAAAATCGATTACCGGATTATTTTCATATTTTTTGTATGGTCCGTTAACGGCATCTGCGATTGCCAGCCCATATTGACGATTTCCACGTATTGCTTGCCCCGCAGCATCTTCATACTCTTTTGTATTCCATGATTTATAATAAAGCCAGCATTCTCCGTTTGGATGTTTCAAAAATGCAGGATTTGTAGTACAATGATCGTCCCAACTCCCCATTTCACCAACTTCAAGAATTGGTTTATCTGTTCTTTCCCAGGGGCCGTTCAATGATTTTGAAGTGGCTAACCCGACACGTTTTGTATTTGTTTTCCCGTTTGAATTCCCCATATAAAACAAACAATATAACCCGTCAATTTTCTGAATGTGAGGATTGTGACAAGTAGTCGCATCAAAAAAACCTTCGCGGGGGGATAAAACAACTTCCACATATTTAAACTCTGATTCTGCTGAATCAGCTACTGCATGTGCAATCTCACATTGATGTATCCAACCTCCCATCCCGTACTTTTCGGGCCAGCGGGAATAAAAAACATGAACTTTCCCATCTTCTCCATAAATCGGGGTGTTACACCAAACATAAAACCCCTCTTCTTCAAGAATTCGACCGATGGGTTTAAGCCGTTTTGAAAAACCGGATTCAACTGGTTCCGTTTGAATATTGCTGAATTGCCCGACTATAAAGTCTGAATTCATCAAAAAAGGCATTAGAGAAGGAACAAGCAAAGCATTTGTTATAAATTTTCTTCGGTTCATTGTAGGTAAAGATTAATCGTTTAAAAATAGTAAAATTGAAATAAACTGGAAATGATTGAAACCTTGACCCCCAAAAGTGCTATAATTATTGAAAAAACAAAAGGGAAAGATTTTCATCTTTCCCTTGCGAGGTGGTACCACCTGGAATTGAACCAGGGACACACGGATTTTCAGTCCGTTGCTCTACCAACTGAGCTATGGTACCCCTTTATTTTGGTGTTGCAAAAGTAAACATTTTTTCAAATTCACAAAAAAATAAATCAATCTTGTGCGATTTCTGCTAAAAAAAATCAAAACAGATAACCTTGCTTGTGGATTACTTTTCTTTTATACTTTTGCACGCTTATAAATTATTCAATGGTTAGCACTGATTTTCTGACACATACATTAAAAAACGGAATCCGACTGATTCATCAGCAAACAGATTCGCCTGTGGCTCATTTGGGCATATTAATAAATACTGGTTCGCGCGATGAAGCTGAAGACGAACACGGACTTGCCCATTTTATCGAACATTCAGTTTTTAAAGGCACAAAAAAACGGAGAGCGTACCACGTTTTAAGTCGAATTGAAGACGTGGGCGGCGAATTAAACGCGTACACAACAAAAGAAGAAACTACACTTTACTCCACATTTTTAAACCAGGATTATGAACGTGCTGCTGAACTGCTGAGTGATATACTTTTCAACAGCGTTTATCCGCAAAAAGAAATCAACCGCGAAAAAGAAGTGATTGCCGAGGAGATTAATTCTTACAAAGACACACCTTCGGAATTGATTTTTGACGAGTTTGAGGAGCTGGTTTTCGACGGCCACCCCATTGCGCGCAACATTTTGGGTACAAGTAAAAATATAAACAAATTTAACCGCGATTCGATACTCCGGTTTATCGAAAACAACTACCACACCGACCAAATGGTAATAAGCTCGGTGGGAGAAATGAAATTCGACAAACTGATTAAATTAACTGAAAAATATTTTGGCAGTGCTGAAACAAAACTCCGGATAAACGGCCGGCAACCTTTTGAAAATTATGTGGCCGGCAACCTTTTCGAAACAAAGGACACATTTCAAACCCATTGCGTTTTAGGAAACATTGCTTACGACGCGATGCACCCAAAACGAATTGTAATGGTTCTGCTGAACAATATCATTGGCGGACCGGCAATGAATTCGCGGCTCAATCTTGCCCTGCGCGAACGACGCGGAATGGCATACAATATTGAATCGGGCTACACTGCATATACTGATACAGGCTTGTTTAACGTCTATTTTGGAACCGACAAGGAAAATTTCGACAAAGCATTGATGCTTATAAACAAGGAGTTTAAAATGTTGCGTGACACAAAACTTGGCGAAGTACAACTGAGCAAAGCAAAGAAACAATTGCTGGGGCAAATTGCTATTTCAACAGAAAGTCATGATGATTTGATGCTCGCAATCGGAAAAAGTTATCTGCTTTATAACCGGGTTGATCCATTAGCGGAAGTATTCAGAAAAATTGAAGCAATTACAGCCAGTGATTTATTAGAAGTCGCGAATGAAATATTGGATGAAAAAAAGATGAGCATGTTGGTGTATCGGTAAAGTAAAAGTTGTAATTGTTTTGGGGTACTCAAGTTGTCAGGGTTGATTTATCAAAAACAACCTGACAACATTAACAACAAGATAACCTTGAAACCTGTTCTTTTATCCCGAACTTTGAACGTGGAACTTAAAAATGGAGAAAGAAATCGAAAAATATATATTGAGCCACATTGAACCCGAAGATTTAATTTTGAAAGAATTGGATCGGGAAACACATTTGAATGTGATAGGTGCAAGAATGATTTCAGGTCATTTGCAAGGACAAGTA
>JBFHJA010000559.1:0-2794 GCA_041596165.1 Draconibacterium sp. | reverse complement strand
CAGCGAAGTTCAATACCTGCAGGCCAAAAACACAAAAGAATCGCTCGAAAGACGTATGAGCACAGTTGAAGAACAAATGAAAATGGCGCAAATTATTTCACCAATTTCAGGAACTGTTGAAAGTGTTCCTCTTCGTGTTGGTCAAATGGCTTCGCCTGGTGTTCCTAATTCAATCATCAGAGTAATAAATATGAGCGTGGCCAAAATAAGCGCCGAAGTATCTGAAGCACATTCTACAAGAATCAAAGATGGCGACCCTGCAATTGTAAGTTTTCCCGATTTAGGAAAAGAAATTGATACAAAACTCAACTTTACAAGTCGTTTTATTGACCCCACAAACCGCACATTTAGAGTGGAATGCAAAATTTCGGCAAAAGAAATTGGACTACGTGCAAATATGATTGCCTATTTAAAAATTAAAGACTATACAAACGAAAACGCATTTTGCATACCAGTAACTTATGTGCAGGGAGACAGGGATGGTAAATTCATTTTTATTGCCAAACAAAACGGCAACGAATGGACTGCCGAAAAAAGAAGCATAAAAATAGGAATGGATTATGATGGAATTGTTGAAGTTTTGGAAGGGATTACTGCGGGCGAGAAAATTATTACCGCCGGATTCCTGAACCTGACAGAAGGTCAAAAACTAACTTTCTAATTTTCAATAAATTGACAAATTATGATGAAAGAAAATAAATTCAAACAGTTTTTCGCAACAAGCTGGGCCATCGACAACCGCACAAGTATTTATGTGCTTGCCATCTTCATTTCGGTGCTTGGTTTGATGAATTACTTTGCGATACCAAAAGAGCAGTTTCCTCAGGTTGTTATTCCGTATATAGTTGTAAATACAGCCTATCCCGGCACCTCGCCTGAGGATATTGAAAACCTTGTGACCCGACCTCTTGAAAATGAATTAAAATCGATTTCCGATGTAAAAAACATTACAAGTAATTCGGTCCCCGATTTCTCTTCAATTATTGTTGAGTTCGACCCCGATCTTTCAATAGAAACAGCAAAACAAAGGGTACGCGATGCAGTTGACAAAGCAAAAAGTGAATTGCCCACCGATTTGCCCAGCGACCCCGATATTATGGATATCGACATTTCGGCAATGCCGGTTATGTACCTCAATATTTCAGGTAATTTTGATTTGGACAAGCTGAAGCATTTTGCAGAAATAACACAGGACAAAATTGAAGGTCTGAAAGAAATTACCCGCGTTGATATTGTTGGCGCACTCGACCGTGAAATACAAATTGATGCCGACATTTTTAAAATGCAGGCAGCAAAAGTAACTTTCAGCGATATTGAAAATGCCGTTTCAAGAGAGAATGTGACAATCTCGGGCGGCATCCTTACCAACAACGGCGTTCGAAATACAGTTCGCATTGTTGGTCAGTTTAAAGATGTTGAAACAATCAGAAATATTGTTGTCCAATCATCAAGCGGCGCTTTTGTAAAGCTAAGCGACATTGCAAAAATTAACGACAGCTTTAAAGAACAGGAAAGTTTTGCCCGTTTGGATGGTAAAAATGTAATTACACTAAACGTAATCAAGAAAAACGGAGCTAACCTTTTAGATGCTTCCGACCAAATAGTAGAAATTGTTGAAAATCTTAAAAAAACAGAATATCCGCAAGGAATGGAAGTAACCATCACCGGCGATCAAAGTCTTCACACACGTAATACTCTTGAAGAGTTGAACAACACGATTATTATTGGTTTTATCCTTGTAACAATTGTGTTGATGTTTTTCATGGGATTTACCAATGCATTCTTTGTAGGATTATCTGTTCCACTTTCAATTTTCTTGGCCTATTTGGTAATTCCGGGTCTGGGCTTTACAATGAACATGATTGTGATGTTCGCCTTTATTTTTGCCCTTGGAATTGTGGTTGACGATGCAATTGTTGTTATCGAAAATACCCACCGTTTGCATCGTTTCAACCCCGATATAAATATTGCGGCAAAGAAAGCAGCCGGCGAGGTTTTTATGCCCATTTTATCGGGTACACTCACCACACTGGCGCCATTTTTCCCATTGGCATTCTGGCCCGGAATTGTAGGCCAGTTCATGCACTATTTACCTGTAACACTAATAATAACGCTCTTCGCATCGCTCTTTGTTGCTTATGTTTTTAACCCCGTATTTGCGGTTTCGTTTATGAAACATGAGTATGATGAAGATTTTCAAAAAGGAAGCGGTTGGCGGAAAATAAAAATCAGCATAATCATAATGCTGGCATTTGCGGTGGTTTTCTATATCACCAAAATATATGGAATAGCTAATTTCCTTGTATTCGCTGTATTAATGATTCTTCTTTTCCATTTTGTTCTCAAAAAAGCCATCGACTTATTTCAGAATAAATTATGGCCCTGGGTTTTGAGGGAATATGAACGGGAACTGCGAATGATACTGATTGGAAGCCGCCCGGTTTGGATTTTGCTTGGAATGGTTGGATTATTTTTTGTAACCATATTTATTACCGGAGCAGTAAAACCAACAGTTTTATTTTTCCCGAACAGCGACCCGAACAACATTTATGTGTACATAAAAATGCCCGGCGGAACCGACCAAAATGTAACCGACAGTGTTACCCGGATTGCCGAACAACGCGTTTACAAAATAATGGGGGAAAACAATCCTGATGTTGAATCCATTATTTCGAACGTTACAATTGGCGCCGAAGAACAAGGATTTACCACCACCGGAACACCTTTTAACCGCGGAAAAGTTTCTGTCAACTTTGTTGAACATAAATACAGAACCTCTGAATATAGTACAACT
>JBFHJA010000558.1:0-2801 GCA_041596165.1 Draconibacterium sp. | reverse complement strand
GTTTTGCCAATCACGCCGGCAATACGCACAACCGGCTTTAATGTTTTAGCAGTATAATTATCAAATTCTTCATTTGCAAGTTCCAATATTCTTTCGTAAAGATTTACTTCAGGCAAGCGTATTTCGAACTGAGTAGTATGCACAGCAACAGCAACACCGCCTGCTCCGGCATTTAAATAATATCTCATTAACAAGCGTTGTTTTTCCTCGTCAAATTGACGTGCCTGATTGAGTGCCAATGGAAGAGCAGGTATCACAACGCCTTTAAATAGTGCTTTTTTTACCTCTCCGGGTATTTCGGTATGATTCATTTCGCGGATTTTTAATTTTTAATATTTGCCATCTCTTACTTCGAAATGGGTTGGCTTACCATGTAACTTTTTACCCTCACTAATCCATCCGGCAATCCATTTAATTACTGTTGAAATGGAAACTTTGGGTTTGCCAAATAGTTCGAAAGCATGGTTTGAGTTATTCAAAAGTGCAGTTGGAGCTTCTTTTCCTACAAAAATAGGTTTCACACCAAACAGTTCTCCAAATTGTTCTGCTACATCACGAACCAACAATGTTTCTTCTCCGGTTATATTTATAATTTTTGCCGGGCTCGCCGCATAAGCTAACGAACGAATAACAACATCATTTGAATCGCCTTGCCAGATAACATTGAAATGCCCCATGGACAGGTCAATTTCCTGTTGATTTTTGACTTTCGTTGCAATGTCTACCAAAACGCCATATCTGGGTTCTACTGAATAATTTAAACGAATTAACGCAACCGGTGTATTGTTCTTTTTGCTTCCGTACTCAAACATCCTCTCGCGACCTAAACACGATTGAGCATATTCTCCTGTTGGCATCGGCATGTCTGTTTCCAACGAGCCGCCAGAATCAATTGGTACTAACGGATAAACGCAACCTGTTGAAAAAGCCACAATCCGGGAATCTTTAAAATGTTCAACTATTAACGCAGGCATAAAAGTATTCACAGCCCAGGTCATCGACAGGTTTTCTTCGGAACCAAATTTCATTCCGGCCAAAAAGAAAACGTTTTTTACTTGTGGCAAAGATTTTACAAAATCATTGTCAAGTAAATCACCCCGAATAACTTCAACTCCAATATTTTCAAGTTCTCTGATTTCTTCATCAGTACGAAAACGTGAAACTCCATACACATGTTTTTGTACACCTGCAGCCTTGCAAGCTCTTAATGCCATTTGTGCCAACGAAGGCCCTATTTTGCCGGAGATACCTAAAAAGATAATGTCTCCATCCAATTTCTTAAAATACTCAATTAACTCATCGCTCGGTCTGGACAACAGTTCTTCCAGTTGCTCAATATCTCTGATTTCTTCCGGAAATTCAATCATTACTATTTCTCCTTTTCAATATTATATTTTTATAAATTTCTACTGATTTTATGATGTTTTCTGTGTAACAGAATTCATCAGTTTGGTGTGCCATTTCAGGTTGCCCGGGTCCCAGGATTACTGTGGGTACTTTGTTGTATAATCGATGTAAAACTGAGCCGTCAGTAAGGTAGGGCAACGATTTTGGATACTCATTACTTTTGCGGTCGATTTCACAGACATCGTAAACCAATTGCACAAATGAATCTTTTTCATCTGATGAAACAGGATCCATATCAACCAAAACTTCAATCTCGGCTTCACCGTTAAAATCTTTTTTTAACCGTTCAATAATATCGCTGTGGTTTATTTTTGTTGTTGAACGCACGTCAATTGTAAACTCTGCAAAATCGGGAACAGAATTCAGGTTCATACCGCCATTCATTTTACCAACATTTATAGAAGGAAAACCTAGTAATGGATCTTTTTCTGCACCAAATTTAAAACTCTCGATTTTTGAAATTGCCCTTGCAGCTTTATAAATTGCATTATCACCCAATTCGGGCATTGATGAATGTGCAGTAACTCCCGAAGTTGTAATATTCATATATAATCCGCCTTTATGTCCTATCGCCGGGAGATTAGCAGTTGGTTCCCCAACTATTAAAGCACCCGCTTCTCCTAGGTTAATTTGGGTATTTACCAAATGCTGAACGCCCTGGCAACCTAATTCTTCACCTGCAGTAAGAATCAGTCGAATTCCTCCCTCTGGAATTCCTTCATTAAATGCCTGAATGGAAGCACATATCATGGCTGCCAAGCCCCCTTTCATATCGCTTGAACCTCTGCCAAAAATTTTTCCGTCAATCACTTTTCCTTCAAATGGATCGATGCTCCATTTTTTCGCACCCAAAGGTACTGTATCAAAATGTCCGGTAAATACCAAAGGTGGGCAAGTTTGAGAAAGCCCTTTTTCGGCAATCACATGTAACCTGTTTTCTTCGAATAATGAATACTCTACACTGAATCCATTTGTTGACAATAAATTTCCAACATATTTTGCAATTTCCATTTCATTACCTGGTGGATTAATTGTATTGAAGGATAACAGTTTTTGCGTTAATAATATCACATCAATGGAAGCCATAATTTATTTTAAATTAGGATTAAAGCATGTTTAATTAACATCGCTATTTTTTATTCAATTCAATTTTTGGTAAAAACGAAATGATTACAACACCTAGCAGAGCTACACTCATAAGGATTATAAATCCCACCGAATATTTATCGACTTCATTATACAAAGCGCCAACCACTACGGGGAAAAAAGATTCGGCAATACCATCTGCCACAAGAATGATTCCCATTGTTCTTCCTAATGCTTTGATGCCAAATAAGTCACCGGCCATTAACGGAATAATCATATAATCTCCACCAAGTCCGATTCCGAAAACT
>JBFHJA010000557.1:0-2814 GCA_041596165.1 Draconibacterium sp. | reverse complement strand
GAAATTTGAAAGGTTTTGTCGTGTAACGGAATTTCTAATACTTCCACATTTCTTATTTCCAGCCCGTCCTGTCAGGCGGGTTAATTGGGTATTTTAGATTATTTTTTCTTTCCTATCCAATTTTATCTTCAATAATCTGTGTAATTACCTGGCCAAGTGTAAGTCCCATAGCTGCAATTTGTTGAGGAATAAAACTTGTTGCTGTCATTCCAGGCGTTGTATTTACCTCCAGAAAATAGAATACGTCGTCTTTTAGAATATAATCAATGCGCACTATTCCGGCGCACTGGCATAAATCATAAATTTCGGAACTTATGTTCTGGCATTTTTCAAAAAGGTGCGCGGGTAATCGGGCAGGTGTAATTTCTTCTGTTGCACCCGGTGTGTATTTTGCATCGAAATCGAAAAACTCGTTTTTGGGAAGTACTTCGGTAACTGGAAACACAATTTTTTTGTGTTTGATTTTTACCAGGCCGCAGGTAAATTCTTTTCCGTCAATAAATTCTTCAATCAGCGCTTCATGGCTTTCTTCCCAGGCATTTAAAATGGCTTGTTCAACGTCTTCCTGTTTTTTGACCTTTGTTACGCCCAAACTTGATCCTCCTGCATTTGGTTTGATAAATATTGGCAATCCAAGTTTTTCAACAATTGCAGATGAATTGATAATTTCGCCTCGCGATATTTTAAGCGATTTTGCCATTTTGATATTGAAATTGCTCAGATATTTGTTGCAAAACCACTTGTTGAACGTTAATGAAGAAGTGTGCACATTGCAGGTAGAGTAGGGGATTCCGAGTAATTCAAAATATCCCTGTAAAATTCCGTCTTCGCCTGGCGTGCCGTGAATTGTAATGTATGCGAATGCAAAAGTTACTTTTCCGTTTTCGGTTTCAAAACTGAAATCAGATAGATCAATGTCGGCAAGTTTTTTATCATCCTGTAAAACAATCCATTCATTGCCTTTCATTTGAATGAGCCACGGGTTGAACTTATCAGTGTCGATTGCTTTGTAAACATTTGCGCCACTCTTTACAGAAACTATAAATTCTGATGAATTGCCACCTGATATGATGGCGATATTTGGTTTGTTATTCATTGCGGTTTGAAATATAATTTTCCCATTTTTCGATAGCGTTTGCCATATCTTCCGGCAGTTCCGAATCGAATATCATTTTCTCGTTTGTTGTTGGGTGGATAAAACCCAGTGTTTTTGCATGAAGTGCCTGCCGGGGTATAATTTTAAAACAATTCTGCACAAACTGTCTGTATTTGCTGTAAGTTGTACCGCGTAAAATTTGGTCGCCACCATAATTTGAATCATTAAACAGGGTGTGGTTAATGTGTTTCATGTGCACCCTGATTTGGTGCGTTCTGCCAGTTTCCAGGCGGCATTCAACATGGGTAACATAACCAATCCGGCGTATAACTTTGTAATGTGTTACAGCAGGTTTGCCATATTCGCCTTCAGGAAAAACAGTGAAAACCTGCCTGTTTTTCAGGCTTCGGCCTATGTTTCCTTCAACAGTTCCTTCATCATCTTTCACACTTCCCCAAACCAATGCCTGGTATGTACGCTCGGTAATTTTATCGAAAAACTGCATCCCCAGTTTTGTTTTGGCTATTTCAGTTTTTGCAACTACGAGCAGTCCCGAAGTATCTTTGTCGATGCGGTGTACCAATCCCGGGCGCGGATCTTCGCTGTTAAATAAAGGTAAATCCTTGAAATACCAGGCAAGGGCATTTACAAGTGTACCCGAGTAATTTCCATGTCCGGGGTGAACAACCAATCCGGGGGGTTTATTTATTACAATCAGTTGGTCGTCTTCGTAAACAATATCCAGAGGAATATCTTCAGGAATTATTTTCAGTTCGCGTCTTGGGTAATCCAAAGCAATTACAACTTCATCGTTGGGTTTTACCTTGTAATTAGATTTTACCGCAATGTTGTTTACGAGTACACAACCAGCGTCAGCAGCAGCTTGCAGCCGGCTTCGGGAAGTGTTCTTTAATTGGTTGGAAAGGAATTTATCAACACGCAGTGCCGACTGCCCGGGATCAACTTTTAACCGGTAATGTTCAAATAACCCACCATCTTCCTGTTCTTCGATTTCTTCGTTGTAATCTTCCATAATTTATTTTTGCTCCTAAAGGCTGGGTTGCGAAATTTTGTCTGAATCCAGAGTTAACCATAGATCCACCGATGTTCCAAGGCTGACTGTACGTATGTTATTTCCCGGATATTGTTTCCAGATGGTTGCTGCCAGTGTGTCTTCCGAAGTGATTATAGTACCGTCACAAATTAACGAACCTGTATTCAGCATGTAGGAAGTCAATAAAGATTTGGCTTCGGCGTATGTCATTCCTGTTAAGTTGGGAAGCGGTGTGTCTTGTATTCCGCTGTTGCTGCCGATAACCAGATCAACGCTGCTCCCTTTTTGAATGACGTCACCATATTGTAATACTTTGGAGTTTTGTTCCACATTTAAAACAAGGTTATTGTATTCTGAAGGTTGGTAGGTAATTTTACCGGCTACTAAACCACAGTTTTCTATTAATCCCAATGCCTGGCGAAATGATATATCTGTTAGTTTTGGCAGAACCACCATTTCGGGTACGGTTGAATTGATAGTTAAAAAAACGATACGATTTTTTTTAACTTTAAAACCAGGCTCTGGAACCTGTTCCGCAACTGCTCCCGGGTTCGTGTCTTCAAAATGCATTGAATCAATGATTTCGCATTTAAGATGTGCTTGTTTTGCCACTTCATCAATTTCGTCAATGGTTAATCCTGTAAAATCAGGAACAGGGTAGGAT
>JBFHJA010000556.1:0-2833 GCA_041596165.1 Draconibacterium sp. | reverse complement strand
AGTAGCCTAAACTTCCTTTGTTTACATCGCAAACCGTTGTTATTTGCACTCTTTCGTCGTTCATAAAATCACGGGAATCGTTAAAAGCCTGGTTTCCGGCGCCAATAAATGCCACATTTATGCGGTCAGAGGGTGCCACATTCCCATTTTTGCCACGTACACATGCCGGAATAATTGTTGGTACGAGAATTAAACCTGAAGCCACGGCTCCGTATCGTTTAATAAAAGTTCGTCTGTTTGTGTTTTTCATAATTCTATTCCTTTTTTTCTTCGTTTACAATTTTGGTTATTTCATCCTGCGATAAAGCAGTTGCAAAAATCTTAACTCCATCCATTTTTCCATAAAAAATCCTTTTCCCGGGAAACTCTTCGTTTCTTCCCAAATTCCATTTTGTGTTCGACGCAATAGAGGCTTTATTATCAAGATTTTCCGTTTGCATTAATTTCCCATCAATATAAAACCTGAGCGATAAACCATGGGCAACGCCTGCCAAATGGTGCCAACCGAGAAATAAATCGGGGGTAATTTTTACATTGCAGGTACCCCGTCCCCAACCACCAACAAAAAATTCGATTTCATTTCTGTTGAGTTGAATTACATTATGATCGCCCTGGGTAATGATTGAAACAGGGTAGTTTTTTGTTTCCGAAAATTTTACCCAGGCCATCATCGTAATTTCATTTTTCAGGATTGAAAAGCTTGGGCTGTTTTTTATTTCGACATAAGAATTTTCATCAAAACCATTAAAATTTGTGCTATTGAAATTTGTAGTTTTTACAATTCCATGGTTTGAAAAACCCGATTTATCAGGTAGAATTCCTTTGTCCTTTTGTTTAAACTGAAGATCGACCATCGTTGTATTTATATTGTCAGTATAAACCTTGAAAACGCCTGATAAACTATCTAACTTCAATGTATTTATTCCATTCTTACAATCTGAAATATTATATTCTTTAATAGCAGTTTCTCCTGGTTTCACGGCAACATTTACTGACTTGAATAATTTGTTGTTGAGGTAAATTTTAACCAGCGTGGAATCAAAAGAACCGCCAATATTTTTTGCTGAAAACCTGAAGTGCTGCGTTTCATTCTCCTTCAAAAGTGGGATAAAGGATAGTTTTGAAATTTCAAACCTGCGGGCATCTGTTTCGAGCACTTTAACATTTACAAATTGATTGCTTTCGTCAAAACTCAATTTTGAAAATCCTGATTTATATAACCTGCAAAACATAGAATCTGTTGCCGTTTTTCCTCCCTCTACATAAACTTTTATTTTTCCAACTTCTTTTCCATTGGCCAATAGTCGGGCAATCTTTACGCCGTTGCTTCCTGTGTTTTTTAAATTAAAAATTACTTTGAAAAGTTCATTTGGATCAACACTGGATTTTGACGACTTTATTGATTCTACAGAAATTTCAGCTTCGTTTTTTGTAACTGAAAATGCTTCGGAATTTGAATTAACAGCCCAATTAGAGGGAGTAGAACTTAAAGAGAAAACAAATTCGCCACCATTTGAAACTTCGGAATGATTAAACCAGGGTTGATTGAAATCTTCCCCATTTAAAGTTGCTGATTGTATGTAATTATTTCTGGGGGCAGTTTTCAATCCTTTGATTATAAAATCATTCCCGTTAGGATTATGAATTGTTACTTTATCGAAAAGCGGCGTTCCAATATTGTATTGTGGATCGCCGGGACAAACCGGGAAAAATCCCAAAGCATTGAAAACAAACCAGCTTGACATTGAACCCAAATCATCGTTTCCAGGCAGTCCATCAGCATTTGCAGTAAATTGCATTTCGAGGATTTTTGATACCCACTCCTGTGTTTTAAATGGCTGTTTTGCATAATTGAAAAGATAAGGAATGTGGAAATTGGGTTCGTTGTCGAATAAAATAAGTCCGGCTTTTAAAGTGCTGTCCAATTGGCTGGCAAACTCGTGGTTTCCACCTTTCAAATTAATTATGTCGCGGATATTGTGCGGAACAAAAAGCGAATAATTCCATTTGTCACCCTCTTTATATCCAAAATTATCGACCGAATAAACAAACTCATCTTCATTTCGGGGAACCAAAAAAAGTTGTTCAGGATCAAACAAATTGCGATAATTTAAACTTCGGTTTTCCAGTAACAAATAATCATCATTTCGATTTACTGCCTTTTGTTCAAATTGCGATAAAACCCAGTCGTTGTAAGCGTATTCCACTGTGCGGGTGACCGACTCAGGGTAGCTGGATGGAACAAAACCTTTGAGCATATAGGATTTAATATCCGCCTTGTCTTTGTCTTCCGTCAAAAGGAGATTTTTCATGGCTTCGTAGGCAAGCTCTTTATCAAAACCGGTAATATCTTTAAAATAGGAATCAACAATAATGGGAATCGAATGAAAGCCCGTCATTGGTTCAACGGGTAATTGCCCGGTTTGCTTATATATATCGAGCATTGACATAATCATATCGTTTTGCTTCTGGGGCGCGATAACACAAAGAAGTGGATGCAAAGAGCGAAAAGTATCCCAGGGAGAAAAAGTACCGTATTGGTTGTTGCCTTCCGTTTTTTGTATTTTCCCATCAAGTCCTAAATAAGTTCCATCCACGTCGGAGATTATCCAGGGAATTAGCAAAGAGTGATAAAGAGCAGTGTAAAATTTTGTTTTGTTTTGAACTGAGCTGTCCTGTATTTCGATAACTGAAAGTTCCTTTTCCCATTCATTTTGAGTTTTGTTTTTAAGTGCATCAAAATCCCAAGCTGAAATTTCGGTATCCAGATTTTGTTTTGCATTTTGAAAACTTACTGATGAGGAACTTAATTTCAACTGCAAGGTATTATTTT
>JBFHJA010000555.1:0-2873 GCA_041596165.1 Draconibacterium sp. | reverse complement strand
AGTTCCATTCCTTCGCGCAAATCGTTAATTGAAAAAATCCCGTCGGCAAATTCAAATACTTTTATTGGTTTTCGTGGGTCGCGGCCCGGTTTTAAAAGTTCGTTTTTAATATCGGTTAGTGTTGGCAACCCAACTTTGGCAGTAACATATTTCTGAAAATCGATTTGGGAAACAAGAGTTTCATTACGCACCAAATCACTGATTTCGCATTTCAGATCTTTGGCAATCTGTTTTACAATTTTATAGGATTCAGGGTGAACACCCGAATTGTCCAGCGGATTTTTTGCTTCCGGAATGCGAAGGAATCCTGCTGATTGTTCAAACGCTGCCGGTCCCATTCGGGAAACATTTTTTAGTTCATCACGCGATGAAAAAGGCCCGTTCTCTTTCCGGTAATTTGTTATGTTTTCAGCCAAAGTTGGTCCTAATCCTGAAATGTAGGTCAGTAAATGTTTGCTTGCGGTATTCAAATTTACGCCCACCGAATTCACGCTCAATTCTACAACCGAATCGAGGCTGTTTTTTAATTTTTTCTGGTCAACATCATGCTGATACTGCCCGACGCCGATGCTTTTTGGGTCGATTTTTACAAGTTCAGCAAGCGGATCCATCAAACGCCTTCCAATGGAAACCGCGCCCCGAACTGTAACGTCGTATTGTGGGAATTCCTGCCGTGCCACCGATGAGGCAGAATAAACCGATGCCCCGTCTTCACTAACCACGTACACCCTCAATTCGCGGTCGAAATGCAGGCGTTTGATAAATGCCTCTGTTTCGCGGCCAGCAGTTCCGTTGCCAATCGCAACTGCCTCAATTTTGTACATTTCAACCATCGAACTAAGTTTCTTTGCTGCCATTTTAAACTCTTCCTGCGGTTTGTGCGGGTAAATGGTTTCGTTGTGTAAAAGATTTCCCTGTTCGTCCATGCAAACCACTTTGCAGCCGGTGCGGTATCCGGGGTCGATCGCCAAAATCCGTTTTTGCCCTAATGGTGGTGCAAGCAATAGTTGTCGCAGGTTTTCTGCAAAAACGCGGATAGCTTCCTCATCTGCTTTTTCTTTTGAAAGATTGGCAAATTCGGTTTCAATAGAAGGTTGGATCAAGCGTTTCAAACTGTCTTTTACAGCCAATTCAACATGATCGGCACAAGTATTTAATCCGGTTACAAAAAAGCGGTCGAGGTGTTCAAGTATTTTATCAGAGTCGGGTGTAATCGAAACGCGCAAAAATCCTTCATTTTCACCACGGCGCATTGCCAGCAACCTGTGCGACGGACATTTTTTCAGCGGTTCTTTCCAATCAAAATAATCACGGTATTTCTCGGCTTCTGCTTCTTTTCCTTTTATAATTTTTGAGGTTATTTCAGCACTGTTTTCAAAACCACGACGCACAATATTCCTCGCTTTTTCGTTTTCGCTTATCCATTCGGCAATAATATCGCGGGCGCCTTCCAACGCGTCATCCACTGTTTTTACCTGATCATTCAAAAACGAAACTGCCCTTGTTTCGATGCTGCGCTCCAACTGTTTCATGATAATTTTTGCCAGCGGTTCCAATCCTTTTTCTTTGGCAATTGTAGCTTTTGTCCGGCGTTTGGGTTTGTAGGGCAGGTAAATGTCTTCCAGTTCCACAGGATCAAAACAATTCTCAATCCGGTTTTTCAGCTCCGGTGTTAAAAGTTCCTGTTCGTCAATTGTTTTTAAAACCGTTTCCTTGCGTTTTTCAAGTTCTGTATATTTCTCGTTGAGTTCTTTTATGTTTAAAACCTGTACTTCGTCAAGACTTCCTGTGCGCTCTTTTCTGTATCTCGAAATAAACGGAACTGTTGCTCCTTCTTTCAATAAACCTATTGTGTTGGCAACCTGGTTTTCTTTGATACCAAGATTTTGGGAAATTATGCTGATAATAGTGGTGTTCATGTATCGTACTTTTATGGAATGCAAAGTTAGAAAAGATAAGGTAATTTGGCTTTCTCCTGTAAAAGCAAAACTGGAGTTAGTAAACTTCATTACCTGTTCTTTCGGAACCATTCTCTCAAAGTTGGAGGAATACAGAACGGTTCTGAAATGGACATGGATATTTCTAAGTCAGAGAATCTGGTAATTCCGTGTTTCTCAAACAGAGAAAGGATTCTCTGTTTCCCGATTTTTTTCTATTTTTGCACCTCATTTTTTAAGATTTAAAACCATGTTTGAGAATTTAAGCGATAGGCTGGAGCGGTCATTTAAACTGCTGAAAGGGCAGGGTACCATTACTGAGATAAACGTTGCGGAAACGCTGAAAGATATTCGCCGCGCATTACTTGATGCCGACGTTAACTTTAAAATTGCAAAGAAATTTACCGACGACGTAAAGGAAAAAGCACTTGGACAACATGTTCTTACTGCTGTAAAACCAGGTCAGGTAATGGTTAAAATCGTAAAAGATGAACTAACGGAATTGATGGGTGGCAAGTTTACCGACATCAATCTGAAAGGAAAACCTGCAATTATTTTAATGTCGGGATTACAAGGTTCCGGTAAAACCACTTTTTCAGGAAAACTTGCGCTGATGCTGAAAAGCAAAAAAGGCCGTCATCCGCTTTTGGTTGCGTGTGACGTGTATCGCCCTGCTGCAATTGAGCAGTTAAAAGTATTGGGTGCTCAAATTAATGTGCCTGTTTATACCGAAGAAGGAAACCTTGACCCTGTGAAAATTGCAAAAGCTGCAATTCAGGAGGCTAAAAGTAAGGGGAATGACATTGTGATTATCGATACAGCAGGTCGATTGGCAATTGATGAACAAATGATGAACGAAATTGCCGCTGTTAAAAATGCTGTAAATCCCGATGAAATATTGTTTGTAGTCGATTCAATGACCGGACAGGATGCAGT
>JBFHJA010000554.1:0-2877 GCA_041596165.1 Draconibacterium sp. | reverse complement strand
TCGGTCGTAGCGGAATTTCCGCCACGAAGGACTTTGATCGGGAAATTCCAGATCAAGCGGATCGATCCCTGTTTTTTCTTTATAAGCGTTTCGGCAAGTTTCGCAGTAGCAAAAATCGTATTCCGGAAGTTCCCTGGTTTGCTCGATGTTATAATTTTTCCACAAGTTTACAGGTAAAATCACATCGCAGAATCTGATATAATCTAAATGAATTCCATCAATATAATCCTTTTGTACAGTGTTTTCAACTTGTTTTTTCAGGTATTCCTGAACTTCAGGTTTAGAAGGGCAAAGCCAGCGGTAATAATTTACATAAGGAGGGTTTGTTGCACACGATTTTCCATCGCGGCTTACCGCGTACCAGTCAGGATGGTTTTCGAGTAACTCTTTTTCGCCACGGTTCATCGTCCACATCCATCGGTGGGCTTCCAGTCCGGCACTTTTTGCTGCCCTAAAATGTCGTTCGCTTTCGCTTTCAAAAAACATTCCCCTAATACCTGCGGAAAAAAAGTTTTTGTATTTCTCATTCAACATTTCATCCGTTTCCTTTTGATTGGGATTTTCCCAAACCCAATGTTTCAACGATTGTGGTTTGTTGGTTTCTTTAACTGTTTTCCCGACCGAAGTTTTTAGGATGGCAACACCGGCACCTGCCAAAACTGCTGATTTTAAAAACTCTCTTTTATTCATTTTCTGTTTTATTTTATTGTTTTCTGAAATAATCCATCCTGATTGATGGTTAGTTTCAATCCGTTATTATTTTTCAAAACCGCTTGAAATCCGGTATCGCTTGTCTCCATTTTAATTGAAACGATTTCGCCGGTTTCTGTTGTTATTTTTTCATTCAATCCAAGTTCGGAGAGAGAAGTCGCGAAGTTTTCATTCTCCCGCTTAAAACTGTGTTGTTTGTAATATACCAACCAAATGTATTTTCCAAATGTTTCTTCTTCAGGATAAACAAAATCGATTTGCTTTTCCCCAACTGGTTTTGCAGAAAAACCTGCAATTCCCCAGCGTTCGGGAAAGTGCATGTTTACAACACCTTGTTCGCTCCAAACCCAATTGTCTTCAGGTAAAAACCGGTTTGTTTCCGGGTCTTTTACTTTTTGGTATTTTCCATCAACGATTTCAGTTTGCCATTGTACCCTCGAAAAACCTATTTTCCAATAATCGCCATTTTTCGGAACCATAAAACTGCCCTCAATTTCCAAAGCCGAAAAAGGTATTGCCATTTCAACCGTCCATTTTTTGTCTGCATCCTTAGGTTCGTTTACCGTTCCATCAACAAAAACTGCACTTTTGAATCCTGCTGCATCCCAGCCAATATCATATTTTCCACCATTTCTGTAGGGTTTCGGCATAAACAAATCAAACAAAGTGTTTTGGGCATTTAGTTCAAATTCAAAATAATTATGTGTGTCATGATCGGGGTCAATAAAAATCTCAAAATCGTTTTCGTGAAATACTATCTGATCGCGAGTAGTGTAATACGCCCAAACATTTGGCTCCTCCAATTCGGCCAGAATGTATAAATTCTTCTCATCCCAAAGCATTTTAACATGCGTGCGGTAAGTTGGAACTGGCTTTTTGTTGCCTTCGATATCCAGAAAATATTCGGACCAATTGGCCTTTTGCCATGATGTTTCATCAGCTTTTCCATCAATTGTAATTTCTGAAATAGTTTGATAAACAACATAATTGCGGGGCGTAGAAAACAAGTGCTGATACCCTTCAAAAATGTTTTGGGAATTTGAAACAGTAGTTGCAAACAGTAAAAACGATAATGTAAAAAACTTGTACATATTAATTCAGTATTGAAAGCCAAAAATAAGCATGAAAACTGAGATATGCCACTCAAAAGAATGAGATCAGTTTAATTTAATCCGACTTTCGACGAATGAAGTACATTCATTTTAAAATACAAAGCCTGCTCATCAATATTGAATTATTTATGCTTAACTGTTTATAATACAGCTTACAATTGGAATAAAGCCTGGTAAACTTTTGATTTTATATTAAAATCGGGATGAACTTTAAAGATGATTGAAAAATTTCTGAATGTATTCCGGCAAATTAAGTTTTTAAACTCCAAATTACATTTGGGGCTCTTTTTTTTGTTTTCATCTTTTTTGCGGGGAATACTGCTGGTTCAACAATTTTTACAGTCATTTCAAACCAAGTTGTTACCTCTGAAAGTCGAATTGCCGATGCAACTTTAGATTTAGAAACAATATCAAAAGAAGTACACGATGCCACTTTTCCTAAAGAATTTTTTTCGAGTACTGAATTACACATTGAAATTATCTACTAACCTGAGTTCGATTTAAAATAAAGCTAATTGGACTGTTTTTAATGTCACATATTTAATTGCTGATTTTTTTGGGAAGAAGCAGTAAGCAATTAATCCTGATATTAGATTTGATATGAAGTTGTCAAAAGATCTGTGTCGGGAATGCTCAATTGAACATATATTTTTAAGTTTATCGTTAATAGTTTCAATTACAGAACGTTTGCGTAGCATTATTTTATCTTTCATTACTTTTTCATTGAGTGCAGCTTCAATTTTATTGGGAATGACAATCGACCCCAATACAGGAGAATTCAACTGGACACCAACTGAATTGGAAGGTGGAACTGATTATTCCGTAACAATAATAGCTACCGATGATGGAATAAATCCTGCCAATTTAAGTGATTCAGAAACAATTACGATTACAGTAAATGAAATAAATACAAATCCGGTTTTGGCTGCAATTGGAAACCAGTCGGTGAATGAACAAACAGAACTTACTTTTACAGCTTCAGCAACCGACGATGACTTTCCCGAACAAAATCTGACTTTCAGTCTCGACCAAACTTCGTTGGATTTGGGAATGA
>JBFHJA010000553.1:0-2879 GCA_041596165.1 Draconibacterium sp. | reverse complement strand
AATAGTTAGTATTCTGTTCTGTTCTACAAATCTAAAAATTAATTGCAAAGATTTACAGTAAAAAAAGGATGACTAATGCCACCCTTTCTATTTGAAATTATATAGATTCTGTTTTCAGTAATCCGAATTCGGCCTATGGTTATATGTATTGAGTCTTGCGACTATTCGTTTTGATACTTGATATAATGAAATACAATCTGAAGTCTTTTTATCCCCTCACAAACAGTGCTTTAATTATCTCGGAAGCCATTTTAGGATTTTCTTTTAATCTGCGAGTTGAATATTTAAACCAGTGTTTTCCGAAAGGAACGTAAACCCTCATTTTAAATCCTCTATCCACAATCGATTGCCTCAGTTCGGGTGTTACGCCAAAAAGCATCTGAAATTCACACATTTTATGGGGAACCTTGTATTTTTCTATCAATTGGAAAGCGTTTTCAACCAAATACTTGTCATGCGTGGCAATCCCGACATACATTTTATTTTTGAACATGTATTCCAGATTGTTGAGGTACATGTCCCGAACTTTCTGGTAATCTTTAAAAGCAATCTTTTCAGGTTCAATATAAATTCCTTTACATAATCTGAAATTAATTGGATTCAAATCGGAGTTTAAGTTATTCAAATCCTCCAAATCATTTGATGTCCTTCGTAAATATGACTGCAAAACCAAACCAACATTTTTGGGGAATTCGACCCTGAGTTTTTTGAAAATTTCAATTTCCATGTCAACGCATTCCGAATCTTCCATGTCAATTCTGATAAATGAATTTTTCTCAGCGGCCAACTCAACTATTTTTCGAATGTAACTGTAACAAACTTCTTTGTCAATAAGAAGCCCGAACATTGTAGGTTTTAACGAAAAATTTCCGACTACGTTTTCCCTTGTAAAACGGTTGATTATTTCAAAATAATGATCTCTGTTTTCCTTTGCTTCGTCAAGGGTTTTGATAAACTCGCCCAATAAGTCAATTGTAACTTCAATCCCTTTCTCGTTCAATAACTTCGATGCCAAAAGACCTTCATCAATTGTTTCTCCGGCAATGTACCTTTTGGAAAATACCCAAACCAATTTTTTTGGCATGTGTGGTAAAATATTTGCTATTAGCTTGTTCAACATTTTAATTATTTGGTAAAATCAATTTTGATAAAGTAAAAGTAGTGTTGATGTTGGGTTTATTTCAATGACGTTTATCATCACAGAGTTATGATTTTACACAGGTTTTTATTGAAAATCAATGATCTTTAAATTGTTTAAAAAAGTGTTAAACGGTTAAGTTGGTTTAAACTAAAAAATTATCTTTGTGCCAGTTTTTAAAGAAAATCTAAAATAGTATATAATGAAGGGAACATCGTTGATTGTGAGTATTGTGCTTTTTGTGGCAGTAGCAGTTTTATATGTTTTACATTTTACAGGAGCCGGGAAATCAGGTCAAAATTCAGGCGCTGATGACAGGGCAGTAATTAGCAGAGACGGTTTGAAAATTGCTTATGTAAAAGCAGATTCGGTAATTTTGAATTACCAGTTGGCGGAATATTTGCACGATGATTTTACAAAAAAACAAGAAGCTTTCACTACTGAATATACGTCGAAACGCAAATCATTTGAGAAAGATGCAGCAGCTTTTCAGGAAAAATTGCAACGTGGCGGTTTTTTAAGCGAGCAACGCGCTGTTCAGGAACGCGACAGGTTGGTTGGAATTGAGCAGGAAATACAAAAAATGGATCAGGACCTATCATCCAAACTGGGCGAAATGCAAAACACAAATGGCCAACAGGTTTTAGACAGCTTGCAAAGTTGCCTGAAACAATATAATACGATAAAGAAATACGATTATATTCTCAATGCGTCAAGTATTTTAATTGGCGATGAAGGTGATAATATTACTGCGGATATTTTGAATATGATGAATGAAAAATATGCGGCAACACTAAAAAAATAGGCAGATCAGATTTCAATATTGAATCCGGGCAAGTTCCCGGATTTTTTTTTACCGGATACTCGATTCTTGATACTTTTGACATTGCCTTAAATACTTATTACTTTAATCACGGAACTATGAACTAGCGTTATGTTCGCCAATAAATATCTTCAAAAACAGAACAGAGTTGCTTTGATAGGGCAGGAACCAGATGCGGATTTGGGAATTGTAGTTATGATTCCATGTTTTCGTGAACCGGATATTTTGCTTACGCTTGACTCTCTTGCAAAATGCGATTTACCTTGTCAAAAAGTTGAGGTAATTGTATTGATCAATCATTCCGAAATCGCCACCGATGAAATAAAATTATACAATCAAAATACAAAAATTGAAGTTGAACATTGGATTTCAACTCACAAATCAGGGCAAATTTCTTTTTATGGAATCGGCCCGGTTGAATTGCCTAAAAAATGGGCAGGGGTAGGGTTGGCGCGAAAAAGTGCTATGGATGAGGCGCTTCGTCGGTTTAATTTATTGGAAAAACCAAATGGGATTATAGTTTCGTTGGACGCAGATACGCTTGTTGCAAAAAATTATTTAGTTGAAATTGAAAGGCATTTTGCACAATCCCCCAAAAATGTAGGAGCAACCATTTCTTTTCAACACCAAATTGGTGGGTTGGATGCGAAACAGTTACAAGGAATTTTATTGTACGAAAAATACCTGTTATATTACAAAAATGCTTTACGTTTTATTGCATATCCAAACCCAATATTTACAGTAGGCTCGGCGTTTGCGGTAACTGCCGAAGGTTATATAAAACGTGGCGGGATGACGCGCAGACAGGCAGGCGAGGATTTTTATTTCCTTCAAACTCTTACACAAATCGGAACTGTTGGAGAAATTACTACAACTTCCGTTTATCCGTCATCGCGCGAATCGGACCGGATTCCGTTT
>JBFHJA010000552.1:0-2882 GCA_041596165.1 Draconibacterium sp. | reverse complement strand
TCCAAACCTGATTGTTGACGATGGTGGCGATGCTACTTTGCTCATTCATATGGGTTTTAAAGCCGAGAAAAATGCCAAAGTTCTTGATAAAAAAGCATCAAGTACCGAGGAAGCAGTAATTCTCAATTTACTGAAAAAAACTTTAGCAGAAAATCCATTGAAATGGCATAAAGTTGTTGAAGAATGGGGTGGTGTTTCCGAAGAAACGACAACTGGCGTGCACCGTTTGTACCAAATGCTTGAAAAAGGCGAATTGCTTGTTCCTGCAATCAATGTAAACGACTCGGTTACAAAATCGAAATTCGATAATTTATATGGCTGTCGCGAATCTTTGGCCGATGGTATTAAACGTGCTACCGACGTAATGATTGCCGGGAAAGTAGTTGTTGTGCTGGGTTACGGCGATGTTGGAAAAGGTTGCGCTCATTCAATGCGTTCGTATGGCGCTCGTGTAATCGTTACCGAAATTGACCCGATTTGCGCACTGCAAGCGGCAATGGAAGGTTTTGAAGTAAACACAATTGAAGGTGCATTAACCGAAGGAAATATTTTTGTTACCACAACCGGCAATAAAGATGTGATTACAATTGACCACCTTTCAAAAATGAAAGACCAGGCAATTGTTTGTAACATTGGCCACTTTGATAATGAAATTCAGGTTGAAAAATTGAATGAATTCAAAGGCATCGAAAAAATAAATATTAAACCACAGGTTGATAAGTATGTTTTCCCCACAGGACAAGCGATTTATTTGCTTGCCGAAGGCCGCCTTGTGAATTTGGGTTGTGCTACTGGTCATCCTTCGTTTGTAATGAGTAACTCTTTTACAAACCAAACTTTGGCACAAATCGATTTATGGCAGAATAAATACGAAATCGGTGTTTATCGTTTATCGAAAAAACTCGACGAAGAAGTTGCCCGTTTGCACCTCGAACAAATTGGAGTAAAACTCACAAAGCTTACCGATGATCAGGCTGAATACTTGGGAGTTCCAAAAGAAGGTCCGTATAAACCAGAACATTACAGGTATTAAAAACAGATAATTCCGACTATAAAAAAATGGGTTTCAGCAAATTTCTGAAACCCATTTTTTTTGTGTTTTACTTCCTCGTTTCTAATTGTAAACACGCAAAGTATAACTATTTACTTTCGAAACGTTGTAATTTCTTAGTGGCGCAGCGGCTGGGCCTTTCGCCGGATAAGCACCTCCTGTTAGTAGAAATTTTGAACCGCAACAAGAACATTCTCCCAAAACGCCACTATTTACAACCTTGCATGTTTGGTTGATTTCATAGGTGCAGGTTGCATCGTATGCATAATACTCATTCAAATCGGCACAATATACAATTACACCACTGTAACCACCGTAAGTGTAATATTTTGAATTACCAGGAATTTGCAAATCATTATCAATGATCAAATCAATTGGAAATGAAAAAGAGACATAAGGGACCAGCGAATCCTGAATTTTATCACATGAATTCGTTGATAGAAACAATAGAACTATAAAAATTAAAAACTTCCCTCTTTTTAAGACCGACTGCATATTTTTCGTATTTTTACTAAAAACAACAAAAGTAGAGTTTTTATTGTCATAAAAAGAAAATAGAAATGGATGATTTAATAGTAATAATTTTAACGCTAATAATTGCCGGTGCTGGAGTTTTTGGCCAAATGAAAAAGAAAAAGCAAGTAACTTCTGTTCCCGGAGAACAGAAAAATCCTGAAAATATCTGGGATTTGTTTAATGAAGAGATGTTTCCGCAGGCACCACGAACCGAACCCGAATTTTCTATGGATGAAGAGCCGGAGTCGATTCCCTACGAAAATGAACAGGGCTATAAATTTGAAGCAAAAAATGAAGGTGGGATAATAATTAATAATGAAGTAAAACCAGTACCCGCAATCAAAGATTCAACAGCAGATATAAAAGAAAAATTTTCGTTGCGGAAAGCAGTGATTTATAGCGAGATTTTGAATAGAAAATATATTTGAAAACTTCTAATTCGTTCATTTTGAACATTTTTTAGGAAAGATATTTTTAGTTTCAATAAAATATCTAAATTTGCAAAAGGAAGAGTTCCGGATTTCTGGAATTCTTTCTGTTTTTTTTATATGGTAACAAGTAAATAAGGAGGATTAAAAATGTCCGATGTAGTATATTTAACAAAAGAAGGATTAAAAAACTTAAAGAAAGAGTTGGAACAGTTAACAAATGTTGAGCGTCCGGCTATTTCAAAACAAATAGGTGAAGCAATCGAAAAAGGTGATATTTCGGAAAATGCGGAGTATGATGCAGCCAAAGATGCACAAGGTATGCTGGAAGCAAAAATTGCTGTAATTCAAGGTAAAATTGCCAATGCACGCATTATAGACGAATCAAAAATCAATACTTCAAAAGTTCAGATATTGAATGTTGTTACTATCAAAAATAAAAAGAACAACGCAACAATGACTTACACTTTGGTTCCCGAAAGTGAAGCCGATCTGAAACAAAATAAAATATCTGTCAACACTCCCATAGCCAAAGGTTTAATGGGTAAAAAAGTGGGCGATTCAGTTGAAATTAAAGTTCCCTCAGGAATTATTCCTTTTGAAATAGTTGAAATTTCAGTTTAAGAAGTCATGGCAAGTATTTTCAGTAAAATAATAAATG
Source organism: Draconibacterium sp. (assembly GCA_041596165.1). GTDB lineage: Bacteria > Bacteroidota > Bacteroidia > Bacteroidales > Prolixibacteraceae > Draconibacterium. The sequence continues at coordinate 226 of JBFHJA010000552.1, read as the reverse complement.
GTGAAATTCCGGCCTACAAAGTTGCCGAAGATGAAAACTATCTTGCATTCCTCGATATTTTCCCTGTAGCAAAAGGTCACACACTTGTAATCCCTAAAAAAGAAGTGGATTATATTTTTGATTTAGATGATGATTTGTACGCTGGACTACATGCTTTTGCAAAAAAAGTTGCCATTGGTTTAAAGAAAGCCATACCTTGCCAAAAAGTTGGGGTTCTGGTTTTGGG
>JBFHJA010000551.1:0-2892 GCA_041596165.1 Draconibacterium sp. | reverse complement strand
TAAAATGCCTGTTTAACCTGTTCTTCATTATTGGCGCGGTAAGCATCGTAAAACTGTCCTTTTATCATTACCGGATAATCAAATTTATCTTCAATTTCCGAAATCTGACCAATCGTTCCCATGTTAATACTTCCGGGCACTTTCACGCCATATTTTTTACCGTATTCCGGCAACTTATCCTTGTCGCGTTCCTGAAATTGTTTTATTGTTGGTAAAAAAGTGTGGATCCCTTTTTCAAGCAAGCGCTGTTCATTTTTCATAAACGAAAAAAGTTCAGCATCGAAATTGGGAATCAACACATCAATTTTTTCCTGTTGATGAATAGTTTCAATTCGCTCAATCAAATCATCAGAACCTGCTGAAGGGTAAGGAATTTGAAAAATACGGTCGCACAAACCTTCCATGTAAATTCCGGGCTCAAGATTTTCGTAAACCAAACCGATTACGCGAATATCAAATTCTCTGGAATCTTTTGCACCGCGAATTACCGGAACACCAGGCCCCGGATTATCGGTATTGTTGAGGCCAGTTACAGCAATTGTGATTTTTTGCTTTTCCATACTTTTATTTATACAAAATCAAGCGGATTGCCCTGCAATGTAATTTGATGGTGTTTCAGCAAGGCACAGAATTCATAAAAATCCTTCTCAAAAGTAAGGTCGTCAACCTCGTATTTTTGAAGAAAGTTGGTTCTGATTTCTTCGAAACTAAAACTATCTTTTATCATTTTTATCATTTCAAGGCCAGTTGGATTGAGGTTGAATGAATCACCAGTGTTTGAATTAAACACAAACCCGTTGTCGCTGATTTTTATTTCTTCTGTAATTTTCATTGTATTTATTTTGTTATGAAACATTTGTGCGATATGGATTTGACACAAAATTTACCAATAACTTGCACCGGAAAAAGAATTATTTACCAGTGAATAAAGGTACAAAACCCTTCTTTATAATCTTCCAAATTTTTGAATAGGATTTTGAATTCGAATGTAGGGAGAATTGTTAAAACTGAATATTTAACTTGTATTGTTTTATTTCCTTCTTGTTTTCAATAAAACAATATTATAAATCTTTTAATTATTCATTCCGCAGTGAATGTAAAAATTGGATAACTTAAACTTAAAAATTCATGCTGAACATTTTACATCTCCACATTATCTTTCACCTTCAAAAAACAGTTATTCACCTATTTATAATACACGGTCGTCCAACTTTTTATTCTCCTTAAAAAGTATTTCCCCAATTTTGAATCATTATTAATAAATAAACAATTTTTGATGCGGAAACGTTTTAGATCTAAAACGTTTCCTTTCTTTGCTAAAAATTAAAAAACAAGATTAAAAATGTTTAACGACATCGATTTAAATGATCCCAAATTATGTGCAATCCTCGACGGTTCAATTAAGTTGTTTTATGAATTCGGGATTAAAAATTTAAATATGGATGACATCAGCCGGAAGTTAAAGATTTCGAAGAAAAAACTATATCGATATGCAAAAAGCAAAGAGGATTTAATTGAAAAGCTTTTTTATTATGATGATTTGAAGTGGGAAAACAGGATCTACGAAATTAATATCGAGGAGAATAATGCCATCGATGTTTTAATTAAAGTTAGTTTAACTGTTGCTGAGCAATTTGGAAGATTTGATCCGAAATTAAAGTTTGAAATGAAAAAGTACTACGAGGCTATTTTTCACAACTTCATGCTAAACAAACAGGCTCATGTTTTCGAACAAATAAGCAACAACATTATTAAAGGTATAAACGAGGGTTTGTATCGCGACAATTTAAATATTGAATTGATAGCCGGTTTGTATGTTAGAACCCTGGTTGATATGCACAATAAAGATTACTGTTTTGTTGAAAATATTACGTTCAATCAAATTTTTGAAGCCATGTTTGAAAATCACATTCGGGCAATTTCAACTCCTGAAGGCATTGAATACTTCGAAAAACAAAAATCAGAACTAGCAGAAATAAATAAAAATTTTAATAACCAATAATTTTCAATCACAATGTTCAGAAAACAAAAACAAACACTGTTGCTATTGTCCATATTTCTAATTGGAACAGTTGGATTAACTGCACAGGAGCCAATTCGGCTAACACTGCAGGAAGCGCTTCAAATGGCGCAGGAAAAAAACACAAATGTGTTGAACTCGCAACTCGATTTGGAAATTGCACAAAAGAAGATCAAGGAGACAATTGCGATAGGATTGCCCCACGTTGACTTGTCATCAGCTTATCAATTTTTGCCAAAAGTACCTACTTTATCATTTGCAATGCCAGGCGATGATCCGAATGCACCGGCTGCCGAACCTATTGAATTGGGTGTGAAGAACAATATAACAACCGACATTACTGCTTCGCAACTAATTTTTAACGGAGCTTATATTGTTGGTGTGCAGGCCACAAAAGTGTATTACAATTTATCGCTTCATAATGATGAAAAGACAAGACTTGATGTTAGCGAGACGGTAACAAATACTTATCAGATGATACAACTTTCGGAAGAAAGCGCGAAAATATTGAAGCAAAATCTCGAAAATGTATCAAAAACAAAATATGAAGTATCAGAAATGTTTAAGCAGGGTTTTATGGAAAAAACCGATGTTGACCAACTTGAAATTACAACTAACATTTTACGCAATTCTATCAACCAGGTTGAAAACAACCTCGACATGTCATACCGCCTTTTAAAAATACAATTGGGGATTGAAGAAACTACACCAGTTGTACTATCTGACAGCACCAACACCTACGAATTTTTGATGCTGGAAAGCAACCAAATTACACTGGAAGAATTTATTCTTGAAAACAATGTTGATTACAAGCTTGTACAAATTTCAAAAGAAATAGCCGAGCTAAACTTAAAAGTTGAGAAAAGCACCTT
>JBFHJA010000550.1:0-2892 GCA_041596165.1 Draconibacterium sp. | reverse complement strand
ATTGGATTGAGCAAAGTCATCACCATAATTGGCATAATTTTTTCTGAATCGGCGGCAACACTTGCAGCAGCATCGCCCAAAGCGCCTGCCTCTACTAATTTGTACCCGATAATCCCAATCATAAAAGCACCTATATACGCCGGCAGTGTCCACAAAACTGCAACCCAACGGCTTTGCCGCGTTTCCTTTTTATTTCGCATTGCCATCATACGCACGAGCAATTGTGGCTGGCCTGTGTACCCAAATGCCCAACTCAATCCGTTTAGAATCATCAACCAACCTGCGGCTTGTTTCACAGTGCCTGCGTTTAGTTGAACTGTATAGCTTGCCTGCTGAATTGTTTCGGCGATACTAATATTGTATGTGGCCGCAATTTGCAACGCGATAATTGGCAAAACAACGCAAGTTACAACCATTAAAATTGCCTGAAATGCATCTGTTGCAACCACTGTAATAAACCCACCCAGCATGGTGTAAATAGTTACAAGTACCGAACCTATTACCATTCCCCAAAATGGATCGATATTAAATGTGTCGTTGAATATTTTTCCGGCACCGCTAAATTGTGCAGCAATATACAGGATAAAAAAGAAGATAATTATAAGTGATGAAAGGATTCCAAAACTACGGTTTGTACCTGAGAATTTCTTTGAGAAAAGTCCGGGAACTGTTAGGGCACCGGTTTGTTCAGTTAGTTTCTGAAGTGGTTCAGCCAAAAAAGTCCACAAAAACAATATCCCCGAAACACAACCTATTGCCACCCAAATTGCCGCCATCCCTTCAGAATATGCAAGCCCTGTTAATCCCAAAAGCAACCATGCCGATTCACCTGTGGCACGTTCGGAAAGCGCCAATGAAAAACCTGAGATTTTATTGCCACCCAAGACAAAGTCGCTGTTGGTTTTTGAGCGACGTGCAGAGTAGGCAACAATTCCGATTAAAATTACCAGATAAGCAATGAAAACAGCAATCATAATGTAAATGGTTTATAAAGATTGCTGTTAAAGATAAAAAAAGTTTATAGAGTGAGACTTTGAGTTTTAACACAAAACTGGTCGTTTTAAAAGTAATTTGTATAACTGCCGGATTTGTATTGTTTGTTTCCCTAATTGTTCATTTTTATTGATTCCGCTTTCCCCGGAATCCTCACCTCAAATTTAGCAACCGGCTCTTTCCCTTTTCCAGAGAAAATACAATCAAAAATAACCGAATGATTACCTTTTGACAGTTTGAAATCATTGGGGTTGACTTTAAATCCACCGGACTTTTTGAGAGATTCATCCAGTATTTCAATCCATTCTCCTCCATTATATTTTGCCGATTCTCCGGAATGAAGTGCCATCGGTATTTCTATTTCTTTATTGTTATCCAACTCTATTTTGAGTTTTGAAATGGTAGCATCCACAGCAGTTAATATAAAATTTAGTGTTGCATCTTCCATGTCGTTTTCAAATTTGAAAGTAGAAAAAAGTGGTTCCCCCGGTTGACGCACTTTATCTTCATGTTTGAATTTGAACGATTGGATTTGTCTTAAATTCCATTCATTTTCCCCAGTTGTTTCAAGGCTGAATTCATTATTTATATCCTTCATTCGCTCTTTTTGTTCATCTGAAAAAGCATTTCCCATGCGTGCTTTTTCCCACTCACCAATTAGTTTTAAAATATCGCCAGCCTGTCCGTTTGTTTTCATTGCCTTATCTCCCGATACAAAAGCGTAACCTGCGTTAAATGCTGCTGAGCGGGCAAGCATCCATTCAATATCTTCAACTGGCGTATTATTTCTCATGCTAAACCAGCCCAGCATACCCGGCATTAAATTTCGCTGAAAATACTCCTGGTTTTTTAATCGGTATTCGGTCTGGCTTTCCCTGAAACCGGCGTACCAAGGTTCACCCCAGTTCATGCGGGTGTAAATGTGCCAGAAATAATGGGTAGTGCGGCTGGCATCTGTAATCATGTGCGATTTCTCTTCGTCCGAAAGATTATCCCACCATGTTTTTGTGAAAAGGATTTCTCCGTAATTTCCCATTCCTGTTGATCGGTTTCCTTCCAGTCCGTCAAATGAAATCTGTCGCAATCCACAGTAATTATATAATTCTGACAAACGCTTTGCCTGCTCGATGCTTAACTCAGGATTTGTGAGAAAAACTTTGTACCCGTGGTCAGCGAGCTTGCTAATTTCCTCGTCTTTTTCGTGTTTTTGTGCTTTCGTTTCCCATGCGCCGCGCTGGCAATTCAGTAATTTCCAAGGTGCCGATTCCGAAACTTTGTCGTAACGAATCAACTCCTCGCCAATCATTACTCCATGTAAATTGTTGTTTTCGTACTGATTGAAAAAATCGGGTGTTTCAATTGGGATTTCTGTTTGAGTAGCGTCAATATTTTCGGATAAAACCGAAGATCCGACTTTTCCCAAACGCGGGTCGGGAACAGGTGTTACATAAGGATCATTTGTTGTTGTAAAGTTTGAAAGTGTATGCAATCCTAAATAAATTCCTTCTTCCTTGGCTTTTTCAACACACATTTTTAACCCATCCCAACCATTTGGGAATTCTGTTTCATTCAGCTCAAAATGCCCCCAGTTTTTAAAAGGTCCGGGATGATATAAATATTGTAATCCGGCTTGTTTGGTAAAAGCTATTGCTTCATCAATATTTTGTTCATTGTAACCATAAATCAAATATGTTGCGGAGGCAGTCCTTGACTGTTTTCCCCATTCACCGTCAATCATTGGGTGGGGGAGACCTTCAGCAACTTCAATCTCTCCAAGTGTTTGAAGTGTTTTGTCAACGGGGCAACCAAACAATGTAATTTTTGAACCGATAATTCCGCCATCATCAAAAACCGGCGAAACATATTTTTCATGGTTCAGATTTGAAATAATCCTTTCTT
>JBFHJA010000549.1:0-2894 GCA_041596165.1 Draconibacterium sp. | reverse complement strand
TTTTTTCCCAAGATAAAAATAACCGGCAGCCATTGTCAATTCATAAAAATCAGTATAAAGTCCTATTTTTTCTTTGGTTACAACCATTGTTTAAAAATTCGGTTTGAAATAAGTTAAAGGTAATTAAGAAAACATGAAGGTAGATAATCAAACCTGATATTTATTTTAATTAAAGAAATAATTATTGTTTAGATTATTTAGGTTCAAGGGTTTCAGCCTTTTTTTTATTTAATTGATTCAATAATCAAATATTTCTAATTTTTCTTTGTTTTGTACATTAAATAATGTTTTCGTGTAAAACAAGGATATGAAAATTTTTAACATAATCATCAAGAGATTCATTTTCATCCAAATCCAAACGCTTTTTAAGTCTATATCTCGTTTTTTTTACGCTATCTACAGAAATACCTAAAACTGAAGAGATATCTTTACTGGTAAACCCAAGTTTAATAAATAAGAATATCCGTTGCTCAGCTTCTGATAAGTAGCCATGGTGCTTATTCAATTTGCGAATATAACCCGGATACGAATCTTCAAAGGATGCTTTAAAGGCAAACCAATCAGAATTTGTAAGTATTCGTTTGTTATACAAGTTGTTTTTATTGGTATTTGAAATTTGCATGGTTTCTTCACTTTTTCGGAAATGTGATATTTCCTTATCCATTTCTGTCAGCAAAGTGTTTTTTTCAGTCAATAACTGAGTTAAGTTTTCCTATTTCTCTTTTTTTATTATCAGTCTCGTTTTTGTTTGTTTTGCCCGCGAGTAAAAAATGAATAAAACACCGAACAAAGTGATGATAAAAAATCCAAATATCAATAAGCTGCTTTAAAAAATAACTTTGGTAGATTTTAAGCAATTACATTTTTATATAGGGTTTTTGCAGCTTCATATTTGCCAACATTTACATAAGCTGTGGCCAGATTTTGATCGCATAGTACCTGAAGGTATGGATTATCTAATTCGGTACATAACTGGCTTATCTATGCTTATTTATATCAAAAAAAGCCGGTTTAACTTAATAAACCGGCTTTTATATATTTTATTTTTTGTGACCTGTCTTAAGCCTCTTCTTCGATAATATTGATATTTGAATCAACTAAAATCCTACCACAATATTCGCAAACGATAATTTTTTTGCGGTTGGCAATGTCCATTTGGCGCTGTGGCGGAATTTTATTGAAACAACCACCGCAAGCATCACGCTGGATTGTTACAACAGCTAAACCGTTGCGTGCATTTTTACGGATGCGTTTAAAAGCTGTCAGCAAACGTGGTTCAATAAAAGATTCAATTTTTTCAGATTTCGCTCTTAGTTTTTCTTCTTCAATTTTAGTCTCTTCTGATATTTCCTGAAGTTCAGATTTTTTCCTTTCCAAATCTTCCTGACGCTCAACAAGCAATTGTTTTGAAGTCTTAACTAAATCTTCCTTTTCTTTCATTTCGATGGTAAACTCGCGGATTCTTTTTTCCGAAAGTTCAATTTCGAGATTTTGGAACTCGATTTCTTTTGACAGTGAATCAAATTCGCGGTTATTGCGAACGTTATTTTGTTGCTCGGTGTACTTTGTAATTAACGCCTGCGAATCCTTAATTGCAATCCGTTTATTATTTGTAGCTGTATCGAGGTTTTTGATTTCTGTATCAAGATTTATAAGCCTTGTTTTTAATCCGGCAATTTCATCTTCCAAATCCTGCACTTCCAGCGGTAGTTCACCCCTGAGTACTTTAATTTTATCTACCTCAGAAACTACGGTCTGTAGTTCATGTAAAGCCCGAAGCTTTAATTCAACTGAAATATCTTTCTCGTCCTGCTTTGAATATGGTGTGTTCATCGCTTAAATATTTTATTTTTTAACTTTAATTTTCAGAAATAATAAACCGGGTTGGTAACCACCTCTGACAAATGGATTGCAAAAGTAGGGAATTTTTTTGTAAGTAATTCATAAAAAAGTTCTTTGGTAAATTGTTCACTTTCAAAATGACCAATATCTGCAATCACTATTTTGTTTTCGGCATCAAAAAACTGGTGGTATTTAAAGTCGCCCGACACAAAAAAGTCAGCTCCGGCAGCAATTGCGGCGTTTAATAAAAACGATCCTGCACCTCCGCAAACGGCAATTTTTTTCACAGGCTTTCCTTTTAAAACTGTGTGTTTTATTACCCCAGTATTAAATATTTGTTTTAACTGCTTTAAAAACAGTGTTTCAGAGACTGGTTCAGCTAATGTTCCAACCATTCCCATTCCTATTTTATCGAATTTATTCTCCAGTGAATAAATATCGTAAGCAACTTCTTCGTAAGGATGCGATTTTATAAGTGCCTCAATTATTTTTCCCTGCAAATAGCCAGGGAAAATTGTTTCGAACCGAACTTCCTTTTCAGCGTGAATTTCTCCTTTTTTACCTACAAAGGGGTTTGAATTTTCATTTCCCCTGAAACTTCCCATTCCTTCGGCAACAAATCCACAGCTATCATAATTCCCAATATTCCCTGCACCAGCATTAAAAACAGCGCTGCGAACTTCATCGGCATTTTCAACCGGGATAAACGTGACAAGTTTTTTCAACTGTCCTGTGGCAGGTTGTAAAATTTTGCAATTTTTAAGCCCAAGTTTTTCGCAAATTTTGTTGTTTACACCACCTTCAACACTGTCTAAATTAGTGTGTGCAGCATAAATAGCAATATCATTTTTGATGGCTTTTATGATAGTGCGTTCAACATAGTTACTGCCCGTAATCTTTTTTAATCCCGAAAAAATGATGGGGTGATGTGCCACAATTAACTGGGCTTTTTTTTGAATTGCTTCTTCCACAACTTTTTCGGTTACATCCAGTGTTACCAAAACAGTTGTGATTTCCGAATTTACATCACCGGTAATTAAACCTGCATTGTC
>JBFHJA010000548.1:0-2907 GCA_041596165.1 Draconibacterium sp. | reverse complement strand
TGGCATTCCTAATTCTTTCAGAAGAAAAAATTCCAGGTTTTGTGCTTGCGATAATCATTTCGGTTATTTCAATTTTGATAATATATTCATTGGCAATAACCATTTTAGGTTTTCCGCGAAAAGGTTATTTAGTGCGTGAAAACGATGTTTCCTTTAAAAAAGGATTGATTGCGTACAAGCAAACTTCGGTACCTTTTAACCGTATTCAGCATGTGGAAGTGAATCAGGGTATTCTTGCAAAAATATTTAAACTTTCGTCGGTTAAAATATATACCGCCGGGGGAACTGCCAGCGATTTGTCAATTCCGGGATTACCCGTTGAAACCGCACATAAACTCAAAGCTTTTTTATCAGAAAAAATTAGTGAGCATGAGTAAAATTGATTTATCAACGCCCACCCGACAATCCATAAAAGGATTGGTTTTCATCTTCCTTATTTCTATTCAGCAGGCAATTAGAATGTTTTGGGCATTAATTGCCGTGCTGGTTTTGCAACGCAATATTTTCGACAATAAAATGATTATCGGATTGGTTGTGGTGGGCATAATAATACTACTTGTAGTTCATACAATATTGTATTATCTCAATTTCTACTTTTATGTTTCAGGAGGTGAATTCATATTAAAAAAGGGTTATTTGCGTAAAAAAGTTTTGTCTATTCCTTTAGACAGGATACAAAGCGTAAACACAAAACAAAACCTTGTACAACAAATACTTAATGTTGTTTCGCTTGAAATAGATACCGCGGGAACAGTTGGAAAAGAGTTAAAAATACATGCACTTGAAAAATCGTTTGCAAGCGAATTGCAGAACCAAATACGGGCAAAGAAAAAGCTGCTTACAAATGATGTAACAGTTGAAGAACAAGAAATCGCCGATATTCCCGAGAAGTTGGTTTTACAGCTCACTCCACCCGATTTGTTGAAAATTGGCATCAGTCAGAACCACTTGCGGACGGGGTTGATTATTATTGCATTTGGGTTTCAGATTTTTCAGCAAATACAGGATTTATTTGCTGAAAAAGCGGAGGAATATTCCAATGAATTTTTCAATTTTATGTCGAGTTCAAATTGGGCATTAATTTCATTCCTTGTTATTTTCTTTTTGGCGATTTCGATTGCTTATTCACTTTTCAGCACAGTTTTTAAATATTTCGATTTTAAATTATTGAAAAAAGAAGATGCTTACCGCATTGAGTCGGGGCTTATAAATAAACGAAATGTGGTAATTCCACTCAATAAAGTGCAGGAATTAAATTGGGAAACCGGCCCTATCAAACAACTTTTCAGCATTTACAATTTGGTTTTCAAACAGGCGGTGAGTGGTCAAAACCGCAGGCAGCAAGTGGTTGATGCACCGGGTTGTTTAAGTACACATTTGGAGCTTTTAAAAACAGATTTATTCGGGGAAGACCTACTCTCTACTACTTCAAAGTTCTATTCTAACAACTACTACTTCAGGCGTTTATGGCTTTACTTTGGCTGGCTGCCTGTAGTTTTGTCAACCCCATTTTTATATACCGAATGGCTATTTTGGGGAGGTGCATTTTTGTGGCTTTTGCTTTCTGCCGGTTATTGCTGGCTGGTTTTGAAAAAACGGTATTTCAGGATTAACAACGAACAAATTCGCATTTCGAGCGGCGCTATATCGCACAAATGGAAGCAGATGGAACTCTACAAAATACAGGCGGTTGAATTTCGTCAAACTATATTTCAAAAACACCGGAAACTCGCCAGTTTGCAATTAATGAATGCCTCGGGTTCAATGACAATCCCGTTTATTGATGAAAATCTGGCCAAACAGATTTATAACTATTTACTATTTCACACTGAAGTTTCGGACAAGAAGTGGATGTAATTATTTTATTTTGAACTATTTCTTTTTACTGGATTTATTAAATAAAAAGCCAGCTCTTTTTGTATTTTCGGAAATTCAAACTAAATCAAAACAAACCATGAAGGTCAATTTCCGTTATTTACTCACCATTTCATTGGTTACTGCACTGGGTGGATTACTTTTCGGTTTCGATATTTCAGTAATTTCAGGAACAATCCCATTTCTGCAAAAAGTTTTTGGGTTGAACGAAACCATGAAAGGATGGGTAGTTAGCAGCGCATTAATTGGTTGTATTCTGGGTGCCAGCTATGCCGGGAGATTAGGTGATAGTTTTGGTCGAAAAAAAATCCTGCTTGTGGTAAGTGTATTATTTGGTATTTCAGCCGTTGGAAGCGGGGTTGCAAACTCAATCACGACATTTGTTTTTTATCGGATTTTGGGTGGACTTGCAGTTGGGGGTGCGTCAGTTTTAGCGCCCATGTATATTGCTGAAGTTTCTCCCGCCGAATACCGCGGACGAATGGTTTCACTTAATCAGCTTACTATTGTTTTGGGGATTTCAATGGCCTATTTTTCAAATTACTTTTTACTCGGTATTGGCGAAAATGCCTGGCGTTGGATGTTTGCCGCAGAAGCCATACCATCACTCTTCTTTTTCTTTGCCTTGTTTATTGTGCCTGAAAGTCCTCGCTGGCTTGTTGCACGAAACGATGAAACCAAAGCCCACTCTGTTTTGGAGAAGGTTGCAGGAACTGATTTTGCCAACTTCGAATTGAGTGAAATAAAAGCTTCACTTGCAGGAAAAGAAAAACGGGGAACATTAAAAGATGTTTTCAAAAAGAAATATTCACTTATTTTATTTTTTGGGATCTTTCTCGCTGTTTTCCAGCAATGGTCGGGTATAAACGTAATCTTTTTTTATGCTCCCGATATTTTTGCAAAAGCTAATCTCGGTGTCGATGCGGCACTCTTTCAAACTACTTTAATTGGCTTGATGAATATAGCTTTTACCATTCTTGCCATGCGTGTTATTGATAAAATGGGACGTAAAAAACTAATGCTGATTGGCGC
>JBFHJA010000547.1:0-2913 GCA_041596165.1 Draconibacterium sp. | reverse complement strand
AATAACAAACAAATTCCAATGACCAAAAAATCTGGGGTTCATAAAAAAGTTTAGTTATTGGAAAATTGAAGTTTGGTTATTATTTGAAATTTGATACTTGTAATTTGGGATTTAAATTATATGCTTCCACTTATTTTTGACATACGCCGCTACTCCATTAATGATGGGCCAGGCATCAGGATTACAATTTTCATAAAAGGTTGCCCGCTGAAATGTGCGTGGTGCCACAACCCTGAAAGTCAGTCGCCGGAGGTACAGAAATTCTACACGGCATCGAAATGCATTGGAGCACAGGATTGCATCGAAGCTTGTCCGAATGATGCGCTGTCGTTGACTCCCGATGGAATTATAACCGATTATAATGCTTGCAAACTTTGTGGCAAATGTGCCGAAGCCTGCCCTACAAAAGCCATTGAAATGTCGGGGAAATTATACAACACGGAAGAGCTTTTATCTATTATTGAAAGGGAAAGAATTCATATTGATCAATCGGGTGGAGGTGTTACTTTCTCGGGAGGTGAGCCATTGATGCACTCCGAATTTTTAATCGAAATGCTGGACGACTGTGGCAAAAAAGGATTACACCGGGCAGTGGATACCTGTGGGTTTGTTGCAACAGAAACACTTCTTGAGGTGGCAAAACGCACCGACCTTTTTCTATATGATTTAAAACTAATGGATCCTATTCAACACAAAAAATGGACAGGAGTTGATAATCGAATCATCTTAAAAAACTTAAAAATTCTTGCTGAAACAGGAGCAAAAATTAATATCCGGATTCCACTCATTAAGAATGTTAATGCCAATATGGATGAACTTACAGAAATGGCCCGGTTTATTGGTAATCTTCCGGGAGAAAAATCTTTTGTAAACCTGCTGCCTTATCACAATATTGCTTCAGGAAAATACAAAAAACTGGAGATGGAATACCTTGACCAGGAAATGGAAGAACCATCTGAAGCTGATATATTGAAAGCTATTGACATTTTCAATCACTTTGGGATTGAAGTGGAAGTGGGGGGATAGAAATCATTTTCAGTAATCAAGCAAAGTTGTACTTTTACTTTCAATGCATATTTCTACGTTCTGTGGGAATTTTGAGAATATGAACTGAAAATCATAATAGTCTATTTTACAGTGGATTATACTACAGTTTTAATTCAAAAAAATAATTTGCTGCCCCATGTTTTGTATTCAATAAGCAGCTACATTTGTATTGTTATTAAAAAGGTAGAAATAAATCTTTCATGTTAAAATTAAAATTGATTATCATACTTTTTTTGTCACTGTTATTGCTAAAAATACATGGTGGAACAGATCATTTAAAACAAAATGATATAGTTAACAATGTTAGCAGTAGTGAATTAAGTTTTATTTCAAATGATAGCTACAATTTCTTGTCTGGAATTCTGCCATCCACCCCAATTTATTTTAATATTGTTCCAGACAATCCTGTTTCATTTTTATACAATGTAAAATCGAAGGAATTAGTCAAACTGATAACCCATTCTACTACAAAGAATAATTCTAATCTTTCATTTCATCAATATTCATTTTTCAGCAGGTACTGTTCGGTTTTTATGCATATTTTCATAAGAACGGCCTGCTTTCGTTTATAGCTGGTTTATCTCATAAAAATCCTTGTTTATTAATTTATGTTTCTCTTTTATTGAGTTAATTGCTTCAATTAGTGTTATATACTTTTAATATGCAGAATTTTTGAGAATCATAAAAGTCAATTAGTGACTTGAAAAATAACGATTAGTTTATCCCCAGATGATAAGAAATAAATGAGTATAAATAATTCAAAGAAAAAGCGAAATGGAAAATATAAATCAAACAATACAACCAAACGATAAAAAGTCGTCAAATGACTTTCTGAAATTAGGCATTGGAATCTTAGTATTTATAATTGTTCTTGTTGCACTTAAATATTTAGTAAGCGCTTTAGGAATAATATAAAACCTTGTAAAATTAGGTGTCTGATAAAAACCACTTTCTGATTAGGAAGTGGTTTTTTTTGTGAAGAACTATGGTTTTTATATAAAAAAAAGCTCCCGATGAGGACCGGGAACTTAAATATTATTGTTCAGAAGTAACTAGCAGAAATCAATTCAGGCGACCTTTTCCTTACCCCAGGTTAAAACAACAACCAATCCAATAATTGCTGTTAAAACGGTGTAAGCCAGAGCATCTATAATAACGCCAGTCAGGTTGTTGATAGTTGTGGTCATTGAAAAAATGCTTAAATCTACACTAAGAGCATACAGTAAACCAACAATAGCACCAATTTTTAAACCATCCATCACGCCTTTTGCGCTTGCCCAATTTAGAATAAGTGTTACCATTAGCGCAAGTGTAAGGTTTGATACAATCATTGCCCACCAAATCATTTCATTGTCCGGGCGGTTCAAGGCCGGATTGTACATGGATTCCATAATTCCGGCGAGCAAAATTCCCCAAACTAACCAGCCCAAAAAGAAAAAGGCGATTCCTCCGAAAAAAGTTCCTCTGATAATTTTCATACTCAATGTTTTTAAAATTTAGTTTATGAAATGTACCTCATTTAAATCAAAATGAATGTAAATGCGAATCATTTACCCCCATGTTTTTTACTTTTATCGGCTTAAATTAAAAAAAAACAGAACAATGAATTGGAAAATTCTTTTAACAATATCCTTTTCTCTCTTTCTTGCAGTTTCATCTCATTCTCAAATAAATAGCACTGAGAGCATTCGAAAATCGTTTCACTCCATATCAAGTCACGAACTTTTGAATTTTGCGGAAGAATTGAGCTCTGAAAAATACAAAGGACGGCTTTCGGGCTCGCCCGAATACTTGGAAGCTGCAAAATGGTGCGCTGGTAAATTTGCCGAATGGGGTGTTAAATCTGCCAACAACGACAGTTATTTT
>JBFHJA010000546.1:0-2915 GCA_041596165.1 Draconibacterium sp. | reverse complement strand
TTAAAGATTCTGAAACAAAAGCACGCAACTCGTCGCCACGTTTGTTTTTGGCAACAATCTTCCCTGTTTTGTCGACAAGTAAACTGGATGGGATTGACTGGATGGCGTACGTTTGTGCAGCTTCATTTTGCCAGTATGCAAGGTCAGAAACCTGTGTCCATGCTAATTTGTCATCAGCAATAGCTTTTTGCCATGCATCTTTTTCGCGGTCGAGAGAAACGCCAAAAACAGTAAATCCTTTTTTATTGAATTCGTTGAAAACTGCAACAACATTTGGGTTTTCAGCGCGGCAAGGTCCACACCAGGCTGCCCAGAAATCGAGTAATGTTAGTTCGTTTTGAGTATAAATATCCGAGAATTTAACAGGGTTTCCATCAACATCGTTTTGGGTAAAATCGGGAGCCACTTGTCCGACAGCAACCTTTTTAAGTTTCGCAATCTGGGCTTTCAATAGAAGTATTGAAGGAATTGAATCCAATTTTGCATCTAATCCACCAACCAACGTTTCCAAATCTTCCACTTCTTTTCCATATTGGATTTGACTTAACAAAAATGGATTAACATAAGATGCGGGGTTACTTTTTACAAAATCTTCGCGCATTGTATTTGTGCTTTCGTACATTTTTTCAACTTCAACCATAATTTCTTTGCCTTTGGCAGTGTCTCCAGCGGCAATTGCAGTCCTTGATTCCTGGTATAATGCCATATATTTCTCAGTTACTTCATTAATTTGAGTATTTAATCCGGCATATTCATCGTGTGTTGCTGAACCTGTTACTACCACATTGTTTAGAGAATCGGCATGTCCCACAACTGTCATTTTTGCGTTTTCAACAAAAATCAGGGCTTTAGGCCGTTGTCCAACTACCGACAAATAATAATCACCGGGTACTTTAACTTTGCCCTCCAGGATGGCAACTCCTTCAACTATGTCGGCAGTATCAACCGGAATCCAGGCACTGCTTCCACGCTCTTCGAGAAGAATTTTCCCTTCAGCACCTTCAAGTTTTACATTGATATTAAAACCGGGTTGTTTTTTACTGCAAGCAAAAAGTGCAACTCCCAAAATCAGAATCAGATATTTTTTCATTTTAAAAGAATTAAATTAAACGGCATCAAATTTTGGCACGAAGATAAACATTCTGTTAGAATAAAATTAACGGATTTATTTAATTGAAAATCAAGTTGAAAACGCGTTTTGCATTGCAAACTGTTTTAATTAGAATGCATGGGAGGTTTTCCTCAAACAAAAAGCCGGCATAGAAACCGGCTTTTTGCAATTATAGTTGTAATTTTTCCTTTTAGATTATTTATTCCATTTCGATTTTATAGGCTGACAAATCTTCAATTTGCGAAGTTCTGATAAATTCAGCATGACCTTTGACCAATGATTTGCTCAGTTTAATAAAAACTTTTGCTGATTTTGTAAATGATGCATCCCGCGCGCTGTCGATTACAAGCAGGTAACTCATGATAATGTGTCCAGCCATTTCAACAAGTCTGCGGGCATGGAAATCGATAAATTCATTATCGTTGGCGTCAACTACTTTTTTCACGGCTTGCTCGTAGTCGTCGGTAAGAATGATTAAAGTGCGGCGCATGAATTCAAGCTCTGGAGTAATTTTTTGTGATTCGTATTCGCGGATTTGAGCCAGATAACCACCGGTTGTAACACCACGAATTGCAGCAACAACCTGCAGTTGCGTAGTACCTTCATAAATTGAAGTAATACGTGCATCACGGTAAATCCTTTCAACCGGATAGTCTTTCATAAAACCAGATCCACCGTGAATTTGTACTGCATCGTACGCCAACTGATTACATATTTCGCTTGCTAATCCTTTACCCAGCGGGGTGAAAATGTCGGCAAGTTTTTGGTATTTTTTCATTTCATCCCGCTCATCTTTTTCTAGTGAACGTTCATCTGAAATGTGCATGTAGGTTTTATACATGTCAACAAAACGGGCTGTTTCGTACAGCAAAGTACGGGAAGCATCCAGTTTTGCCTTCATTGTTGTAATCATTTCGTAAACTGCGGGGAATCGGATGATCGCTTTTCCAAACTGAACACGTTCTTTGGCATAAGTCAAAGATTCACGGTATGCTGATTCGGAAATGCCAACAGATTGTGCATGAATTCCCAAACGTGCGCCATTCATCAAAGCCATTACATATTTAATCAATCCAAGTTTGCGGTCGCCAACCAATTCTCCGGGCGCATCTTTAAAAACAAGTTCACAAGTTGGAGAACCGATGATTCCCATTTTGTGCTCCAAGCGGCGTACAGTTACACCACCCTGACGTTTGTCGTAAATGAACATTGACAAACCGCGGCCATCTTTTGTTCCGGCTTCCGAACGTGCAAGAACAAGCGCGATATCGCCATCACCGTTGGTAATAAAGCGTTTTACGCCATTTAACATCCAGATGTTTTTCTTCTCATCCCAGGTGGCTTTTAACTGAACAGCCTGCAAATCGGAACCTGCATCCGGTTCGGTTAAATCCATTGCCATAGTTTCGCCGGCGCTAACACGTGGTAAATATTTTTCTTTTTGTTCTTCGGAAGCAAATTCGTTAATTGTTTCAGCACAATCCTGTAGTCCCCAGATATTTACAAAACCTGCATCAGCTCTGGAAACAATATCAGCAGCCATAATATAAGGAACAATAGGGAAATTCAGTCCGTCAAATTTGCGTGGTAACGACATTCCCATCAACCCTGCTTTTCTAAGCGCGTCAATATTTTCTTCCGTTCCGCGAGCATAAACAACGTGGTTGTCAACAACCTGTGGTCCTTCTGCATCAATGCTTTCAGCGTTTGCAGATACAATATCACCACAAATTTCGCCAACTACTTCAAGTACTTTATCGAAACTATCCTGTGCATCTTCGTAATCCATTGGTGCAAAATCGTA
>JBFHJA010000545.1:0-2943 GCA_041596165.1 Draconibacterium sp. | reverse complement strand
TTACATTATGAAAAAAACGAATCAAACTATATTTTAAATTCACTGAGAATCAATTCATATGATACGCTTTGAAATTCTCAAATTCAAATGAAATCAATCTGTCATCCAACACTTCCAGTGCACCAACAAAATACATATATTCAATATATTTAATAAAAGGCTCGGAAAGTAATGCCCTGTTTACACTTCTTAATTTTGTTACTGAATCCTCTTTTTTCATGCTTTAAAAATAAATATTCGTCGGAAAGACCTTTTGTTAAACTAATTTTGGTACAATTTAAGTTCATTCCAAAAATATACTACCGGATTTTTTGCTGAATAACAGGGTAACAATTGCCTATTTTTTGACTCCAAAATTCCTATAAAATAATTCATGCGACGTGATTTACCTTAGAGGCATCATCACAATACCCTAACCATCACTCCCTTATATACACTAACCACAAACCTAATTTAGCTAATCAAAAAAGAACTTGGAATATGTTAATCAAGGAAAATGTTCTTCATAAACATCGTCAAATACCGAATTAGGTTTTGCGGATTTTTTTTTCGTGTTTGATTTGGTTTTGGAGACCAACTATAAAAATAATTGCGAGGAAAAAGGTTGCTTGAGAATTCTACCTTTTTACCTTTGGGGAAATTCACTTTAAAAAAATCAGACAAATTTGATATTTGTCGCCGGATTTGCCTGTTCAAAATACTTTTTAAAAAGAACAAACCGTTGCGATTTTGACTGAGATTTTTTGTCCCTGATAAAATCAAAATGCAATGGCGAAAACTTCTCCATTTCTGCCAGATAATTTTCAGCAAAATCTGAACTATTTAAACCAACTGATTCGATAATCATAGTTTCGATACTGCGATTCATCAAATTAAGAAATACATCAACATTTGGAGCTTCAAAACATTTCATCTCTTCCAATGCAGCCCTACCAAAATGAATGGTGCGATTTACAAATTCACCAAGTTTCAACGTTCCCAAGGTAGTACACATTGTATTTGTGTATGCATCAGTGTCTTCATTTATATCCTGAATGTCATCAAGCAGTTGCAGGTAAATTCCATAACCAATCAGTGCCAGCTCCTGTTTCTTCGAAAGTTTCCCGGCAACAAGATAACCATCTGCCAATACGGAAGTACCACCTTTTTCAAAGCAAACACGGCGAATTTCTGAGTCTGTTAAACCGTTTTGCTTCGATAATTTTAGACTATCCGTTTGTCCTTTTTGAATGGCATAAAGACTGTTGTAAACTTCAGGAAAATCAGCCCGATTGTACTGTTCCTCAAACATTCCCACCAAATTAAAAAGTTGCGATTCTGCGTGATTTTTAGGTTGAGGATTTTCACCATGCAACCTGTTGCTGAATCTTACACTAAATTCCTGTTTTTCAATTTCAGAAATATTTGGGTCGTCAAGTAAATTATCGCTGTACGGATAAATCATGCTGTAAGCAAATATGGAAGGCGTAATTTCAACTGGAATCTTCATCATCAGTTGTAAACCGTTCATAATCCACACATTACGTAATCCCTGATAAATATTTTCAGGAGAAAGTTCGGGGCCAAATTCGCGTGCTTTATAAAAGAAATCCTTGCTTACATTCCTGAATTCATCTGATAGAATAATTTCAAGATGGGCCTTTTCAAAATCAAAGATATCGTGCAAAAACGATCGAAAAACGGGGAAGAACTTACTTTCAGGATTACTGTTTCTAAGTTTCTTAACGGCGGAGCGCGATTGCAACAATTTCAGTTTCTCCTGAATCTGCTCAAAATTGCTCTCTCTTTCAAGCTTTTCAGCTTTCGAATAACCTCTGCTAAAAACGGGAAAATGTGTTGGACTTTTTTCCCAGACATGGATAAAATGGTCAATATAAAGTTCTATCGATTGCATATTTTCTAAGTTTGAGTATAAAAATAGGGAAAGTTGAACCAATTGACCAGTTTTTTAGATAACCTGCTTGTTTTTACCGATAACATGCATTCGTTGATAGTAAAAAACAATTTTACTTTTCATAATTCACAAAGAAATATATTTTGGAATCCAAAATTTAGCTGCACGGAAAATCAAAAACCTTATTTGAGAAATGCATTTTTGGGGTTGTGTATATTGCGCAAATAAAGAAGGAAACCATGGAAGTTAAGACAGTCGAACCCAAAACTTTTTCCGACCAAAGGATATTTATAAAACTCCTTTCCCTAAAACCTCTCTCACCGACTAAATATGCTGCTTTATTGCTAATACACAGAGATTTAGGCACGTTGATTTAGATTTACTTTCCCCGGATCTTTTGATAAAAAGATAATTGCAAAAAATCATGAAGAGTTTTTCAAACAACGCTTTTTATAAACTAAAATATACGCAGCTTAAATGTTTGCAATCAGCATCCCACATGCTTCAACTAATTATGTTAATATAAAAGAAAGTGAAACCCGTATGAATTTTTTACATCAATCCCGTAGAAAAAAATTAAAAGTTAATTGCAAACTATAAACAGCTTTCTACGATAATAGAAAATCGATTTTTATGCAATATTCGTATAAACCGCCTGCACGTCATCGTCTTCTTCCAATTTATCAAGCAGTTTTTCTATTTCTTCCAGTTGCTCTTCACTAAATTCGACTGGAGTTGTCGGGAATCTTTTTAGAAGGGCTTTTGAAACGTCTATTTTTAAACGGTCTAAAGCTTGCGACATTTCTCCAAAAAAGGTATAATCAGAATAAACATAAACTTCTCCTTCGTTTTCTTCAATTTCTTCAAGACCAGCATCAATTAGTTCAAGCTCCAAATCTTCCAATTCCATTTCTCCTGGTTTTGAAAATTCAAAAACCGCCTTGCGCGAAAACATAAATTCCAGGGAGCCAGTCGGTACCAAACCACCGTGGGCCTTGTTGAAGTAACTTTTTACATTGGCAACAGTGCGGGTAGTATTATCGGTAGCA
>JBFHJA010000544.1:0-2953 GCA_041596165.1 Draconibacterium sp. | reverse complement strand
GCGAGGTTTGCACGTTCCTGGAACCCGGTGTTTCCGACTATGTTTTGAGCAGATTCTGCATCAACATAAGGATTTTCAAAAATTCCGAGTTCGAAATCCTCTTTTAACAACCGTGCAACAGATTCATTGATACGTTCTTCCGAAACCAACCCACTTTTAACTGTTTCCAATAAAAAGGAAGGATCGGCAACACCCGAAAAAATGTCAACCCCGGCGTCAATTGCCTTTTTGTAACGTTCAGAAATGGAAAGATTTTCAACTCCCCAGGGCATCATAAAAATAGGGCCGGTATCGGAATTAATGATCCCTTTAAAACCCATTTTACCACGAAGTAAATCGGTAATTATTCCTTTATTATAGGCAAAGCCAACTTCTTCAAACTCAGTTTTAACCGGTTTCGCGTAATATGGCATTATCGCTGAAGTGCCAGCTTCAATGGCAGCCTTAAATGGTTTCAAATGGTATTCGAACATATCTCCCGGATATTCCTGATCTTTTCCCCAGTCGAAATGTGCGTCCTGCCCGTTGGTTTGAGGCCCTCCGCCAGGAAAATGTTTTGTTGTAAGTGCAACAGAATGTGGTCCCATTTTATCTCCCTGAAAACCGAGTACAACTTCACGAATCATGTTTGCAGCCAAATCGGCATCTTCGCCAAAAGTTCCTTCAGTTCGACCCCAGCGAGGTTCGGTTGCCAAATCGGCCATGTACATATATCCTTTTCGAATACCCACTGCAACCCATTCCTTTGCAGCAATTTCAGCAAATTCACGCGTTAGTCCAAAATCGCGCATGGCTGCCAAACCAAGCTCCCCAGGCCATTTTGAAAAGCCTGTTTCACCTAAACCAAGCCCTGTAGAATTATCGATTGTAATATGGTTTCTGGGATTGGAGGTAACAAGTACCGGAATTCCCAAACGTGTAGATTCGGCAAGTGCCTGCAAATTGTTTGACCATTCGGCAATAGTTTTCGCATTTGTATTTGCACGCAAAATAAAATGCCGTAGTTGTCTTTCATTAACACCTTTTGTTGTCCCTGAAACATTCAAAACGGGTTGAGGCAATAGTTGACGGGTAAAAAAATTGCGATCCATTATAACGTCCTCTTCATCCAAATCGCTTGTAACTTCGCCCGTTCTGCCAAGTGGTCCGCGGGAAATTGCAGTGTCTTTACTTCCCATGTTAATGGTGCTAATCAGCATAAATCCAACTTTTTCATCGAGGTTCATTTGCGCGATTAAGTCGTTTGCCCTTTCATCGGCACTTAAACGCCAGTCTTCGTATTTGTCCAATTTCCCATTTTTGTTCAAATCCTTAAATTGAAGTCCATTCTTTTCTATGAGTTGAGCGGATCTTGTCCCCAATTCAGGCTGTGTAAAATTTGATTTCGGCTCACATGACGATAAAAAAAGAATCAGCATAAATGAAATTAAATTCAGAAGCCATTTGTTCGTGAAAATTTTTGCTGATAGAATGCTGTTCAATTTTGTCGATTTCATAACTTTTGATGTTTATAGTTTATACAAAGATTGTTTCACAACAATATGAACGTATAAAACTACAGGTTTTATATCATTAAAACGTCTCAATGGATAAGTTGGAACCAATCAAACTGTTCTTTTGAATTCGGTGGGAGTATAACCAGTTTCTTCTTTGAAAATCCGGTTAAATGATGATTTGGAATTAAATCCACATTCGAGGCCAACACCCAAAACCGAATAATGGTTGAAAGCTGGGTTTACAAGCATTTCCTTAACTTCCTGCACCCTGAATTCATTGATGAATTTATAAAAATTCTTTTTTTGCCCACTATTGATTGTTTCGGATAGTTTATGCCTCGAAATATTTAAATCATCCGCCATCATCTGCAAACTATATTCCGCATTAAGATATGGTTTTTTTGTTTTCAGGTATTGAAGAATTGTGTTTGTCAGTTCTTCAATTTGGTTATCGTTTAAAACTGAACGAGCCGGTTTCAAATCGTTATTTTCCTGATTATCCGGAATATCATTTCCCTTAGCTGCAATTTTCCCTGTTTTGTAAATGGATGATTGATTGATTCCAAAAAAAATCATTATAAAAGTAAAAAGTGTTAAGTTCAGATAAAGGAAAGAGATTTTTATAACCTTCAATTCAAGCACTCTTATCAAAAATGTAAATACAAAATCGCTAACAAACAAAATAAGGAAAAGCGACAAAACAAATACCAGCCAACTCAATGAATTTTTTGCTGTGTAATTTGAAAACTGAAACGGGATTTTTTTGCGGTGTTTCAGAATAAGTTTCAAACTAAAAAACCAATATACAAACAACGAAATTATGAGCAATGAAAAGTAAATTTTGTTGTAAATAAACGAAGGGTTTTCAGCCAGATTGGATGGGCTTCCAAATGGCACAACATCAATTGTTGAACGATGAACAGCAACAGCTATCATTGGCAACAAATGGAGTAACTGGCTCATTTTCAATCTGAAAATTTCGATTGAAAGTGAGCTTACATATAAATAAAGTAAGGGACCAAATAAAAACAGAGCCGGAATAACGCCGGGTTTAAAATAATCAACAACCTCAAAAGGCAGCAAACCCGACCCCAGAAAAACAGCAATTACTGCAAGCCAAATGGTTAAAAATACAAAACTAAGATGCCGCGGACGTTTGGTAATAAAAATAACGATCCCAAACAGCGATTGAACAAAGCCAATAATTGCGATGGTTTCTATCATAGAAATAAATTAAGTAGTACTTTGGACTTAATCCCAAAGGCAAAGTTTAACCGTATTCCTGAAACCGTCGCAAAACCGGCTTAATTCATATCCACATCCCGTTTTATATAGCTGCTGTAATCTTTTAAAGCTGGCTGATAACTCTCGTGGAATAAATGTGACGACACAAGAAAATCGGCTGTCGAACGGTTTGATGCTGTTGGGATATTGTACAAAACTGTAATCCTGAGCAG
>JBFHJA010000543.1:0-2957 GCA_041596165.1 Draconibacterium sp. | reverse complement strand
ATGGCTCAAATGGAATTGTATCGTCTAAGCGGAAACAGTGATTTGTTGAAACAAACAGAAAATGCAATTCATTTCTTTTTGGCCGATGATGGTTTAACAATTACAGGTAGCGCCGGGATTCGTGAAATTTGGACAAACGATCAGGATGGCGAAGGACATTTGGGAGAAACCTGCGCAACTGCATATCAAATGCGGGTTTACGAAAGTTTGCTTCGTTTAACCGGCGATTCCAAGTATGGCGATTTAATGGAAAGAACGGCACTTAACGGATTGTTTGGCGCACAATCTCCGGATGGGGATAAAATCAGGTATTATACTCCTTTCGAAGGCGAGAGAGAGTATTACCATGTCGAATATATGTGCTGTCCGGGTAATTACCGCAGAATTATTTCGGAGTTACCCGGAATGGTTTTTTACACCACAAAAAATGGCATTTCTGTAAATTTATACACCAATTCTTCGGTACAAACTGAGCTTCCCAATGGCACAAAATTGCAGCTTCAGCAAAAAACGAATTACCCGGGTTCAGGAAAAATTGAAATCTCGGTAACACCTGAAAAAGAAATGGATTTTGCGGTTTTGCTGCGTGTTCCGGCATGGGCTGAGAATGCCGGAATAAAAATCAACGGTAATAACTGGGAAGGCGAAATTAAAGCCGGTTCTTTCGTTTCAATTCAACGAAAATGGTCGGCAAACGACAAAATAGAGCTTGATTTTCCGATGGAATTTCGCTTTGTAAAGGGTAGGAAAAGGAACTCAGGAAAAGTAGCATTAATGCGTGGTCCTGTAATTTATGGTTTAAATCTCGAAAAAAATCAAGATGCTACGGTCAATGGCAAAAGAACTTACAATGATTTGCGCCGCATTTTAATCGACCCCGCTACTTTAACCGGTCCGGTAAGCGACAATTCAGTGCGCCCTAACGGAACCGCTGCATTTATTAAAGCCTGGCGGGAAGAGTACAGCGGAAAGGCCGACCTAAAACATGAATTTGAATTGAAACTAACCGAATTTCCCGACCCCGGAAGTCAATTTATTTATTTCAAAATACCCGATTACAGTATCGAAGTTGACGATGAATTAATCGAACCCATTGGAGGAAGTATTGAAATGAACTAAATTAACACCTATTCTTTAAACTAAACCAACATGAAAATTCTATATATCAGGCTATTTTTTAACCATGCAAAAAAACGCATTCGAGCTGGTTTTGCTAAACGGAGATATTTGCCCTTTGTATTTTTGAATTTGCTGTTAATATTAGCCTGTGAATATTCAAAAGGAAATAATTCTTCAGATTTAACGCTTTGGTACAAACAACCCGCTGAAAAATGGATTGAAACTTTGCCCATTGGAAACGGAACTTTGGGTGCAGTGATTTTTGGCGGAATTCTTCAGGAGAAATTGGGCTTAAACATTTCCACTTTTTGGTCGGGCGAACCCAGCGATAAAAATGTAAAACCAGGGGCTGCAGCAAATCTTGAAGAAATTCGCAAAGCTTTTTTCGAGGGCGAACTGGGAATGGCTGAAAAACTCTGCGAAATGCATTTAATTGGTAATAAGGAGAACTATGGAACACATTTGCCGTTTGGAAACTTAATTTTTGATTTCAATCTAAATAATCAACCAACATCAAATTATACCCGAAAGCTTGAACTAAAAAACGCGTTGGCAACCGTTCAGTTTTCACAGGGAGGTACTGTTTTTAAAAGGGAAATGTTCGCCAGTAACCCCGATAATGTAATAGCAGTAAAACTCAGCACCACTCAAAATAAACTACACCTGAAAATTCATTTCGATGGACAGGGACTTCCTTTAAAAACAAAAAAAATAAGCAATACAATTTTTGGTATTGAAGGCAATGCGTTTGAAAATATACACAGCAATGGTGAAATCGGTGTACACGCTTTTGCCGGTATTACAGTTGCAAACTGCGATGGAAACTGGAAGATTACCGATGCCGGAATTGAGGTGGAACAAGCGAATGAGATTGTTTTGTTAATTGCATCAAATACAAATTACGACCACCAGAACCCTGTGAAAACAAGTTTGGATCAACTGGAACGTGCAGGTAAAAAAACCTTTTTGGAATTAAAAAACAGGCACATTGCCGATTATCAAAATCTTTTTCAGCGGGTAAAATTAGAATTGGGAAATGATGAAACGAATAATTTGCCTACCGACGAGCGGATTAAAATACTTGAAAATCCCTCTGGCGACCCGCAACTTTATGCGCTGTTTTACAATTATGCACGTTATTTATTGATTGCAGGTTCAAGGGAGGCTTCACCTCTGCCATTGAATTTGCAAGGAATCTGGAACGACAACTTTGCCTGTAACATGCCCTGGACCTGCGATTTTCATTTGGATATAAACACCCAGCAAAATTATTGGTTAGCCGAATCTGGAAATCTTTCGGAGTGTCACGAACCTTTATTCAAACTCATAAAAGGTTTGGTTGAACCGGGGAAAAAAACTGCAAAAAACTTGTACGGTGAAGAGGGCTGGGTGGCACACGTTTTTACAAATGCCTGGGGATTTACCGCACCTGGCTGGGGATTGGGCTGGGGATTGCACACCACCGGAGGTATCTGGATTGTGTCGCATTTATGGAACCATTATGAATACACACTCAATAAGGATTTCTTGAGGGAACGCGCTTATCCTGTTTTGAAGGAAGCTGCAATTTTTTTCGATGGTTATCTAACGCAACATCCCGAAAAAACCTGGTTGGTTTCAGGGCCATCCATATCACCCGAAAACAAATATTTCGATAAAAACGGAAATATTTTTAGCGAAACAATGGGAGCAAGCTGCGATGCAGTTTTAATTCGCGATTTATTTGAATCTTGCATCAAAGCAGGAGAAATTCTTTGTGTTGATGAGGATTTCAGGAAGAATTTGATTGAAAAGAAAAGCAAACTTCAGCCCTTAAGCATTGGCAAACACGGTCAATT
>JBFHJA010000542.1:0-2970 GCA_041596165.1 Draconibacterium sp. | reverse complement strand
GTAAATCGTAATGTGCTACTAATTTGTCAATGTCTTTCCCTCCTGTTATTTTTCCATTTGGCCAGCGGATAAACAAAGGTACCCGATGTCCGCCATCGTATTCACTGCCTTTTCCTCCCCTCAATCCGGCATTGTATATACTGGCCCCTGCCGCGGTGCCATTGTCGGTTGTAAAAATAAGAATTGTATTATCGGTCAGGTTTAAAGCGGCAAGCTTATCTTCCAGTGCTTTAAAGTTATCATCGATGTTTGTAATCATTCCATAAAACCGTCGCACCTGTTCCGAAAGTTGAGTCTGATCATTATACATATTCAGATATTTTTCAGGAACGTTATAGGGAAAATGAGGAGCATTGGTAGAAATGTAGCAGAAAAAAGGTCTGTTTTTGTTTTCTTCGATAAAATTTAATGCTGCTGTAAAGAAAACATCGGTGCAATAACCTAAATATTTTTCAGTTTTGCCATTGTGCCAATATGTATCGTCGAAATAATCGTTCCCCCAATAATCGGGTCCCTGTGTAATTCCACCGCCACCATGACGAACTACTTCATGAAATCCACGGTCTTCAGGTCTGAGCGGATAATTGTCGCCCAAATGCCATTTGCCAAACATGGCATTTTTGTAGCCATTTTGAGCCAATATCTGGGGCAGAATTACCTCATCTTCAAAAAGAAGCGAACGGCCGGCAATGGTATGAAATACATTTACGCGGTTGGTGTGCCGACCTGTCATTAAAGCTCCCCGGGTTGGCGCACATGTTGTTGAAACATGATAGTTGGTAAACCGAATAGCATCAGAATAAAATTTATCGATATTTGGAGTTTTGATGTACGGATTTCCGGTACATGCCAAATCACCCATCCCCTGGTCATCGGTAATTACAATAATTACATTCGGTTTATTTCCAAATTGATCTTTGGTTGTAGCCGCAATTGGATTTGCCGTTGGAGTAGTATCATATCTGAATTCCGGGGAACCCAACATAGAAACAAACTGGCTGCCATCGCTCCTTTCAGTAAAAATTTCTTTATCCGTTTTTTTGGAAACCTGGGCTGTTAAATTAACTGCTACGGCCAGAAATATTATAAAAATAAGTGCTGAGGCTGCTTTATAAAATTTGTTTTTCATCCAATTAAAATTGAAAGTTTTCAAAGGTATTGGATGTAACTCCCTTAATATAATCCTGCTTGTTTGTGAAGCATTTCTGCATGGTCGTTTCATACTATTACAATTATTTTATTTCTCTGATTTAATTTGTTATGAATCCTATTATTTTATTTTGAAACAGGTGTAACACCTTCCCGCACCTCTTTCTGCCAGCTCTCCAGTTTCACAAGCATTTCTTTTACAAGTTCAGGTTGGTCAGCCGATAAATCAGTTTTCTCCGACAAATCCGTTTCCAAATCGAATAATTCAACTGTTGTATTTTCTTTGGTTTCAATAGAAACCAATTTCCATTTTCCGCTGCGAACCGCATTTTTATTGCCAAAACTCCAGAACAAATCCCTTTCAGGAAGTTCAGTTCCATTCAATAAAAGGTTTTTAATACTTACACCGTCGATTTGCTCAGCTGTCGGATTGTTTCCCCCGGCAAATTGGATAAAAGTTGGCAAAAAATCCATCGACATGACTGTGCTGTTATTTACCACCCCGCCGTTAATTTTACCGGGATACCAAACTATTCCCGGTACCCGGTGACCACCTTCGTACACGGAACCTTTTGAGTTGCGGAGTACACCGTTGTCACCACGATTTCCGGCGCCGCCATTATCCGAACAGAAAACAACAATTGTAT
This sequence comes from Draconibacterium sp., assembly GCA_041596165.1. Lineage (GTDB taxonomy): Bacteria > Bacteroidota > Bacteroidia > Bacteroidales > Prolixibacteraceae > Draconibacterium. Next base: position 1,174 of record JBFHJA010000542.1, on the reverse strand, counting down.
TTTTATCCAATCCCTTTTCAGCGAGTGTTTTCATAATTTCGCCAATTCCTTCATCCATAATTTCAATCATTTCGGTATAAATAATTGACAAACTATCTTCGGAGACCTGACGAATGTATTTTTTTGACCCTTCCATTCTTACCGGAGCATCGTTTCTTCCCTGAATCGGGTAATGCGGAGCCTCATGAGGCAGGTATAAAAAGAAAGGTTTACCCGTTTTACCGGGGTCATTTTCGTTTATAAATTCAATGCCATATTTTGTAATTAAATCGGTGGTATATCCCGGTTCATTTTGAATAATTGTATCGTTCCACCAATCCAGATACCCTTCCTGATCGACGTGCGAATGATAATCGACATTTCCGCTTACAAACCCCACAAACTTGTCGAAACCCTGGAAAAAGGGACTAAATTCTTTTGGATAACCGAGATGCCACTTCCCAAACATTCCGCAGGAATAGCCGTATGACTTTAATTCTTCGGCAAGGGTGATTTCATCCAGACTCAATCCCACCTCACGGTGACTGGCAGCAGTGATTACCCCTTCAACACCTGTGCGTTGCTGGTATTTCCCCGTCATCAGTGCAGCTCGTGTGGGACTGCAAACCGGACCATTTGAATGAAAGTCAGTAAACTTTACACCTTGCTCCGCCAATTTATCAATGTGGGGGGTTTTTACGGTGGGGCTTCCATAACACGATAAATCGCCATAACCAAGGTCATCTGCCATAATCAGAATGATATTGGGTTGCGTAATATTTTGTGTCTTCTTTTGCGAACAAGCACTGCAAAACAGTACAACACAAATTGCTGCAAACATTAATTTTGCCAAACCATTTTTTTGAAAATAATTCTTCATTTTTTAATTCTTTTTTATGAAATACACACTTTACCGATAATACTAAAACATTTATTTACAAGCCTTTTGATACCGGAGGTATCGAATTTTATAGAAGTTTTTGAAGGACTTTGTTCGCCCTGGCCGGGGTCGCATCGTAACTCTCAAATTATCTGTCTATAAACATTTGAATCCTACGGATTCTTATTGTCGCATAATATCAACCAATTGCCAAATTCCATTCTTTTTTACTGAAGTTTTACTTTAAATTTTTTCTCTGTATAATTTCGAACTGCAACAATTGTTACAGTTTTTCCGCTGTTCTTTTTCATGTGC
>JBFHJA010000541.1:0-2970 GCA_041596165.1 Draconibacterium sp. | reverse complement strand
TGCTTCAGAAACAATGTCTGATAGCCGATCCATTCTATGCGCAATTGTAGAATGGTTCAAAGGTCCGTTTTCTGCATTCAACTCTTTCCATCTTTTTGTAAGATAGCAGTTGAATTGAGGGTTATCGTATAAATCCTTCCAAAATTTTGAACCTGTATTATCTCCGTTATCAAATTGCCAAATGTTTGTTTTGCTCCTGTCGAAGCCCCACATAAATAAGTCATTGCCAAAGGTCAAATCGAAATCCCAAATAGGACCCGCCCTTAATTTTCCTCCACGATCTTTATGGAAATAAGTACTGATTTTGTAGGCATCAGAATTTGATACTAACTCATTTAGTAGAATAAAATCAATAAAACTTGGTATATCGATAATGGATGGGTAGCCATTTAAAATGGATGAATTCTGCGCAGTTGCCTGCTTTTGAAGATCTGTAAACTGGGTTTTGATATAATTTTTTTGATTAGTTGTTATGTCCCATGGACTTGGGTTGTCGAGTATATAATCTGTTGTTGTGGTATATGACTCCATTGTCCATGCCACAGGATCGCCACCAGTGGTTTTGTCGGCTTTAATTACATATCCTCCTGTTAATTCATTTGCACTATTGTCAGTGTTCGTCATTTTTACGATGTTAATTCTTTCTGAATCGATTTTCAGCTTTTCCATAAAAATGTACAGACCTTTGTAGTCGCCATTTATCACAACTTCGCAATATTTTCCTCTTGCAGCGTAATTTCCTATGCTTCTTGACAAGTCGTAGGAAAGATAATTACTGATAAGAGATGGATCAAAAGCAAGTGAATTTAAAATCCAATCATTTTCTTTGGGCATCCCGAGTATTTCAACATTATTATTTGTTACATCATCATCTTTTAATGTTGTCAATCCATAAGGTTTTTTGGGAAGCGATTGCGATGATGAACCTCGTTTTTCGATTCCAATCCGGCCATTATAATTCAGGTATTCCGGATTATTCTTGTCGGTCATATAGTTTCGCGAACCATCAGGTCTGAAAATTATTTTCATGTTTGCCAAAACTTTGGGTTCGTCAGGGATTTCTATTGGCCAACCTGTATTTGGGTTATTGTCGGTTGTAATAATTACAATTGGAAGATTGCTGTCTGTAAATGTTTGAGCATTGGAAATTGTTGCAAACAGAAAAAATATAGGAATAAGTAATATTTGCTTCATTGTTAAATTTACGATTTGAGATTCACCGGCATTTTTTTTTGATGATTTCAAAAGTAACTGTATTTAGCAGGAAAAGCAAAATATGGAGGTTGAGATGTAGGGTTGACAAAGCTATTTCGCTTTACTTATTTCGCCTTTAATTTATCTTTAAAAACCTTTTGGAATTTCTTTACTTTTGGCGCAACAACATACTGACAGTAAGGTTGGTTTTTATTGCGGGCAAAATAATTTATGTGATAATCTTCGGCGACATAAAAAATGTCAAAAGCTGTAACTTCTGTTACTATTGGCTTTTCGTAAGCTTTTTCTTTTTCAAGTTCTTTTATTATTTCTATGGCGGTTTGTTTTTGTTTTTCGGAATGATAGAAAATTGCTGAACGGTATTGTGTGCCAACATCATTTCCCTGTCGGTTGAGAGAAGTGGGGTCGTGGGTAACAAAAAATACTTCAAGAATTTCCGAAAAGCTAACAATTTCGGTGTCGAATGTAATTTGCACAACTTCAGCATGACCTGTACTTTCGGAACAAACCTCTTTGTAGCTTGGGTTTTTAACATGCCCGCCGCTGTATCCGGGTTTTACATCAACAACACCTTTTAATTGAAGGTATACAGCTTCAGTACACCAAAAACATCCTCCGCCAAGTGTGGCTTTTTCCAATTCTTTTCCCATGATTTCAGTTGAAAAAATAAGTAATAGTAAAATGATAATATTCTTCTTCATATTTAATTATTAACCCTTTTAACGGTCGTTTGTTTCCATTTAACAGAAAACACTGTAATTATTTTCAGGAACGTGCATTGAATGTACCAATGAATTTATGGTATTTCAAACATTGTTAAACCATTTTGTATTTATAACAAAAGATTTATAAGTATGTTTCTGATTTTATTAAAACTGATGGGTTGAATAGACAACAAAACCATAAATAGCAAAGCGTAAAATGCGGGTAAGAGCATATATTAAAAAATGTTTGGTTGGGTAGCCTGCTGAACCAACCAAAAGACAAACTGCTGCCCAGGGAATTGGCGTTAATGCAGCCACTAGTATCAAGAATAATCCATATTTTCGAAGTTGCATCCATGATTCCTGAAAAAAGCGTTTTCGAAAATAACGGAAAATTACGCGCCGATACAGGAATTTGCCTATCAGAAAATTAAGAAAACCTAAACCATAAGATACCATAGCAAAAAAGCCGATATTTAAAATGTATTGAAATGTACCACCTTTGTTGAACGCCCAAATCATAAAAAGTTCGGGTGGTAAAAGGCCAATAAACGACTCTGATGCAATGTAAATGAGATAAATTATTCCGGGTTGCGCATAAAAGTGTTCGAGCCAAAGTTCAGGATTTTTGGAAATCACCATTTTGTCAAAAAGGAAATAAGCGACAAGTAATATCGCAAGCCAGATTAATCCTTTTAACCCGTTTCTGATAAGAAATTGTACACGTGGACTGATTCCCATTGTTTTTTAATAGTTGAGTTTTAGCGCTTTGAAATTACAACAATTCTGCGAAGATTATAGTTCCGGATTAAAAGATGATTCAATTTATACCGTAAACTTTAAACTCTCAACTCATTTTACCTTTACCGGTTTCAGCTCCTCAAAAAATATGTCGTCGTTTGGCACATCAAATTCAAAACCTGTTATTTCGAGGTTGTTTGTCATGTTAAATTTAACTGTGCCAAAACTAAACCAGGCGTGAGTTTTGTCCCAGTCAATTTTCCAAACGTCAAAATGCCAGTGCTCCAAAGTAGCGGATAGCTCAGGAGTG
>JBFHJA010000540.1:0-2979 GCA_041596165.1 Draconibacterium sp. | reverse complement strand
GAATTTTGTCATTATTTGTTCAATTTCTTCGGCGCCGGACTTTCCTTTGCGCACGATGTATTTCATTTTTTCTTTTGAATAACCGTATTCAAGATAAATATCCTGCAGCAATTCATACAAAGTTTTTCCCTGATCAATTGCCCATGCTGTAATTTCGGCCATTAATGCGCAAGATGAAACGGCATCTTTGTCGCGAACAAAATCGGCAGGCATAAAACCAAAACTCTCTTCTCCACCGCCAATGTATTTCTTTTTGCCTTCCAGTTCGCGAATAATTTCGGCAATAAATTTAAATCCGGTGTAAACATCGAAATATTCAACATTGTTTTTTCGGGCGATTTTGGCAATCAATTCTGTTGTAACAATTGTTTTCACAACATATTCATTTCCTTTCATTACGCCAGCTTCCTTCATTTTTGTAATGATATAATAAATGAAAAGCAGCGCAGTTTGGTTGCCATTGATGATGATGTATTCTCCTTTGTCGTTTTTTACCACAACACCAATCCTGTCGGCATCGGGGTCGGATGCCATTGCAACGTCGGCATTAATTTCTGCGGCTTTTTCCATGGCCATTTTCATGGCTGCTTTTTCTTCGGGATTTGGTGATACAACAGTAGGGAATTCACCACTCACAATATCCTGATCGGGAATATTGATAATGTTTGTAAACCCAAATGCCCGAATTGATGCAGGAATTAGTTTCACTCCTGTGCCATGAATTGGGGTGTAAATAATTTTAATGTCTTTGTGTCGGGCAACCACTTCGGGCGAAATAGAAACTTTTTTTACTTCTGCCAGAAATTTATTATCCATTTCTTCGCCCATAATTTCAATCAAATCGTCAGGTCCGTCAAATTTGATGTCTTCCGGTTTAATTTTAGCCACTTCATCCACTATGTTTTCATCGTGTGGTGCAACAATTTGAGATCCGTCATCCCAATATGCTTTGTATCCATTGTATTCTTTTGGGTTGTGCGAAGCGGTTAAAATAATTCCACTCTGGCAACCCAATTCGCGAATGGCAAATGAAAGTTCCGGGGTTGGACGTAAATCTTCAAAAAGATATGCTTTTATTCCGTTAGCGGCCAATATTTTTGCGCTGCTTTCGGCAAACAGACGGCTGTTGTTACGGCAATCATAACCAATTGCAACGCTGATTTGAGGTAAGCTTGCGAAATTTTTTTTCAGATAGTTACTCAACCCCTGTGTCGCTGAACCCACTGTGTAAATATTCATACGGTTGGTTCCAACGCCCATAATTCCACGCAAACCTCCTGTGCCAAATTCAAGACTGCGGTAAAACGAATCAATCAGTTCTGTTGTATCCGGATTATCCAATAGCTTCTGAACTTCTTTTCTTGTTTGTTCGTCGTAGGTTTCCGAAAGCCAATCTTGAGCTTTAGCACGTACTTCGTTTAATTCTTCTTGCTTTGCCATATTTTATAGTTTATTGTTTTGTATTTTATGAAGACAGGTTTTTAAACTTTCCCTCCAAAATGGAATTTTAATATCAAATGTATTTTTTATTTTCGACTTATTCAATACACTATAATTTGGTCGTTTTGCCGGGGTTGGAAATTGGTCGGAAAGAACCGGCGAAACTTCGCATTTTATAAAGGCAATTTCAAAAATTGCGTTTGCGAAATCGTACCAACTTGCAACTCCTTCATTTGAATAGTGGTAAATTCCAGGTGTAAATCTCCCCTTCTTTTCTTCCGATATTTGAATGATTGATAAAATTGCATCAGCTAAATCAGCAGCATTTGTTGGTGTACCTACCTGATCGAAAACTACATTTAATTTGTTACGTTCTACAGAAAGTCGCAGCATTGTTTTTACAAAATTATTTCCGAAAGTAGAATAGAGCCACGAAGTCCGGATAATCAAAGAATCCGGATTTTCTTCCAAACAATTGATTTCTCCCTGTAATTTGGTTTTACCATAAATGCCCTTGGGATTTACTTTGTCTTCCTCTGTATAAGGAACATGGGCTTCTCCATCGAAAACATAGTCAGTTGAAATATGAATAAGTTTTGATCCTGTTTTTTTTACATATTTTGCCAAAAGTTTTGGAGCAAGTGAATTCACTTTTTCCGCCGTTTCTATGTCACTTTCCGCTTTGTCAACTGCTGTATATGCTGCACAATTAATTACAAAATCGAGCTTGTTTTGTTTGAAATACACATTTACTGCATATTCATTGGTAATATCCAATACATCAACATCCGTAAATAAAAATTGCCAGTCGGGATATTTTTTTGTCAGCACTTTTATTTCGCTGCCCAGTTGTCCGTAAGCACCTGTAATTAAAATTTTCATTCAGAAAAAGTAAAATTCATTTCAGCATCATCAAACAATGGGGCAACTTTGTCTTTCTCAGATACCTTCCATTCCGATTCTTTCAATCGCCAATCAATTGCCAATTTCGGATCAAAAGTATTTATTGCCCGCTCATTTTCGCGGCTGTACACATTGTCGCATTTATAAATGAAAATGGCGGTTTCACTAAGTACCGAGAATCCGTGTGCAAATCCACAAGGGATGAACATCTGTTTTTTAGAAGAACTATCCAGTTCAACACCAAACCACTGGCCAAAGGTTGGTGAACCCAGGCGCAAATCAACAGCAACATCGAAAACTGTCCCTTGAACTACGCGCACTAATTTTGCCTGTGCAACAGGATTTAACTGGTAATGCAAACCACGTACTACGCCTCTAACTGATTTGGATTCATTGTCCTGAATAAAATGGGATTTAATTCCTGCATCATGATATCGCTGTTGTTGGTACGATTCAAAAAAATATCCACGTGGATCATTGTAAACGCAGGGTTCGATAATTAGTAGTCCCGGCAGTGGTGTTTCTGTAATTTTCATTCCTATATATTAGAAAGGGAAGATTTGTCTTTCGGTTAAATGAATTAAATATTGACCATACTGGTTTTTGCTCAATGGTCTGGCAAGTTCCAACAGTTGT
>JBFHJA010000539.1:0-2993 GCA_041596165.1 Draconibacterium sp. | reverse complement strand
GAAGAACCGATCCGCGGAATTTCATCTGAAATTATTTTTAACCAGATGAAACTACAGGACAAACATTTGGTTTCAAAACCAGAGATGCTTGAAATTTTAAATAACCACGATTACGATATTGTGGTAACAATGGGTGCCGGCGATATTGACGGAATGGCCGGCCAAATTATTGAAATCCTGAAAACTAAAGTATAATGTTTCGCAAGTTGTTAAAATTGATCGGTTTCCTTTTCCTGATAATTTTTGTTATCGGGACACTGGCTTTTACTTCCATTGAAAGCCGAAATATCATGTGTACAGATATTGAGGTTGTTTTCGATAAAGATGAAGCGATCAATATTGACAAAGCCAGATTGGTAAAATTGGTAAAAGCCACCGACAGAAAGATTTTCAGTAAAACTCTTAATGAAATAAATTCAGAAATCTTTGAAGGTGAAATAGAAAAAATACCGGCCATTTTAAGAGCTGACGTTTACAAATTAATGGTCAACGAAAAAGGCACCTACAAAGGGGTTTTGGTGGTAAAAGTTAAACACCGTGAACCTGTAATGCGTGTAATCACTTCACATGGAAGTTATTATCTCGACAAATTTGGTGTCCGGATTCCAGTGTCATCGAGCTATACAACAAATGTTTTGGTTGCATCAGGCTCTATTTCCGAAAAATTCGCGATTGAAAAACTTTTGCCTTTTGTATTGTATGTGGAAGACAATGATTTTTGGAATGCCCAAATTGAACAGATTTTTGTTCAGGAAGACGGCGATGTTTTATTGACTCCGTTAGTGGGAGGACACACTATTGAATTGGGTGAAGTAGATAATTACCGCGAAAAACTGCATGTAATGAGCGAATTCTACAAACAGGTCCTGGCAAAAAATAACTGGGACAAATACGAAAAGATAAGTTTAAAATATAATAATCAGGTTGTTGCAAAAAGAAGATAGATTATGGCTTCAAAAAATAAACTTTCAGTTGTAATCGATATTGGCACTTCAAAATTAGTGGCCATTGCGGGTACAAAAAACGAGGCAGGAAAATTAGAAATTTCTGCTGCTGCTAAAGTTCCGGCAAAAGGAATCAGAAGAGGTATCATATTTAATATTGAAGAAGTTGCAGATTCGGTAAGGGAGTTGCTTGGTATTTTGGGTTCAAAAATCAATGAAAACATTGAGGAAGTGTACGTTGCATATTCCGGACAGCATTTAAAAACGATTCATTTTGAACGCACAAAATTTACTTCTGACGACGGAATTGTGAGCAAATCGGATATCGAAAGCCTATTTGATCAGGCACGCGGTGCGGAAATTGAAGAAGGCTACAAACTTGTTGAGATCATCCCGGTTTCGTTTGTAATTGACAATGAACCTATTGAAAACCCCGTAGGCAGCACCGGACGAAAAATAGAAGCCAACTTTAAACTTCTTGTAATGCCAAACAGTTACTGGGTAAACTTACTCCGTGTTTTTGGCAAACTCGATGTAAAACTGAAGAAAATTACTTTATCAACTTTGGCAGTTGCCGAAGCAGTGCTTACTGCCGACGAAAAAGAAATGGGTGTAATTGTTCTCGATATTGGATGTGGAACTACTAATCTGGCAGTATATTTCGATAACAACCTGATACACACAGCGGTTATACCATTTGGCGGCGAAGTTGTTACGAATGATATAAAAGAAGGTTGTTCCATTTTACTGAAATGGGCAGAACAGCTTAAAGTACAATATGGCCAGGCATTGGGTGATTTTGCCGATGATCAGAAAGTTGTCACTATTCCTGGTCACAATGGTTGGGAACCAAAGGAAATTTCATTTAAAAGCCTTGCATTTATTATACAGGCGCGTGTTGAAGAAATAATAGACAGCGTGAATTTTCAAATTGAAAAATCTGGCGTAGGCGATCATTTGGGTGCCGGAATAGTTTTAACAGGCGGTACTTCAAATCTCGATAATATTACTTCTTTGGTTAAGTTCCGCACCGGACTTGATGCAAGAAAAGGTAATCTGGCTCTGGGCTTGCACGAAAAATACAAAGATCTTCACAATAGCGAATATTTAACAGCACTTGGTTTGTTACACATGACTGCCGAAAACAGTTCTGAAGAAGAAGAAGTCCAAATAGTCAAACCTCAAAAAATTAAAAAAGCTAAAGAACCCGGTAGATTGTCACCCTGGTTTAATAAAGTTGTTCAGGGGGTACTCGATTTGGTTGAGGATGAAAATGAAGATATTCCACTGAAATAAAATGAGAAAGATATGACCGATAAATTAGTAAACTTCGAATTTCCAAAAGCCTCAAGCTCAATCATAAAAGTGATAGGAGTTGGCGGTGGTGGATGCAATGCCGTGAGTCATATGTGTGAAGAGGGAATCACGGGGGTCGATTACATAATTTGTAATACCGATTCACAAGCCCTTGATATAAGCATTGTCCCGGTAAAAATACAACTGGGGGTTACGCTAACCGAAGGACGAGGCGCCGGTAATCAACCCGAAATGGGGGAACAAGCTGCACTCGAAAGTTACGAAGAGTTAAAAAAGGTGTTGAATGACAACACAAAAATGCTTTTCATAGCTGCCGGAATGGGTGGTGGCACTGGCACCGGTGCAGCTCCTGTTATTGCCAGCCTTGCGCGCGAACTCGACATATTAACAATTGCTGTGGTAACAATCCCCTCCCCTGCCGAAGGCAGAAAACGCTATGGTCAGGCAATGGAAGGCATAAAAAAACTCAGTGAATACGTTGATAGCATGCTTGTTATCAGCAACCAACGCTTGCATAACATTTATGGTGATTTGCCAACCCGGCAGGCATTTAAAATGGCCGATAATATTATTACAACTGCCGTTAAAGGTGTTGCTGAAATCATTACAGTTCACGGAAATGTAAATATTGATTATGCTGATGTGAAAACTGTGATGCAAAAAAGCAATGTTTTTATCATGGGTACAGGTTATGCAACCGGCGAAGGCAGGGCTATGGATGCGGTCAATCTG
>JBFHJA010000538.1:0-2994 GCA_041596165.1 Draconibacterium sp. | reverse complement strand
TTACCGTCTTCGATTTTCAGGAAATCGATATGTAAAATCTGCTCTTCAACAGCATGCCATTGAATATCTTGCATAATTGAAGGATAAACTGTTCCGTCGATATCCAAATCGATTAAGAATACTCCCGGAGAATAAACGACCTGCCTCATTTCGCTAAATGGTACAGAAAAATGTACTGGTTCGCCAGCACCATATAAAACTGCAGGAACCAATTCCTGTGAACGAAGCGATTTTGCTTCTTTTTTACCAAGGGTTTCTCTTTTTTGCCCTTTAACAACTAATGTTTTCATTTTAATTTTTTTACGTTAACAATTATGGTACTCAGTCCTTCCCGAAATATCGGGACAAACAGCATGCATAAGTAACAATGCGCTTGCCTGTGGAAAAAGCGGTGCAAATATATAAATTACTTGTAATAAAGCGAACTTATAGATTGATTTTTATAGACTCTCCCAATTGCCTGTCCAAAAGCTTCGGCAACAGAAATATATTTGATTTTATCACTGTGTGGTCTGTTATTTTGAATGGAATCGGTAAAATACACTGCTTCCAACTGCGATTTCTCGATCCTTTCAACCGCTGGTCCCGATAATACTCCGTGTGCTGCAAACGCTCTCACGCTTTTCGCACCCACATTTTTCATCAGGTTGGCAGCTTTTGAGATTGTTCCGGCGGTGTCAATCATGTCATCAACAATAATTACATCTTTACCAACCACATCGCCAATTACTGTCATGCTGCCCACTTCGTTAGCTTTTGACCGGGTTTTATGGCAAATTACCATGTCGGTTTCCAACATTTTAGCATAAGTATTGGCCCGTTTTGTACCACCCACATCAGGCGACGCTACAACAATATTTTTGAGCCCCATTTTCTCGATATAGGGAACGAAAAGCGCCGAAGCATATAAATGATCCACCGGCACATTAAAAAAGCCTTGTATCTGATCGGCATGCAAATCCATTGTAATAATCCTGTCAACTCCTGCCGCCGATAACAAATCGGCAACCAATTTTGCACCTATCGAAACGCGTGGTTTATCTTTCCTGTCTTGCCTGGCGTAACCAAAATACGGAATTACGGCAATAACTTTGTATGCACTTGCCCGCTTGGCGGCGTCAATCATCAATAAAAGTTCAAGCAAATTATCAGCAGGTGGTGGGGTTGACTGAACGATAAAAACATGCGAACCCCGGATAGTTTCTTCGTAACATGGTTCAAATTCACCATCCGCAAATACCGGACAGGAAGATTTTCCAAGATCAATATCTAAACTATCGCAAATTTTATCAGCTAGATATTGCGAAGCCCTGCAACCGAAAATTTTTATTGACTTATGATTTTTGGACATTTTTGATGATTGTTTTTGATTAAATCGCGACAAAGTTAACAACTTTCATTTTTAAATTGTTTTTAACTCGTCTAATTCATTGTGTTATTTTTGAGACACCCAATACTATTCCCCAATATTTAAGTGTTCTATAAAACCCAGAATCTCTTCAGTTCCCTCACCGGTTTCAGCCGATGAAACATAATAACCTGGCATCGTTTCCCAGGTTTCAAACATTTTTTCCTCGTATTTTTTCAATTTTGCCTTGAGCTCTTCGGGTTTTAGTTTGTCGGTTTTTGTAAAAATGATTGTAAACGGTACTTCACTTATTCCGAGCCATTCCATAAAATCGAGATCGGGTTTTTGCGGTTCGTGCCGCGAATCGACCAAAACAAACAGACAGTACAAATTTTCGCGTTGCAAAATATACCGCTTTATAAATTGCTCCCATTTTAAACGTTCTTTTTTGGGGACTTCGGCATATCCATAGCCAGGCAAATCGACCAAATACCATTCTTCGTTGATCAAAAAATGGTTTATCAAACGTGTTTTCCCCGGTTTTCCGGAGATCTTTGCCAACGATTTTTTATTTGTCAGCCTGTTAATCAGCGATGATTTACCCACATTCGACCTGCCAATAAACGCATATTCAGGCTTATCGGGCGCCGGGCACTTTTTAACATCTGTGTTGCTCATTAAGAAACGGGCATCTTTAATTTCCATGAAGGCAAAATATTTAAATTGAATTATTTAAAACAGGTAAAATATATCAGCTAACTTTTTTAGCGAATGTAAACTTCAAGCAATTTTACTTTCCCGTTTGTGGGTTTTATTTTTAAAAGATCAATATTTGCAGGGATCAAAACCGTTTCACCTTTTGCAACTTTTTCAGTTCCGGCTTCAGTTTCTATTTCGAAATCCCCTTCCAGCGTAATATAAATCACAAACGAATCGAATTGAAAATAATCTTTTTCAATGGTTTTATCAAACTCCAAAATATTTGTCGTAAAATACTGGCAACTTACTATTTCAGTAGACTTATTTGGTACAGCTTCATATTTGGTTTTATAATCATCAAGATAGGAGAAATCGATAGCATCCAAAGCGAGATCAGTATGTAGTTCTCTTAAATTGCCTTTGTCATCTTTTCTGTTATAGTCGAAAATACGATAGGTAATATCAGAAGTCTGCTGTATTTCGGCCACCATCGAACCTTTACCGATTGCATGTACACGACCGGCGGGAATAAAAAACACATCGCCAACTTTTGCCTCATCGTATTTTAGCAAGTCAGTCAGATTCCCGTTTTCAAGGTATTCAATATATTTTTCCCTATCCACTGGTTGATTGAAACCTGAGTTGATTAAAGCTCCCTCTGCAACATCAACAACATACCACATTTCAGTTTTACCAAAAGCATTGTGGCGCTCCTTCGACATTTCATCGTTGGGATGAACCTGAATTGACAGATCATCCTGTGCATCGATAAATTTTATTAGCAATGGAAATTCTGTCCCGAACTTTTCATAAACCTTGTCGCCCACCAAATCGCCCATGTATATTTCGATGAGTTCATTCAAATCGTTTCCTTTTAAAAAACCATTTGCAACCACCGATATATTTCCTTCAACACCTGAAATTTCCCAGCTTTCGCCACAATTTTT
>JBFHJA010000537.1:0-2999 GCA_041596165.1 Draconibacterium sp. | reverse complement strand
GTCGGTGCGCGAGGCTTTGAACTTTTGGAAATCGGGCAAATTGGGGAAACCCATTCATTTCGATTTGAAATATTACCACGGCGATTATTTACAAACTGCCTATCGCGAAAAACGTGTTACTCGATTAACGCCAGCTCCCGATGGCGGTGCAATGGCCGATTTGGGCTCTCACGGGATTAGTTTGTTGATGGCATTTATAAGCGAAGAACTTGAAATTACAGGCGCTTTGCAGGGCGGCAATTTTCCTGACGTTCCTGCGGGTTCCGATTTATTCAGTTCAATTTCGCTGGTTGACTCAAAAACAGGGGCGGTTGGAAATATGTCGGCGAGCCGGATTAGTTCGGGAACCGGTGATTTGGTGTATCTCGAAATTTATGCCGAAAAAGGTGCAATCCGCTATTCATCGCAAAATTCGGAGTATTTTGAATATTATTTGGAAGGCTCGAACCAGTGGATTAAACAGATGGTTGGCAGTAATTATAAACCAATTACAAGTTTTCCGTCAGGACATGTTCCGCCGGGTTGGTTACGTTCGATGGTACATGCGCATTACCGGTTTTTTACAGGCGACGATGCAAATTCTTTTAATACCGATTTAAATCATGGTTTGGCAGTTCAGCGGATTGTGCGCAAAACGGCAGACCATTTATCTGTTTTCAGAAAAAATTTCAAAAATGACGAATAGAAAAAGCGGGATTTTGCTGCACATTACTTCGTTGCCCGGTGACGATGGAACCGGAACGTTGGGTAAAAGTGCCTACAAGTTTGTGGATTTTCTTGAAAAATCGAAACAAAAAATGTGGCAAATTCTACCCCTGGGCCAGGTTGGTTTTAGCGATTCTCCCTATCAATGTTATTCTGCTTTTGCGGGCAATATTCAACTCATTGATTTGGAACTATTGGCAGAAGAAGGCTGGCTGAAAAAGGGTGAAATTAAATCGCCAGGATTTAATAAAACGAAGGCCGATTTTGAAGGGGCGCGAAAATGGAAACTTCCGCTTTTACAAAAGGTTTATAAAACTTTCCAGTCAAATATCGACCCATGGCTAAACGAGTATTTCTATTTTCAATACGAACATAAATGGTGGCTCAACGATTTTGCGCTGTTTATGGCCTTAAAAGATTTTTTTAAAGGAGTTGGCTGGCATGAATGGCCTGATGAAATAAAATTCAGAAAACCGGCGGCAATTAAAAAGTACTCGGAATTGCTAAAAAAGGAAATCGATTTTTGGATGTTTATGCAGTGGTTGTTTTTCAGACAATGGCACCGTTTGAAAAAATATGCCAACGAAAAAGGTGTCGAAATTATTGGCGATGTGCCATTGTATGTTTCCACCGACAGCTCCGATGTTTGGGCAAATACCGATATTTTCCATCTCGATAAAAACCTGAACCCAACTTTTGTGGGTGGTGTTCCACCGGATTATTTCAGCAAAACCGGTCAGTTGTGGGGCAACCCGGTTTTTAACTGGCAACGTTTGGAAGAGCGGCAGTTTGACTGGTGGATGGCGCGTTTGCGTTTTAATGTGAATATGTTCAACCTTGTGCGCATCGACCATTTTCGTGGATTGGAATCGTATTGGTCGGTGCCGGCTGGCGAAAAAACGGCCATTAACGGAAAGTGGGAAGCTGCAAAAGGCTACCAGCTTTTACAACGATTCAGACAGGAATATGGCAGTCTGCCGTTTATAGCGGAGGATTTGGGGATAATTACACCCGAAGTTGAAAAATTGCGCGATGATTTGCACCTCACTGGAATAAAAGTGCTTCAGTTTGCATTTGGGTCTGATGCAAAAAATGTAAACCTGCCGCACAATTACAAACCCAATTTTCTTGTTTGCACCGGTACTCACGACAACGACACAACTTTGGGCTGGCTTACTTCGGCAAAAGGAAAAGAGAAAAAGTTAATTCAAAAATACCTTGGCAAACCCGAAAACGCACTTCAAAATTCAATTGAAACAGTTTGTGCTTCTACAGCAAAATTGGCCATTTTCCCGATGCAGGATTTATTGGGTTTGGGAACCGAAGCAAGAATGAATGTTCCCGGAACTTCATCGGGCAACTGGGGCTGGCGGTTTCAATGGAAACAATTGAATCAAACGCAAATACGGTTTTTAAAGGAGTTGACGGAAAAATATAATCGGTAAGAATTCTGAAAAATAGACCATGAAAAATCAAATATTTTTAATCATACTTATAGTTTTTTTGGGGTTTGGTTTCCAAAGTTACAGTCAGGATAGATTAAAAGTAATAACATACAACATTTGGAATGGGTTTGATTTTGGCAAAGATGAAAACCGGCGGGAAAAACTTGCAGGTTGGGTAAAAAGTCAAAATCCAGAAGTTGTGGGCTTGCAGGAATTGTGTAATTATTCGCATGAAAAATTGCAGGAAGATGCAAGTAAATGGGGGCACAATTATTCTGTTCTGTTAAAAGAACAAGGTTATTCAGTTGGTTTGACTTCAAAATTCCCAATTGAATTGAAGGAGAAAATTATGGATGGCATGCACCACGGAGCGCTACATTGCAAAACTGCCGGAATCGATGTTTTCGTGATTCATTTCTCTCCTTCGAGTTACGCGAAAAGGCAGGAAGAAGCAAAAATAATTCTAAGGAAATTAGGGGAAATTGCAGACAATAATGCTAACTATTTGATTATGGGAGACTTTAACAGTCATTCACCCTTTGATGCTGATTATTATAAAAACGGGGTTTTGTTGAATAAGTACCTCAAATCGGAAAACAATAAAAACGACAATGGCAATTTGGCCAATAACAATTTGGATTATTCCGTAGCATCTTCATTTTTAGCTTTCCCGTTAATCGATGTTTGTCAGCGTTTTACAAATGGAATTGCCGAACGTGGAAGTTTCCCGGGACGGATTTTAAAAACTGAAAGCAAAGAAACCGACAATGAAATTGTTGCCCGGTTGGAGCGGATTGATTATATCATGGTTTCGCCAAAATTGGCCGAAAAGTGTGTTGCATCAAAAGT
>JBFHJA010000536.1:0-3002 GCA_041596165.1 Draconibacterium sp. | reverse complement strand
TGACTCATTTCCATCTCCAGACGCGATGTAAATATCCTTTTGATTTCTGTCAACAAAATTTCCGTCATCCAAATGATCGCAATATTCCATCATTATTTCCTGACCTTTTTGCAAAGCGGGGAACTCAACTTTAATCCAGCCGGTGAGGTTTGTACCCATGTCAACCAGGTAGGTACTTTTTGAAATTTCAATTATCGAATCGGCAGTAAAAATGTCGTGAATGCGGTTGGGTTCAACCATTTGTGGCGAAACATTGTGATCTGGGACTTCCACTTTTATTACAGGAATCCAATCTAATTTATTCATGTTTTCAGTAGACCAATCGGAAATAATTTTTGAACCATCTACTTTTTCTCCCATAAATTTATGAGGCCACCAATTTCCCAATGTTGCATATTCACTCGTTCTTCCGTTCCACGTTTCATCCGTTTTCAAAAGTGCAGCCCACTTTCCCGAATTCAATTGTTCCAGTTGAGCTTTTACAAGCGGCCCTTTATGCGCGACACCGGGCAAACCGTAGCTGTACCAGCCCATTCCGAGCCAGATAATCAGGTCGTTTTCGCCCGTTTTTAAATACGTGGAAACATCGTAAGTAATTACCTGCGAGCGCTTGTCAAACTGCGAAACAGCTGGAGAAAGAACATCTTCGCCCACTTTTACGCCGTTTAAATAAATTTCGTGATAACCCAACGAATTGACATGCAACAATACTTTTCCCTCAGGTTCAGAAAGCGTAAATGTTTTTCGAAGCATTGGGGATTCCTGTATTCCATCATATTCGGTTAAGCCTATATAATCTGCATTCCAATCAGTTTTTGCCAATAATCCCACTGAAAAAACTGCAACTTCGCTCCATTCGGAAACATCGCCGTTTTCATCCCAAACCCTCACTTTCCAGTATGCCAGCGAACGGGAAGACAAATGCTTTCCATTGTACGGAACCATTAAACTTGACGATGATAAAACCTTGTCGGAATTCCAGAGATCGGCATCTTTTTCGGTAAGCAGAATACTGTCGCTTGCCACCAATAACTGATATGCTGACTGTGAGGTTCCGTTTCTTTCCGATTTAATTTTCCAGCTTAATCCGGGATTCACATTATTTATGCCGAGCGGATTTGTCAAATATTCACATCGAAGATTAAATGTATTTAATTCGCTTTCTTCTTTTTGACAACTTATTTGAAAAAGACAGGTTGCAGCAAGCAATAAAATCAAGAAGCTGCGCATTAACTTTCTAATTTTTAAAATCATGGTTTGAATGAATTAGGTTTATCAATGTTTTTTTAGTTAGGCGAATATAATCCATATTACTTTTTTTCGCGATCAATTAATAATGTATTTTATCTAATATTCCCGAAGTATTTAAAAGTGGAATACGATTAATTTAAATGGTAGTTTTATACGAAATAAATATCGTGGCTTCTCTGAAAAGTCAGAAATAAAGAATTGCCACAAAAGCACAAAGACTCTAAGGAACACAAAGCATGCAATGTTAACGATTTCAACTTCGAGGAAAATTTGTGTCTTAGTGCCTTCGTGGCAAAATGTTTTTTTAGATTGGATAAAAGATTAATTGGTCAAAAACAATTTCAAAACAAAATTTCATAACTATGCTAAATCACTCTGAACTTTTAAAACTCAAACGCTGGAACACGCCCACCATTTATAATGGCTGGGAGCAAATAACAAAATCGGATGCCGGAAAGGATGGTTTTAACCTTGAGGAAACCAGGGATTTTATGCCACAAATGGGACCGATGGTGGGTTATGCAGTTACGGTTGTAATTGAACCTGGCAACGCTGTTCACAAACAAAAAGCAAATGTTTGGGCAGATTATCGGGCGTACATTGCATCAATGCCGGGACCAAAAATTGTTGTTGTGCAGGATTTGGACAAACCGGCGACTTACGGTTCGTTTTGGGGCGAGGTAAACAGCAATGTGCACAAAGCGCTGGGTTGTGTTGGAACAATTACCGATGGCAGCATCCGCGACGTTGACGAAATGTGCAATGCAGGTTTTAAAGCTTTGGCGCGCCGCTTATCGGTTGGCCATGCCCACAGCACTCCTGTTAAATGGAATTGCGAAGTGGAAGTTTTTGGCCGAAAAATTAAACCCGGGCAATTAATCCATGCTGACAAACATGGCTTTTTGGTAATTCCTGATGAGGATGTGGATAAACTACTTGATGCTTCAATTTTTATGGACAATAACGAATGTAACACAATTATTGCCGCAGCCAGAAGTGCCGCCGGAAAACCCAGTGATCAAATTTTAAAGGAATTGAATGAAGCTTCTGCTCAATTTGGCAAAGCGGCAAAAGATAAATTTGGAAGCAAAGGAGAATGGTAAGTGAATAATTTCCTGAATCAAATACTTAACAATACAAAGGCTGTCCAACTAAAATATCGGACAGCCTTTTAAAAAATATTACAATAAAGAAAATTCTTAAAGCTGACTATTCCATCAAAGTTTCTGCATTTTCATAAATTTTTCTAATTGCAGAAGCAATCATATCCATATCGGCTTTTGTCCCCAGCAAAATTTTATGGTGAATGCAAACTGATTCGTCAAAATGAACACGATCACAAACAGGCAAATCAAATCGTTTTGGGTTTATTGCGGCCCAATATTCATCGCTTAATTTGTGTCGGCAAGGTTTTGTATGAGGCACATAAAGTGAGCATTTATTCAATGGCTCGTAACTTGCGGATACAGCGATTCCGATTTCTGCTGTCAAAGCTTCACGGAATTTGGCTACCGGTAATCCTTTAAACTCGTTTTTAAAATATCGGAAAGCAAAATTGAAATAAGCTTCTTTTGTTTCTCTTTCATCACGTTTCATGGGTTTAACTCCCTGCAAATCTGCAAGTAAAGTATTCAAATACAAACCATTTGCATCCCTTGTTTCATTTTGTTCCGGCAATCTTTTCAATGCTTCAACCAAAATTGCAGCCTGAAATTCGGTAATTCTGAAATTTCCTCCCTGGTAAAAATTTC
>JBFHJA010000535.1:0-3004 GCA_041596165.1 Draconibacterium sp. | reverse complement strand
CGGAATAAAATCAAATTCAGTTTCGGGAAAGCGGTTTTGAAGGTAGTTGCAGATGCTGTCGCGCCAACCTCCGTTATGTGTAATCGAACCACCGAGGAATGCTACGCGCCCTTTCTTTTCAGTCTGAAATTTAATGAGGCTATTTTGAAGTCCTCCCCGCAAATTGTGGTAAGCGCCAGCATCAAGCCGTGGTTTTTTGTATTCTTTTGGGAAACGGGCGTCTACTTCATTCCACCACTTTTCCAGTTTTGAATAAAGCCGGTTCGTTACTTCCGGCAACTTATCGGCCAGGTTGTTTTGTTCACTAATGTCGTCTTTAATATTATAAAGTTCCAATCGGTTGTCGTTCAAAAATACGATTAGCTTATAATCTCCTTCGCGAATTGCACTGCTGGGGCTTCCATTTTGGTTGGAACGGTGGGGATAATGAAAATACGTTGCATCGTGTATTTCTTCTGTTTTTCCTTTTAGCAGTGGGACAATACTTTTCCCGTCAACATGTAAATCAGGGCGAAGCGGTTGTCCAATCATTTCCAAAATAGAAGGATAAAAATCCATGCTTGTAATAACCGCATCGGAAACCAAACCGGCTTTTGCTTCTCCGGGCCACTTTACAATGGCGGGTTCGCGGATACCACCTTCGTACAACCAGCCTTTTCCATAGCGCAATGGTGTGTTGGCAGTTGGTATTCCTTCCGAAGTTGACAAGCCTCCGTTATCGGAAAAGAAAATGACTATTGTGTTATCCTCAATTCCCTTTTCTTTTACCTTTTGGAGCACTTTTCCAACTGCCATATCCATTGATTCCACCATGGCAGCATAAGTTGGGTGGTCTTGTTTTTTTCGATAGGTAAATGTTTTATCGCCGGTTGTTTCTTCTACGAACCTTTCCTCATCTGTCAAACCCAATTGCCCCTGCTTTTTATTGTATTTTTCAATTCTATCTTGCGGTGCGCTAAAAGGTGCATGTGCCTGGTAAAAAGAAAGATAGAGAAGAAATGGATTCTGTGCATTTTTATCAATGTAACTGGAAGCTTCCTGCGCCAGGCGGTCGGTCATGTATTCTCCATCGGGGCCATTTTCGAGATTTGGAATATCCCAGGGAGAAAAATATTTATTTTTAATGTAAAGTCCACCTCTAAAGTGTCCACCAATATTACTGTCGAAACCTTGTTTGTCGGGCCAGAATGCTCCTTCGCCCGCCTGATTATTCAAGTGCCATTTTCCCAGGAAGATTGTGGAATAACCGGCTTCCTTCATAAGCTCCGGAAACAAAACTTCTTCGAGCGGAAGGTTACGGTCGTAATCTGGATTTCCAGGGCCACCAATCCACTGGGTGAGATTGATTCGTGCCGGATTTTTACCCGTCAAAATAGATGCCCGCGTGGGCGAACATACCGGTGATGCTGCATAGGCTTGTGTAAAACGAACTCCTTCACTTGCCAGCCTGTCGATATTTGGGGTTTCATAAAAAGTACTTCCATTTGCGCCGATATCCATCCATCCCATATCATCCACAAGAAAAAAAATCACGTTTGGTTTTTTAACCGGGTTGGAATATGTGAACGACATCAGCGTTGAAACAAAGATTAACAGAATGATTTTTGGGAAATAGAATGCTCTCATTACAATGGATTGAATTTATATTCGCAATATGTTACAGACGATTCAAATGCCCGGAAACCCTATGTTGGTTCGCATAAAAACAAGTTATTTGTTTGTTACCGGTAAGGCATTTCTCCATCCCAATTCAAGTTGTTTGGAAATTAATTCAACGGTGTTTTTATATTCCAAATCGTTTACAAGGTTCTTATTTTCCTGCGGATCGATAAGATGATCGAAAAGTTCGCGGTCCAATAATTCGCATTTGGTTTTTTCTTCCTTGTTCCAGCTGTACCATTCCACATATCGAAAACGGTCGGTGCGAATCGAGTACCCCATTCGTTCTTGCAAACGTGTTTCGGGCGGTCCAAAACGGCCTAATAAAAATTGGCTGAATGCTGCTGTTTTCCATTCGGCGTCGGGATTTTCAAGAAGAGGAACCAAACTTGTTCCTTGTAAATGATCAGGTATTTTAAATCCTGCCATTTCACACAAAGTGGGATAAATATCCACAAATTCGGTGAGGGCATTGCTTTGTTTTCCTTTGGCTTTAACACCTGCACCGCTAAAAATCATTGGAACATGAGTATCGATTTCGTAATTTGTCATTTTGCACCAGCCGTTGTGTTCGCCCAATTTCCAGCCGTGATCGCCCCAAAGTACAACAATCGTATTTTCCGAAAGGCCAAGTTTTTTTAACTCAGTTAACAAGCGGCCAATTTGATCATCAACGTAGGAAACACTGGCGTAGTAACCATGTTTCATTTCTTTTTGACGTTCAATATTCCAGGGATTTTCGTTAGGCAGTGGAAGGTCATTACAATCGACATATCCTTTTAGTTCCTGGTAACCGTGGTTGGCATAATCCGGGCTTCTCTCAGTGCTGAATTGATTATCAGCCAGTGGAATTGAATCGCGATTGTATAAATCCCAGTATTTTTTAGGAGCATTAAACGGAAGGTGCGGCCTATAATATCCTACGGAAAGAAAAAATGGATTTTTTTGAGTTGCCAACTCCTTCATTTTTTTAATTGCCAGAGTTGTTTGTGCCCCATCAAAATAGGCATCATCGTCAGCCATACCAATTTCGGTTGCTTTTGCTTTAACATACCAATGTCCCAGCGGATCGATTCTTGATTTACCTGCAGCTTTCAGGGCTTCGATTTTTTCCTGCTGTATTTTGACATTGTCCTCGTTTACGTAAAAAGCATCCGGGTCGAATGGAAAGCCATCAATATGAGGTTTTTCTGTCCAGGAAATAGTGTCGGGAATATCGTTATGAAAAGTTTTTCCAAGGCCAATAGTTGTATAGCCCATTTGTTTAAAAAACTGTGGGAGCGTAACTACATCGGGTACATTTTCACGAAAACCCACATACAAATCCCAAACCTGAATCGAGTCG
>JBFHJA010000534.1:0-3018 GCA_041596165.1 Draconibacterium sp. | reverse complement strand
GTGTAATGTCGATTATTATACCGTTAAAATAAATGCTGTTATCCGCCGGATCGTGTACCGGATATGAAATTGCCTGTATCCATCTGCAATTATCCTTATTGTGATCAATGATTCTCATTATCTGGTCGAAAGATTTCCCTTCTTGAATACTTAATAAATGAGCTTCTGTTATCCGTTCCCGATCATCAGGATGTATATTTTTAAACCAGTCATTTAATCGTTTTGGATCTGTAATTCCCAGCATTTCTTTTATACTTGGACTTACAAGCCGCACCGTGAGGGAATTATCTGTTGTGTTTTTATGTATTCGATATAACACAAACCCCTGAACATTTTCAACAAGAGAACGAAAGTGAGCTCTGCTTAATTTCAATTCGTCTTTTGCCTTTTTTCGCTCGGTAATATCTTCTAAAACACCAATTATTTTGGCAGGATTCCCTGCATTGTCGTTTATAATCTCAGCAATGGAATGAACAACGCGGGGTACTTCCCCATTTTTAGGAAAAACCACATATTCAATGTCATATTTTTCACCTTTTTCAATCAGATCAACCAGTGACTGATGCACCCGTTCTCTTTCAACGATGCAGCTTTCAACGAATTCGGCAGTAAAACTATGTATAGCTGGATTAAATCCAAAAATACGTTTAGCTTCCTCCGAAGCCCAAAAGTGTGCAGTTTGCAGGTTAAATTCCCAGTTTCCAACTTTACCCAATTGCTGGGCTTTAACATATCTGGTTTCATTTTCCTTAAGTAATAATTCAGTTCGTTTTAATTCCGAAATATCATTAAATGTTGTAAAAACCTGAAAAGGTTTTTTTTCACCATTTCGAAACTCAGGTACTGAATCAATTTTCAACCAACGATACTCCTGATTCACCGGATTAAAAACCCCCATAACTACATTGTTTACCTCTTTTCCTGTTTTGAGAGCTACCATGCTGGCGTGCGTTTCTCCCGGAAAATCAGTTCCATCTTCATGAATTGTTTTCCAACCGGGATCGAAGGAGGTTTTCCCCTGCAACTGATCAAAAGTCAAACCCAAAATTCGCAGAGCAGCCTCGTTGGCTTCAATTATTTCACCTTTGCTGTTTTGATAAGTTACTCCCTGTGCCATGGTTTCGAACAATTTCCGAAACCGAATTTCACTTTTTTGCATATCCAATCGATTGATATTATTATCCAGATAAATCAGCTTCTGTTTTAATGGTAGGTAAATATATGGAATATAGTTTTTACAAATTATTGCTTACAAACTGTATTTATCAATATTTTATCAGCACAGGCAAATAAGCGGCAAAAGAAACTGCCGGATTATTGTAGTTTCTGAAGTTGTTTTAAGGATTATTGAAGTTGAATATGTTAATAACAAAATATATTATGATAAAAGCTATGAGAAATTATCATAAAAACAGAGTCTTCATTATTTTATTACTCAATTTGAATATTGTAAATCCCTTTTACCAATAATTTTTTTGAACCTGGAAAGTCGGTTAATTCAATAAATCCGTTGTTAAGACGGCCGGTTTTTACGTTGGTTTTTTTCATAAAAATTACATCATCAGTTTCTTTTTCAAAAGCGAGAATATAGGTTTCATTTTCGGCGCTAAGAATTGCGGTTTGTGGCAACGACAACACAGTGTCAGTTGCTACAGTTATTTCACCTTCTACAAACTGACCACTAACCAAACGGGTATCTTTCAGGTTTTCTATTTCCGCTAAACAGTCAATTGACATTGTGTTTTCGTTGATTGATTTGCCCACCGATATTAATGTTGCCGCATATTTTTCCCCGGAGTTTCCTGTAGTTTGAAATTCAACTTTTTGTCCCGTTTCAATTTTATTGATTTCTTTCTCGAAAACTGCTATTTTCAACTGAAAAGTTTCAATATCCACAATTTCGGCAATGGTTTCTGCCGGCTGAACATATTGTCCGATTGTTACATTTATCCGGTTTACATAACCTTTAACCGGGGCTTTTAAAGTGTACGAAGTATAAAACGTTCCACTTTCAATTTTTGAAATATCCAGACCGATATTTTGAAGTTTTAAAGTAAGCGCATTAAATTTCGCATTTTCAACATTAAATGCACTTTCGGCAAAAGTTAAATCTTTTTTTGCACCAATATTTTCATTGCTTAACTCTTTTGCTCGTTCATAATCAATTTTAAGTCGTTTAACAAGAGCCGCCGATTCCGCAAAATCCTTTTGCATATCAACAAATTCGTTTCCCGAAATGTCGAATAACAATCCACCTTTATTGACAAATTGCCCGGGTTTACTATGAATTTTAGTTATTAATCCCGGCACAGGCAAACTTACTTGCGCAAGTCCGCTAACCGATGGAATGATATTTCCTGTAAAATGGACTAAATCAGAAAATACAGTAAGTTCGGGTTCGCCAAAATCCATGTCTTCCGACTGAAACTGAGCCTTTGTAATTTCAATCAATCCTGATTCAGGTTCTGTTGTTTCCGTTGTTTTGCTTTTGCATGAAAACAGCAACACACTAAATGTGAGCAATGTAAGTGTAATATTTTGTTTCATAGTTTTGTTTATTTTGAAAAGTATTTTATTTCGGAAGTGGAAATATTGTAACCATAAATATTTTCGTAGTATTCCATCTGAATTTGAACCGCAGTTTCATAACTGCTGACAAACTGGTAGAAATTAATTTCGCCAAATTCGTATGATTTCATAGCGGTTCGCATAATTTCATCGTGTAACAGTTTTCCTGAAGTATTGTAAACATCCAGCAAGGCTTTGTACCTATTCTGCTGATTTATCAATTCATTCAGCCTGTTTTTTATCATAACCATTTGGTTTTGCGAAAGTAAATTCTGTGCTTCTCCTGAAATTTTAGCGGCCTGGGTTCTTCCTTTTTCGCTTCCAAAAAACAGCGGAACCGCTACGCCAACCTGGAAACCATGATAGTATTTTGAATTTTCAAACCGATTCGATCCTAAAAAATAATTAAAAGAAAAATCCGGTAGCGTTTTGTTTTTCGACACCTGAATT
>JBFHJA010000533.1:0-3040 GCA_041596165.1 Draconibacterium sp. | reverse complement strand
TTAACAATCTGATTGATAAGTTTGAATGATGGTTTAAATGTATTAATTGATTTCAGCCTTTTCAATTTATTGGAATCTATTTCTATTTTTACAAAAACAAAACTTATGTGATTATGAAAAAGTTGATTTTTCTTGCATTTACTGTTTCGGCTATAACTGCATTTGGCAAAAAAGGCGATGATGGTTTGATTGCAAAAAATGCCAAAATCGAACAAGCCGGTTCAAATTATGCTTTTACCGAAGGCCCGGCAGTTGCACCGGACGGTAAAGTATATTTTACAGATCAACCCAACGACCGAATTTACGTTTGGGATGAAAAAGCCGGAATTTCGCCGTGGCTCGAAGGAACTGGCCGTTCAAACGGAATGTATTTTAATGCAAAAGGACAATTGGTTACCTGCGCCGACGAAAAAAACCAACTCGCCTATTTTGATGAAAACAAAAAACTTATACCTATACACGAAGGTTACGAAGGAAAACACCTGAACGCACCCAATGATTTGTGGATTTCGCCGGGCGGAGGTATCTATTTTTCTGATCCGTACTACCATCGTAAATGGTGGGCAGAGGGACACAAAGAAATCCAGGACACTCGCGGAGTTTATTATCTGCCAACTGATGGTAAAATTACCCGGGTTATCGATGATTTTAAAACTCCAAACGGTTTGATTGGAACACCCGATGGAAAAACTCTGTATGTTGCAGATATTCAGGCAGGAGAAACCTGGAAATACGATATTCAACCCGATGGAAGTTTGACAAATAAAACCTTTTTTGCACCAAAAGGTAGCGATGGAATGACCATTGACAATGAGGGAAATGTATATCTCACTTCGGGCAAAGTTTGGGTTTATAATCCGAAAGGCGAATTAATTCAGGAAATTGAATTCCCTGAAAGTCCTGCCAATATTTGCTTTGGCGGCAAAAAACGAAACATACTTTTTGTTACCGCCCGCAAAGGAGTTTATACTTTAAAAATGAATGTGAAAGGTGTGGATTAGTTTAAATTTCCGGGTTCAAGGTTTAAAGTCTTTAAACTGAACTTTAAACCTTGAACCTTAATTTTTAAACTACTTCTCCCAGTCATCACTCCTAAACGATGAAGCCGGCAAGCCTTCTGTATTGAACAGTTCTCCAATTACAAAATCATCAAAAGCATAACGCACTGCCACTGGTTTTTCAACATTTGGAGCATAAACCGAAATCCCTTGATTTGTAATAAACGCTTTGGCGGAAACGAAATATTTGTTTTCTCCGGCAACTTTGAAGTTTTTCAGTTCCTGGCCGAAAGTAGTCAAGCCGTTTTTTGCATGGTCGAAAGTAAGTTTTACAATGCTGCCCTCAACTTTCATTTCTTTTAAAACCGGACCAGAATATTCAATTCCTTTTTTACCATAAGTTTTTGCCAAAGCCAGGTAGGCCAAACGTTCACCGGCAGCTTTTTTGTTGGCCGGATGAATGCAAGTTTCTTCTCCGGCATCCATTATACATGCCATTCCAAGGTTTGGTAAAGTTGAAACATTTAACATTGATTCGCGAATAAATGCTGAATTCAACCCGCTTGTACCGTAATTGTATGGAGCAATCTGAACGTAATAAAACGGAAAATCGCCGATTCCCCATTCATTAATCCAGTTTTGCGATAATCCAGGCAACAGCTTTTCATATTCAACAGGTTCGTTGCGATTGGCTTCGCCCTGATACCACAAAGCACCTTTTATGGCATAACCAACCATTGGCGAAATCATAGCATTGTAAAGAACAGTCGGGGTTTGTTGATTGTAGTCACCCGTCATATTTTTATCTGGCATTTTTACCCAATCAAAATTTTTGATTCCGCTTTCACTCATCCAGGGTTCTATACGTGTTCCGCCCCAGCTTGAGCAAATTAAACCTACAGGAACATTCAGTGCTTGCTGAACCATTTTTCCAAAGAAATAGGCCGTTGCGCTGAAATCTGCAACATTTTCGGGAGTACATTCCGCCCATTTTCCAGGAAAATCTTCCTGTGGAGTAGGGTTTTTAACGCGGTCGATTGTGATTAACCTGATATTTTCATTTTCAGAAGTTGCTATTGCTTCATTTGCACCTAAAACAGGTTGGTTGCGATACCCAATCATTGGCATTTGCATGTTCGATTGGCCCGAGCAAACCCATACTTCGCCAATTAAAACATTATCCAAAGTCAGCGATTTACCATCCGAAATAGTTATTGAAAATGGACCACCGGCAGAAGGTGTTTGAACTTTGATTTTCCATTTACCGTTTGAATCAGCTTTTGCCGAATAACTTTTTTTATTCCACGAAGTTGTAACTTGTACAGTTTTGTTAGCAGTGGCTTGTCCCCAAATGGCCGCTTCGGTTTGTTGTTGCAGTACCATATTGTTGCCGAAAATTGCGGGTAATTTTACTTCAGCTTTTAAATTTACTGATAGCAGAAACAGAGATAAAACAGTTAGAATTGAAAGAATTTTTTTCATGATTTAGGTATTTTTTTATTTAAATATTTTGAGTGTCAAATATATCAAAATCAAACTTCAATCAGGGTATCATTTTTTTGATTTGAGGAATAATTCTCAATTTCGATTTTTTTAGGAACTTTGCAGGCTATGAAAGTCTGTATTGCTGAAAAACCTAGTGTTGCCCGTGAAATTGCCGAAGTAATTGGCGCAAAATCACGAAAAGACGGATATTTTGAAGGAAATGGCTACCAGGTTACCTGGACTTTTGGCCATTTTTGCACGCTTTTTCCACCCGAAGATTACGATCCAAATTGGCGAAGATGGGATTTAAACTCTTTGCCCATGCTCCCCGATCATTTCGAAACAAAACTAATGGACGACCCCGGCGTGAAAAAGCAATTCAAAGTAATAAAGGAATTGTTTGGCAAAGCGTCAGTTGTTATAAACTGCGGTGATGCTGGTCAGGAGGGTGAATTGATTCAACGCTGGGTAATAAAACAGGCAAAATATAAAGGAGCGGTTCAGCGCCTTTGGATATCATCATTAACCACCGAAGCCATTCGTGCCGGGTTTCAAAG
>JBFHJA010000532.1:0-3057 GCA_041596165.1 Draconibacterium sp. | reverse complement strand
ATTTTGGAGCAGGTTTCAATTGGCGTAATCACATTTAACGAAAGCGGGAATATTTTTTTATCGAACTCGGCTGCACGGCTTTTGCTTAACCGCGAACAACTTACGCATATCAATCAATTGAGTCAGGTTGACAAAAATCTGTTTTCGGCGGTAAAAGAATTACACCCCGGCGACCACAAACTGGTAAGTTTCAATACTTCAAGTGGCGATGTGCAACTTTCAATGAAATCGTCAGCATTTAAAACTGCCGACGAAAATTTTCAATTAGTTGCCATTCAGGATATTAAAAACGAAATGGAAACAAAAGAGCTGGAATCATGGATAAAACTCATACGCATTTTAACCCATGAAATCATGAATACAATTGCGCCCATTACCTCACTTTCGCAAACCATTTCGGGTTATTTCAAAAATTTGGATGGTAATATTCCTGACGAAAAAACCATTTCAAACACAGTAAAAGGTCTCGAAATAATTAACGAACGCGGCAATGGTTTAATCAGTTTTGTTGAGAACTACCGCCAACTCACACGTTTGCCACAGCCCGACAAGAAGAAAATAGCTTTGAAACCATTTTTTGAAAGCACCGCAACTTTGCTGCAATTTGACGCTAAAAACAACAATACTCAAATTGAGTGGAACTGCATACCGGCAGAATTGGAGATAGTTGCCGATGAAATACAAATTGCACAGGTACTTATTAACTTGATTAAAAACGCAGCCGAATCATTAAAAAATAAAGAAAACGGTAAAATTTCGATTAAAGCTGAAATCAACAAAAATGGTCGCACAGAAATATCGGTAAGCGACAATGGTTCAGGCATTCCGACTGATTTGCTGGATAAAATATTCGTTCCGTTTTTTAGTACAAAAGAAAATGGATCGGGAATCGGTTTGAGTCTTTCGCGGCAAATTATGCAAATGCACGGCGGTACTTTAAAAGTAGAATCACAAGCGCAAAAAACCTCGTTTACAATCGTAATCTGAATTTTACGAATTGATTGTTCTTTTTTGTCTATTCTAAAACCTATTTTTGCACTCCGGGAGATAACAGTTCTGAACTTTGACAGGGCTAATTTTGTTTCAAAGGCTTGCAACAACATATTAATGAAAGAAATTGATCAGTTAAATGATTTTTGCGCCAACTCGATGATAGGCGTTTTAGGCATTGTATTTACGGATTTTAAAATAAATAGCATACATGCCACTATGCAGGTAAACGGGAAAACCTGTCAGCCAAATGGTTATTTGCATGGTGGAGCTTCACTGGCTTTTGCCGAATCGCTTGCCGGCGCAGGTTCATACCTTTTAATCGATCGCGAAAAATATAATGTTTTTGGATTACAGGTTTCGGGAAACCACATTTCTTCCGTTGACCATGGTGCATTAAAAGGGGATGCCCTGCTTATTCATAAAGGTAAAACTACCCATATTTGGGAGGTTAAAATATCAGACGAAATCAATAAACTTATTTCAGTGGTCAGAGTTACTAATATTATAACGGATAAAAAGAAAAAACAAAATTGAAGGACCAGACAAATATATTAGTTAGGTCGGTTGGCGACATGATTTCGGTTTGCTTGAAAAACAACCTCACATTTGCTGCATACAGGTTGCCCAATCAAACGGCAAAAGCAATGATGGTGCAGGAAAAACGCAATGTTGAAGAACTTGTAAACTTGTCGGAAATAACAAGTTTGAAAGGTTTTCTTGTTGCACCTTTTTTGAAATCGGAAACCAACCGAATGTTTGTTATAAAACCCGACTTCTATTTTTCAGACGAAGTTTCCGATGAAGTATTTGATAAAATAAGCAACATAAAACATCCTGCTCCTGAACACAAATCGTTTGCACGTCCTTATCAAGCCACAAAAAAAGAATATCTGCAACAGATTGAAGAAATTATTCAAATAATCAAAACCGGAAAAATTCAAAAAGCAGTTTTGAGCCGGATAAAATTGGTAAATAGTGTCAACGAAATGTTTTTGCCTGCCATATTCCTTAAACTCTGCGAGTTGTTTCCCAGAGCATTTGTATATGCTTTCAAAACCGAAAACCATTTTTGGATGGGTGCAACTCCCGAACCGTTTGCTTTCCTGAAAAATAATATTTTTCAAACTTCTTCAGTTGCAGGTACAAAAGAAAACACCGAGAAATATCAGGGAATTGAAAACTGGGGAAACAAGGAAAAACAAGAGCAACATTTTGTATCTGAACACATTGACAAGGTTTTACAATCGAATCACTGGGAAAATATTGAACAGCAAGGGCCTTACGTACAACAAGCAGGTAATGTGCTGCATTTGCGAACTGATTTCATTTCACATGCAAGTGTAAGCAATGGAAATGTTGGGAATTTGCTCAACAACCTGCATCCAACACCGGCAATTTGTGGTTCTCCTACCTCAGAGGCACTCGAAATTATTACTGCTGTTGAAAAACATGATCGTGAATATTACGGCGGATTTCTTGGTCCCGTTGGAATGCAAAACCCGATTATGCTTTTTGTGAATTTGCGTTGCATGCAAATAACAGGTTCACGACTTGTTCTATACTCGGGCGGCGGAATTACTATCGATTCGAAAGCCGAAGATGAATGGCATGAAACCGAAATCAAAACCGGAACACTCCTCTCGGTAATTAAAAATGTTTCTTAAACCGATGCCTCATCAACTGCAACATATTTCCGATTTAGCTGAAATTCTTTTTGAACACGGAGTAAAAGATATTGTTATTTCTCCCGGCTCGCGGAATGCTCCGTTAATAAAGGCTTTTTACAAACGTTTTGGTGAAGGTTGCACAAGTTTAGTCGATGAAAGGAGTGCCGCCTATTTTGCATTGGGTCAATCATTGGCAAGTAAAAAGCCAACTGTGCTCATTTGCACTTCGGGCACTGCCGCCCTTAATTACGCCCCAGCAATTGCAGAAGCATTTTACCAGCAAGTTCCTCTTTTAGTTATTACAGCTGATCGTCCGCCAGAATGGATCGGACAACTTGACAACCAGGCAATTCGGCAAAATAATATTTTCGGAAATTATATTAAAGCCAATTATACT
>JBFHJA010000531.1:0-3067 GCA_041596165.1 Draconibacterium sp. | reverse complement strand
TCCATCCTGAATTTCATAAACAAGATACGCCCATTTTTCAGTAAAATAATTTCCTTTCATAGCAGGCACCATTTGCTGCATATTCGATGAAAGAAAAGTCAATGATAAAGCTCGTGCCCAATAAATCCATGGACCTCCTGTAATATACATGAAAGGATTTAACAAGCGTTCGCGCGATTCGAGGCCGCTGTTTGAATAATCCAATTGAATTCCGGCAAAACCTAATTTTTCTTTTTCATTGTAAAAAGTTATCCATGGAACATCGGCCTGCATTTTCAAATCAGTAAGGTCGGGCATGTCGGTAACATCATAAGTGATAACTTTATCTCTTACAACATCGTACCAGGCGGCAGTTGTCATCAATTCGCGTTTAAAAACAATTTCGGCATTCCGCAAAGCAATGCAATTTACCGTTTCGTTGATGCGCATATTTGTAGTGCTGATAAAATATGGCACGTCAGGGTAAAACTGGTAACGGACAGACGCGTCAACTTCAGGGATATCGCGCAAATTTCCCCATAATTCAGTGATAGCAGTAACCGGCCCCGAAATCATATTTACATGCTGTGGTGGTTTCCAGTCTGCTGTGTGTGTCCATGGTCGTGGAGGTGTGTAGATTCCAGGATTCCAGTGTATTGCACCGTTTGTTTCCATGCGGTGGAAAAGCGGAAAATTTTGTTTCTTTTTAAAAGTCAACTGGTCGAGATGACCTGAATTTGGGTGCAGCACAACAGAAATTTCTCCGTTGTCGATATTCAAGCCCGGCATTTCTCCCTGTACTTTTAAATCGCTGTTGTAGGTTTGTGCAAGCGCCTTATCGTTGTTGTAATACACCAAATAAACTTTGCTATTATTGGCCGGAACATCAGCCATAAAAGCTACCCGGGCACTTAAAGTAGGGTACCAAAGCGGAACTTCACGGGTTGGTTTCCCATTTTCATCGGGAGCCAAATCATCTTCAACCAAATATTTTTGTAAATCGTAAACCTGACAAGGAACTTCGGTTAAATGGAAAGTTTCCGGATCAACTGCCACAACGCGGATTTCGCGTTTTATATCGAAAGCTTCATCGGGATAAAAAGCAAGCAGCATTTCAACCGGTTCAGATTTTCTGTCAATTCCGGCGGTTTCGCTTACAACTACAGATTTGTAGCTTTTCCATGCAGTATCAAAAACCTCCGTGTTTTCGGGTGCCTTTACATTTACAGTTTTTGAAAGCCATTCATCTTTATCCGTTCCTTTAATATCTTTTTTAATCCGGACTGTAATTTTTATGGAATAGGTTTCGCCGGGTTGCCATTTTACCCAGCCTGTTACATGCAGATTTTGATACAAAGTTCCATCCTGCGACAAGCCATAACCTGAAGGTGGACGGTGTGTCAATGGCGGATAATTCAGTTCTGTATCGTCTTTTACTCGGTGCAAATCGGTTGCACGTAACTCCTTCCCGTTAACTTCTGCATGAACCTCAATAATAGAGGGGGCAGGCAGTTCAAGATCGGCAATGAAATGGTAAAAAGGTATTGCCGGTACTGGCGCACCAAGTTCAATGTGTTTGATATTTAATCCCTTAGATACCTCTTTTGCATTGACTTTAATAAAAACAAAAAAAAATGCGAGCAAAATTGCTATTTTCAATAATGATTTATTTTTCATCATATTTTTGGTTTTGTTGATTATTAATAACTAATACTTCATGGTATAATTTTGTTTATCTATTTATTTGCGTTGACAACAAATACTTAGAATAATAAGGTTCTAAATTTTTAGTGTAAACAATATTCTACCAAGGTTAAAGAAAAATAAATAAGGTTTTGATAATGGTTAAATGAATCATGCTAGAACATGGAATATTTAATTCAGAAAACCTTATTTCAAAATCTAAACCTTAGTTGCCAAAATAATTAGCAAATTCTAACCTTATTAATTAGTATTTTCATTTCATCTAAAAAACAACGAACTATACTATTACCCAAATTTGTTAACCCCAAATTATTCATTTATAATTTCATCGAACAGTTATTAAATTCCGTTTCCGCAATTCGTCCACTCCGTTTTTCCATGCTCCGCCATTTCCCCAAATATAGTAACTAAAATACATTGTGGTTTTTTGTGCTATCGGCGTCCAGGGTTGAAACTCGACATAATAATGTGGTGCTTCACCATTATCGGGATGATTCATCCACATGTGAAGAAAAAGCGGCTGCGATACAGGGAAAGCTCCAACAAAAGAAATATCTTCCATTGTGTCGTAACCGGCATTCCAACCTTCTTTTGCAATGATTGCCTGACCGTAATATTTCTCAGGCAACATTCGGTACTCTTTTAAACCTTCCATGGTAGGAACTGTAAACACATCTTCAGTCCAGTGTTTTTTACCGAGTTCGAGAATTGGTTGCGGCCCCAGCACATTTGCTTCGGGATTTTTAAAAGTCAGCTCAAACCGAACTTCAAGTAAGGGCGAGTTGCCATATAATGTAAAAGTCTTTTTAATGTGGTTTCCGTAATAGTCAGCATTCATTTCAACACGCACAAAATCGCCTTCACTTTTGATGATTTTTGCATCATAAATTTTATGTGTTTCCATGCTGGCTTGACCAAGAAAATCTTCAAACCCGCCATAAGGATAATAGCCACGCTCCCTGAAGGGTTTTTTGTCGTTGTACGTTTTTTCGGGCCAGGCTTTAAAAAATAAATTGTCGTTTTTGCTTTTTACAATGTATTCGATAACCCGTGCACCGGTGCGCAACAGCGTAATTTGCACCGAATCGTTTTCCATGCGGTATTCTTTAATTCCGTCGCTGTTTAAATCAACCTCAAACAAATATGGTTTACCAATGGCTTCGCCAACTCCAAGCTGAGTTCTGGCAGTGCTTTGCAGTGTATTAACTTCCACTGTATAATCGCCGGGGTTAAGTTTCAAATCGAAATGAATTTGTTGAAAAGTGGAGGTTTGTATTTCAACATTTTGGGTTTGTTGGAGAACAGGTTTTTTAAAATCATCTTTTTTGAAAACGGAGATATTAACAGGAAATTTTGTTTGTGAAGAATAATTGTGAATTGTAAC
>JBFHJA010000530.1:0-3070 GCA_041596165.1 Draconibacterium sp. | reverse complement strand
TTTGCACAAAACATATGGCTACCACACTTACGACAAAAAAATTAAAGTACATGAAACTGATCTTTATGACTGGGCTTCGATAACGAAAGTTTCTGGTCCGCTTCCGGCAATCATGAAATTGGTCGACGAAAAGAAATTGGACGTGGAAAAGCCTTTGAGCGATTACTGGCCTGATTTCAAAAACAGCAATAAGGAAGGAATAACAATTTCGGAATTCCTCACTCACCAGTCGGGAATTCCTCCGTTTCTTCCGTTGTGGCAGATGGGTACAAATAAAAAAGGGGAACTGAATCCGGACGTTTTCAAGCACCAATCCATGGACGGCTACCGCGTAAGGGTTTCTGAAAATATTTATTTAAAAGATGATTTCAGCAAAGTGATTTACGACACTATACGAAACAGTAAAATGGGCGCAAAAAAATATGTTTATTCTGATTTAAGTTTTTGCATTTATCCACAAGTGATTACAAAAATAACCGGAGTAAATTATGAAGATTATGTGAAGCAAAACTTTTTTCGCCCCCTTGGAGCTAATACATTAACATACAACCCATATTTGCACTTTACACTTAACCACATTATCCCCACCGAAACCGATGAATTATTTCGAAAACAAAACGTTATTGGTTTTGTACACGATGAAAGTGCGGCCATGTTGGGAGGAATATCAGGCAATGCCGGTCTTTTTGGCTCTGCAACTGATTTAGCCAAGATTTTTCAAATGTATTTGCAAAAGGGCTACTATGGTGGCAAACGTTATATTTCGGAAGAAACAATGAATCTATTTATAAAACCACGTTTCCCTGAAAATGACAACCGGCGTGCCCTTGGTTTCGACAAACCCTTACTCGACAATAAAACAAAGTCTGTAAAAGATGCATATCCGGCCAAGGGAGTAAGTAGCAACAGCTTTGGACATTCAGGATTTACCGGCACATTTGTCTGGGCTGATCCCGACACTGGCTTACTTTATATTTTTATGTCGAACAGGGTGTATCCAACACGTGAAAACGGGAAACTTTTTGATTTAAATATCCGCTCGGGCATGTTGCAAAGTATTAGTGATTGCATAAAAACAGGATTGAATTGAATCTTAAAAATTGTTAATATTAAGACAGTTACATTCTGTTAAACACAAATAAGTTGCTTTCTTATTCACTATCAAACAAACATTTACAACGTTCCTAAAAAACTTTATTTTAATCAAAAAGCCGAATTCTTCAAATCGCAAAAAAATACCTTCCCGTTATCCTTTTGTTATTAAATTATTAATTCTATTTTTACAGGTGAGACCAATATATTTTCTAATATTCATTATAAAAATATGCGATATGACAAGTAAAATCACCTTTAACGAATTGAGAAAAATCAAAGACAGCCTACCTGAAGGTTCCATAAAAAAATTAGCGCAGGAATTTGCCGTTACTGAGGAAACCGTCAGGAATTATTTCGGAGGCGCTAATTATAAAAAAGGGGCTGCAGTTGGAATTCACATGGAACCGGGACCAAACGGCGGTATTGTCCTACTCGATGATTCTACAATATTAGACAGAGCAAGACAGATTTTGGAAACAGAAGCTATTTAATAAAAATAACAATTATTAAAAATATTTGTAAAACTGTCCTATATTTATGGGGCAGTTTTTTTTTATATATCAACATAACCTATTTAATCATGAAAAAATCTCTTTCCCTTTTAGTTTTATTTAGTTTTATTCTTCTTTTTTCGTCGTGCGATAAACCCTGGCAACCACTTTTTAATGGTGAGAATCTTGATGGCTGGGAAACCTGGGTTGGTCCATTGGAGGAAGGTGGCGAACCTGTTGGTTTAAACAAAGACCCTTTGAATTTATTTTCAGTCGTTGACCTCGATGGCGAAAAAGTAATCAGAATCTCAGGAGAAATAAATGCATCAATTGCTACAAAAGAAGAATTCGAAAATTATCATGTGTCAGTTGAAATCAAATGGGGAGATGAAGTATTTTCTACATACAACTCAGGGCTTTTATATCATAGTTATGGTGATTTTGGCGTTGGACTGGGTGTTTGGATGAGCTCACATGAACTCCAGCTGAAAACAGGAAATATGGGAGATTCCTACAGAATGGGAAAATCTTACTGCGAAATTCCGGTTATGAAAACCGATGACGGTAAATACAAATATACAAAAGGAGCGGAACAAGTACCTTCAATTCCTGATACCGACACAAGAATTGTTGCGAAAGACGGCGACTACGAAAAACCGCACGGAGAATGGAATACAGTTGAACTCTATTGTTTTGGCGGCACTTCTGTGCACATCGTTAACGGAAATGTGAACATGGTAAATTATAATTCCAACAAATATCTCGGTGAAGGAAATATTGAACCGCTGACAAAAGGTAAAATCCAATTCCAATCGGAAGGCGGGGAAATGTTTGTAAGAAATATTAAGATTCAAACAATCAAAGAAATCCCGGCTGAATTATTAAAATAATTGCATCACAATAATTAATTACGAGGATGCCATCTGTAAAGAAAAACCGGATGGCATCTTTTTTTTTACCTTTACCGGACTTTTAAATAAGGGAAAAATTAACGTGAAAATGATCTAATTCAAAACCATCATCTCCGGTAAATATTTCCAAAACCTGCGTGGCATGTGTTGGCGCTGCAATTTCAGGTTTTTTCGCTCCTGAATATTTATGTGTTGAAAATACGACTTCCACAATTTTTGGTAAAACTCCTCCCCTTCCTGCAAAACATTTTCGTTTACTTGCCCTGTAATTGTGCTAAATTCTTTGCTTGAAATCACAACTTCTTCCAATTTTACTTTGTCGAATAAATAGCCATAATTGCGTTTCAAATCATAAAGTAGCCATTTCTGGTCGGCAAACCGTTTTTGGAAATGGGTAGAAACCATTGGAATCACATCATACCGCGGTTCGATACCACAAAACCAAAGTCCCTCTTTTGTATGCTGAAACCGCACAAACTGCAACATTCTCATTGCCTCTTTTTTTACTTTTTGTGAGGTTTGTGTCAGGAACAAAACATCCGCATCACCAAAATCGGTTTCAATGCTGAAATG
>JBFHJA010000529.1:0-3087 GCA_041596165.1 Draconibacterium sp. | reverse complement strand
GTTTTCGGGGATATTTACAATGTAATATTCACCTTCCGTGTTTGTAGTCGTTCCATTTGTCGTTCCTTTTACCAAAACCGTTACTCCCGGAAGTGGCAACCCCGACTTGTCGGTTACTTTACCTGATACAGATTTTTGCTGAGTTGTAATTGATTCAACATTTTCCAGTCCTTTTCCATCTTTTCTGACAATTATATAACGGTCAACAATTCTGTATTCCAAAGCGGTACCTTTTAATGCTTCATCAAGAATATCAGTAACTTTTGCGTTGTTTCTGTCCAACGAAACGTTATCCAGATTAGCGAGTTCTTCCTTTTGATAAAAGAAATAAAATTCGCTTTTTTCTTCAATCTCCCTAAAAAGGTCGATGATACTTTTGTCTTTTACCTGAATGTGAAGGCGGGTATTCTGCGAATATGTTGAAGCACTTACGGCAACAAACCCGCATAGCGATAACAAAAATGTTAATTTCATCCTAATCAAAATTTTCATATACGACTGGTTTACACCAACCGGTTTTAATAGATTTTTCATACATTTAAACGGTTTTAATTTCTACTAAGTCTTAAAATCAGTTACGGTAGGGAAGTGTCGAGCATCCCTGCCGTTTTTTTTGTTTAATTAAATAGATTGGTATATATCCATAGGCATGTTATTTTTTTGAAATGACAATTTTATCTTTTCCGTTTGGTACTGTAGTGTAAATTATCTTTACCGGCAAAAGCAATTCAAAAGCGGTAACTATTTGGTTGAAAGGTTTGTTTTTCAAGATGGTGCCTGAAAAATGCAAGTCGCCAACTGATGTTTCCTTAAACTGAATATCAACATTGTACCAGCGTTCCAATTTTTGA
Organism: Draconibacterium sp.; assembly: GCA_041596165.1. Taxonomy (GTDB): domain Bacteria; phylum Bacteroidota; class Bacteroidia; order Bacteroidales; family Prolixibacteraceae; genus Draconibacterium. Next base: position 2,236 of record JBFHJA010000529.1, on the reverse strand, counting down.
GCTATTTCTGACAGTTTTTCATCGTCAAAAACAATTTTTCCTACTGTCCATGAAGTGTAGAAATTTGTTTCGACTTTTGTTATAGTTGCCTTTTTTGAATTATCGTTGATAGTTATTTGGTCTGAAGGTTTCAGTTTTGCTATTGTTGAGCCTGAAAGATTATTCACATTTACACTGCCTTCTACCAAAGTAATCTGGCTAAAGTCTTCATCGCGAAAAGAAACGGCATTAAAGGTTGTTCCCAACACTTCAACTTCGGTATTTTTAAGTTTTACCTTGAAGGGTATTTTACTCTTTGTGACCTCAAAAAATGCTTCGCCATCCAAAGTAACATTTCGTTCCCCTTTTCCGAAATTATTGCCGTAGCGCAGGGTTGTCCCTGAGTTCAACCAAACTTTTGTTCCATCATTCAAGGTCAGTTCCGACATTTGACCCAGCGGCACTTTTATTTCGGCAAACGATGTACTTTCAGCATGTTTATTATACAGGTTCGAAATTAATGTACCAGCTAAAAATGCAATAGCAACAATAGCTGCATATTTTAGAATGTTAATGACCAAAGGAACCGATTTCGTATCCAGTTGTTTGGAAATGGAATTCCATGATTTCTCGCGGGAAATTTTATGAAGTACTTTTACCTCATTTAAGTTATGATTTAAGGCTTCTATTTTGTCGAATAGATTTTTGTTCTCCTGATCTTCTAAAAGGTCTTTTAATTCAGCCGATTCGGCATCGGTGGTTTCATTGTGTAATTTTGCTGTGGCCAGCTCCCAGAATTGATCCTTGTTTTTCATCCCTTTTTTTATTTTAGAGAACAACCTCAAAAGACTGTTCTTTTCTAACTAAACTAAACTTACCATTTCTATATATTGGAAAATGAATTTTATTGAGGTGACGTGAAAATGAAAACAATAGGGTGACAGGAAATGAAAAAATATAAAATAATTTTATAACAAACAGAATAAATAAAAATCGCGGGGTTCGAGCGATTCTTTTAAAAACCGATAAGCGCGTGCAATTTGTGTTTTCACCGTATTTTTCGAGATATGGAGTTTATCGGCAATTTGCTGGTAGCTTAGCGAATCAAAAACCGCCATTTCCAAAATCAACCGCCGCTGATCGGGTAATTTTGAAATTACACTGTAGAGTTTTGTATATCGCTGTAGTTCATCAAATTCGGATTCTCCGGGAATGTCGGGCAAGTTATCGAGGATTTCTACGTTATCATGCTTTCTCCTGTAATGATCAATGATTTGGTTGCGCAGAATCCTGTACAAATATGATTTAACAGAAGTTTTAATTTCGATTCTTTTACGCCTTTCCCAAAGTATAATAAAACAATCAGAAACAATGTTTTCTATCAGTTGGTGGTCGTGGATTGTTTTATGCGCATACAAACACATTTGATGAAAATACAGGACATGCAACTTGTTTAAAGATTTTGTATCCCCACTTTTTATATTTTCCCAAAGTATAAGATCTTCCACTGTTAATTGATGAATTGGCAGAACAAATATAGGATTTTTACAATAGGAGGGTTGCAAATGCAAAGAATCACACGTTTTGGTAAAGACTGATGGGTTTGCAAACAAATTCTATGTATTAACCTACTGTATTTCAAATATTAACCACTTAATTTTAAATAACAATTTATTAATTAAAAATTAATACTTGATAAACAAAAACGCATTTTTGAGCTCAATTTTGGAGAATTTCATAATGAAGACTGTTATTTTTGCGCATATTAAAGTGCGTTCAGCATTTGTGGTTTTGTTAAAGTTTTGCTGTGATTTTTTGCATTTGTAACAGCATTGTTTTCTGTCCAAAGTAAATTTATTAAGTATTGTTGCTAAGTATGACCGCGTGTATGGATGCCCGACTATTTATGGTTGAATAGCAATGTTGCTGAATACAAAGGCGTGCCTGTTTAAGACAAAGGCCAACTCACTATTCGCGAATTGGCCTTTGCTCTATTATTAGGATAATAAATCCTTTTGTTCAATACTATTAATAGCCGGGGTTTTGTTGTAATTCAGGATTTGCATCAATTGCAGTCCGTGGTATTGGGAATAACAAATACTTGGACCCCGACGGTTGACGCTGTTCAAATAAGTGTGTCAAATTAAGGAATTATAAATTTTTTAATTTGGCAAAATGAAAAGAGAGACAAGTTTTGATTTTGAAGAATTTGAGAAAGAGGCTATCGAGCGACTCAAAGAAGGAGCGCCATTATCAG
>JBFHJA010000528.1:0-3106 GCA_041596165.1 Draconibacterium sp. | reverse complement strand
TTTGATGCCGATAAAAACAGTTATGCCGATGGATATCAGATAGATCTCACTTATCCTTTGCTGGCCGGAATTGTTCCGGAACAAAATATCAAAAATGTCGAACAAAGTCTTTATACCGAAATTCAGCAAAACCGTGACGGACATTTTGCCTGCGGTTTGGTTGGAATTCCTGTTTTTACCGAGTGGGCAACTAAAAATCAGGATGTACAGCTATTTTACTCGATGTTAAAGAAAAAAGATTACCCCGGTTATTTGTACATGATTGAAAACGGCGCGACAACAACCTGGGAAGAATGGGAAAACCCAAGAAGTCATATTCACAATTGTTTTAACGGAATTGGCTCGTGGTTTTATGAGGCAGTGGGTGGTATTCGCAAAGATCCTGATTTTCCGGCGTATCAGCAGGTAATTATCCAACCGCAAATCCCAGATGGAATAACCTGGGCAAACACAACAAAAGAAACGCCCTTTGGACCACTCGTTGTAAACTGGAAACTGGAAGGCCGGGAATTTAACATGCAATTACAAATTCCGGTAGGCGTTAAAGCAAAAGTCGTAATTCCCGAAAATGTCTTATCATACCGCTTAAACGGGAAAGAAAGTAAATTGAAAGAAGGGGAAACTGCAATACTTGTTGAAAGTGGGAGTTATGGTTTATTTTATCAATTGTAGAAGAGCTGAATAAAACTAATTCTTACATTCGGGAAAGTAACTATTGAAAACCAAACAAATGAATTGCATTCTGAACCCAGACAACTATCAAAATATTTTATCAGTTGAAATTCAAATGATTAATACATGTGGCTATTTGCGAAATACCGGCATATTGCGGGTATGCAGATGATGGCGTTCATTGTAAATGATGATCTTACAAGCTTTTAACTGTTTGTAAATATGACAAATAACCACAATATAACGAGATGAAATTCGGAAAGACAATTAAAATATTTCTCATTGACGGAGATCCAAATTGTCGAATGAGTTGTGAACTTTCTAACTGGACTGGAAAAGCTTACAAAATTCCTCGTGTAAAAATTAAGGGAACCAAACCCTGGATTGTTTTTGGCAGTAATGCCATTGCCATTTACGTTCTGGCAGTTGTTTTCGAAAATATTTTTTTACATTCAGGATTGCACGATTGGGCAATGAATACAATATTGAACACAAACATTTATGTTAAAAACGCATCGCTGATTTGGGCGGTTTTTTCGGTGCTGGTTTGTTTTTCGACAGCCCTTTTTTTATACCGGAAAAGGATTTTTATCAAACTCTGAAAATATTGTGCTAAACCGATTGAGTATTGGTTAAAATAAGACTACAACTGATTAAAATAACAGAAGTTTTGCTCTCTTTATTCCTATTACTTTGTTTATAATCAGGAATAATTATTCATTCAAAAAAACTAAATATGACGACGAAAAATTACCTAACAATAAGTTTGTGGCTTTTTGCATTTCAGTTCCTGGTGCAATCGTGCAGCGAAAAACAAGTGCAAACCACGCCGCAATTGGGAAAGGACAAAATTGAAGAGGTAATTGCTGCCATGACCCCAGAGGAAAAAATTGGCTTGACAGTTGGCGACGGAAAGTTTTTACCTGCCGTTCAATCGAAAAACATTGAGCAGGGAACCGGAATTATCATTGCCAATCAGAATTCAAAAATGGTAGTTCCCCGGCTTTCCATTTTTTCATCCGCATTGTCCGATGGCCCTTCAGGTTTAAACCGCGACCCACTGCCTCCCGGAGCAACAGAATATACCTACACAACGGCCTGGCCAACTTCAACATGCCTGGCCGCTACATGGAATTTGGCTTTGCTTGAAAAAGTAGGTATGGCTTTTGGCAATGAAGTACTTGAATATGATTATGATGTGGTATTAATGCCTGCATTAAACCTGCACCGTAATCCAAATTGCGGGCGGAATTTTGAATATTATTCTGAAGATCCTTTGCTGTCGGGAAAACTGTCGGCTGCAATGGTGAATGGCTTGCAGTCAAACGGAATTGGGGCTACACTAAAACATTTTCTTGCCAACAATCAGGAAACCAACCGTCGGACTTATAACGCCGTTATCAGTCAGCGTGCCTTGCGCGAAATTTACCTGCGTGGTTTTGAAATTGCCGTTAAAGAGAGTGCTCCGGCTTGTATCATGACTTCATACAACAAGTTAAACGGCTTTTATACTGCGGAAAATCCAGAGTTGTTACAAGAAGTGGTTCGCGATGAGTGGGGTTACAAAGGTACATTTATGACCGATTTCGATGGTTATGGAAGTGCGGTGGCCAAAGTGAGGGCAGGAAATAACATGCTGATGGGGGGTAACATGGACGAAGTAAATGAATTGACGGCAGCTCTTAAAGATAAAACGCTGGATGAAACTACATTGGACAAAAACCTCGCTTACAATATGCAACTCAAACTCAGTTCGCCTCGTGCCAATGGTTACAAACCAACAATGAAACCAGATTTGAATTCGCATGCAAAGCTATCGGCAGAAGCGGCTGCTGAAGGAATGGTTTTGCTAAAAAATGAAAACAATACACTCCCGTTAAAAGGCGAAAAAACTGTCGCTTTATTTGGCAAAATAGGCTACTACCTTATTGAAGCAGGTACAGGAAGTGGTGGAATTCGCAGTAATAAATATGCCGTTTCAGTTAATGAAGGTTTAAAATCATCAGGGTTTAAGATTTTAGATGAATTAGAGAAAAATTATGTTGATTTTATCGAAAAAACAAAAAGGGAGAATCTTGTTCCACCTTATTTTGATAATCCAAAAATGCGCGCTGACAATGGAATAACCGGCGATCAGGCCCCTGTGCATTTCGCGAAACGATTGGTGGCATTCAGCAAAGAGCAGCCACTTTCAACAAAAGAAATCGGAACTTACGAATCAAAATCGGATGTTGCCATTATTACCTTGGGCCGCAGTGCCGGTGAAAATTATGAAAATGGATACATTCCAATCACGCAGGTCGAACTTGATTTGGTGCGCGATGTTTGCAATGTTTATCACGCTTCAGGAAAAAAAGTTATTGTTGTACTTAATGTTGGAGGTGTATGGGAAACAGCCAGCTGGCGCGATTTTCCGGATGCAATTCTGTTGGCC
>JBFHJA010000527.1:0-3143 GCA_041596165.1 Draconibacterium sp. | reverse complement strand
TTTTAACCAATTTTTATTGCTCAATCCTAACGTTTGAAAAGCAGACCAGAATCCATGAGAAAGATGGATGCCCAGTAATACTCCGCCAAGAATATAAAACAAGCCATATACAATGCTTTCTTTAAATAAGCTGGCTACAAGCGTGTAGGTATCTTCCATTCCGTCAGCAGTTTTTGGTATTGCATGGGGATTGAATTTAATTACCCAAAAGAAATCGATAATATGCATTACCAAAAACACAAGTACTAAAGCACCCAAAACAAGCATATTACGCGATGCCCATGAACTTGATGCTCCCATGTTTTTTGCTGCATACTTTACCGGACGTGCTTTCCAGTTTTGGTATTCAAGAAAAAACGACCAGACAATGTGAACCACGAAACCAAGTCCAAGAACAGGTTCCATAATTTTAATCATCGGATTGGATGCCATGAATTCTGCTCCCAGGTTAAAAAGTTCACCACTGTTGTCAACGATTAACAGCAAGTTAATGGTTAAATGAACACCGATAAACATTACCAAAAACAACCCTGTGATGCTCATCAGGAATTTTCGGCCAATTGATGTCATTAAGAATTTACTCATAGAAGTTCTATTTTATTATGATTTAATAATTTTAAAATTGCAAAAGTAGATTAACGGCTTGTTTCCCCCAACTGCAACGCCACTAAAATAGCTAATTTATATTCGTTCTACGAACAATTTAATTATTGATTAACCTTAAATTTTAGGAAACTGAAAATATAATTTGTTTAAAAGCATTTTCCACACCAAATTCCGGTTGGGATCTAAATCTGCAATCATCCAGAGGTTCAGAAAATTCAGCACTTTTCATATTTCCTTAAACGCCTTGTACCACTCTTTTAAATTAAATTGATCAGAAAGTGCTACGATCTCGGTTGGATGAAAAGTATTTTCTATTTCAATTATTTCAACTGAGTTGAACGTGCACTGTACTGCTGCAGTTTTTCCTTCCTTTAAGTTGACAAATCCTTTGATACGGTAGGCTTTTGGCGCCCATTCGTTTAAAAATAATTCTAAAGAATTGCGGGAAATTTTACGGCCACTTTTTATAACCATTGAACTAATATCGGGGCGGGGCATGGTTTTAACCTCGACAAAATAATATTTGTTAATGGCGGAATTACCCAGTTCAAAATTGATATTACAAAAAGTGGTTTCCCTGATTTCAGCAAATGGATTAGCTTTTTTAATCTCGGAACGAATATCGACAGGACTATTTTCTGCCAAATCTGTTTTGTTGATTACTACAACGTCAGCCATTCGAATTTGATGAGCAACACGTTGTTTCATCAACCCGACTTTGGCAAAATTTTGTGCATCAACAATACACCAGTTGGAAGCCAGGTATATTTTTTCAGAAAGAGTACCTGCGGACACTACTTCTGCAATTGATGTCGTATCAGAAAGTCCGGATGCTTCGATTATTACAATTTCAGGTTTGTATTCATCAATAAAATTTTCGAGCGAGCGCACAAAATTGCCCAGCAGGCAAACGCAAAACACCGAGCCATTATTAATTTCGAGTAAAGAAAAATCCTTGCCCGATTTTTTCAATTCAGTGCCATCGATGTTGGCAGGGGCAAATTCATTTTGTATAATCCCGATTTTTGTTTCATCGGAATATTTTTCAATGATACGTTTCAGGAAAGTGGTTTTGCCACTTCCCAAAAAACCTGAAATGATATGGAATGGAATTTTATTCAAGATTTATCTACTTCTTCCCGCACCCTGCAAATATGATCGGGAGTAGTTCCACAACAACCTCCAATTATGTTAGCCCCGGCAGCGATAATTTCAGGAACCAAACCCGACATTTCAGCCGGTGTTTCAGGGAAAAATGTATCGCCGTCTTTGTAAATCGGCATTCCTGCATTTGCATGCACCAACACCGGGATGTCTTTATTTGCCTTGCGGATTTCCTCCACAATACCGATCATGTCGGCAATTCCGTTTCCGCAGTTGGCTCCAATCAGCTCAGCACCTGCATCAATTAAAGTATTAACCATGTCGGTTGGCGAAATTCCCATCATCGAGCGGAATTCTCCCTGCACAGTTTTTTCAAAAGTCATTGTACAAAAAACCTCACAGTTCGTATTTTCTTTAGCAGCTTGAATAGCCAGACGTGCTTCATCCAAATCTGTCATGGTTTCAATCATAATTGCATCCACACCACCAGCTTCCAAGCCTTTTGCCTGCTCTTTAAACGCTTCGTAAAGTTCTTCTTCGGTAACATCCCCCATCATCAGAATTTTGCCGGTTGGACCCACTGAACCGAGTACAAATTTATCACCGGCAGCTTTTCGGCTGATTTCAGCCGCGGCCTTGTTTAGTTCAAAAACTTTATCGCCAAGACCATATTTTTGAACCTTAAAAATTGTTCCGCCAAAACTGTTTGTTTCTATCATATCAGCACCAGCATCGATATAGCTTTTAGCAATATCGAAAACTTCATCGGGATGGGTCAAGTTCCATTCTTCGGGGCACTCGCCCGGTTTCATTCCCTTTTGTTGCAGAAAAGTTCCCCAGGCTCCATCAGAAACCAACACTTTTCCAGCTTTTATTTGGTCTATTATTTTTCCCATCTTAAATAAGTTTTGGGCTAAAGCCCGGTTTGAAGTTTAATTTTTATTTTAATTCTCCTGCATAAATGCTGGAGTTGGTCAAAAATCATCCATTTTAATTTTCACTAAATTACTAAAATCTTACAGTTCTTTTATCCACTCTTTTATAACATCCAAAGAAGGATCGATACCTTCTGATTTTAGTTTGTAGCTTACCGATACAACAGCGGGACCTTTTACTACACCAAAACCGGCCATTTGTGCTTTGTCGGTAATCACTTTTACATCTACATCTTTTCCGAGTTCGGTTGTTGCCCGTTGTATTTTTTCATTCAGTGTTTTACAATCGTTTTTATCTTCACAAAGAATAAGTATTTCACTGCGTTTCGATTTGATTTTCAGTTTGAGTTTTTCGTTTACCCTTTTTTGGATTGCGGCTATCAAATCGCCTTTTGGTGGTATTTTCGAAACGAAAGCAATTTTCCCGTCAATGCATATTGTTGGAATATTTTTAACCATCAGCGATGACATAAAAGTTACGGCATCCATTTTTTTGAT
>JBFHJA010000526.1:0-3169 GCA_041596165.1 Draconibacterium sp. | reverse complement strand
GGCATTGTACGACCAAACCCACGAAATAAAATGGACAAATATGTACTCCTATGAAAAATGGAATTTCTCGCTAGTTTCCATTTATACCACTGGAAAACCCTACATTAAATCATCAACAAAAGAGGACGATTTCAGCACTACGCGGGTTTACAACCGGCTGCCCGATTATTTCCGGACCGACATTTCTGCCAACTACAATTTTAATATCAAAAATGTAAATATAAAACCGGGTGTATCCATTTTGAATGCTTTCAACACAAAAAACTACCTCGATATTTATGTCCGGGAATTCAGTTTCGAGAACAATCCAATTAGTGAAACCACGCTAATTGAAGCACAAAAACTCACATTTAATTTCTTTTTAAATTTTAGATTTTAGGAATAATATTTTGCTTTTAACATCTATTAAGCAAAATCTTCGACTTTTTTTTATGGTTTTTCTGTCTAAGGCTGTAATACAAAACATAGCATGAAACAAAACAGAATTTCCGAAACAAAAAAAACAAGAAAAAATCATGAATTGTATAGTCATTAAAAAACAACAGGAAGCATCTACTTTAGTTGATTTTATAAACCTTGTACCCAATTTTGAACTTAAAGCCGTGTGTAACTCGGTATTTGAAGCCTACGAAATATTGCAAACCGAACAAATCGACCTTATTTTTACAGACACAGATTTGCCCAAAATTTCAGGAATCGATTTCATTAAAAGCCTCGACAACAAGCCGTTGTTTATTTTTACTTCGTCGGACGCGAATTTGGCCATCGAAGGGTTTAACCTTAACGCAGTCGATTTTTTATTGAAACCAATTTCGTTCGAACGGTTTTTAAGGGCAACAAACAAAGCTTTCTTAAATTACTCTTTTCAGGAAAAAAGAACTTTTGTTGAACGTGCCAATTTGGAAAAAATGGGCCAACTAAACGACTTTATGCTGGTTAAAACAGATTACCAGACACTTAACATCAAACTCGAAAACATACTTTACATTGAGGGTTTAAAAGACTACATAAAAATTTACACTTCAAAAAATGCCAAACCTATTGTTACGCTTAATTCGTTGAAAAAACTTCAGCAAAAATTACCAAGCAACAGGTTTTCCCGGGTTCACAAATCGTATATTATTGGACTTGAACACATAAAGTCAATCAATAAATCACAGGTAATCATCAACGATAAATACATTCCAATTGGCGAAAGTTTCAAAAACATTTTTATTTCAAAAATGGAAGATTTGAAAATTTAAAAATCAGTTTCGCATTAACCTCACTTAGAAGATCTGCCGTTTCAAAAATGCAATCTCATTTAAGTTAAACCCAAGTTGAAATAAAACATACTTTTCGCGAATCAGGTGGTTCGATTTGGTGCCGTTTGTTCCCAACTCGAACCCCCAATTCATTTCCGATATTTTCCCAGGTAAAGGAATTGCAGCACCAAAACTCACACTGCCTCCTTGTATTACTTCATTTCCAAATTTCAGGTATGAAGTTTTATAATTCACACCTATTCTGTATTCCCAGTTTTTGTAAAAAGCGTTGGAAACTCTTTGTTCCCAGGGTTTAAACGCTGAACCCATCGAAAAACTGTGGGAGTTTACAAAATCTTCACTTTGGTTAGGATAAACTACACCCTCCCATTCCTGAAAATTATAATCCAACAGTAAATCGTACCTGTCTTTTCTCCCAATTCCAATTCCTACTCCAAACATGTTTGGAACTGTTAGATAGTCATCGTTATACTCCTCTCCCCTGATCATTGAATAGTCTTCGTCATAAACTTCTAAAATATGCCTCGATTTCAGGCTTTGTTCGTTGCTGAAGGTTAGCCCCATCGAGAAATCGGTTTTACCTACTGCAAATGAATAACGCATTCCATAATCAAAATACAAGCTTTTCAGGTAATCCTGTCGATTAACGATTATTGGTGGTACATAGCTGTCTTCAATAATACTTTCCTCCTGAACAAGGGAGCCGAACATGTATGAAGCATTTACCCCAACTGAAAAGTTTTTAAAAAGCTTAAACGCATGTGAGTAGTAAAATTGACTTATTCCACCGCTACCGGTAAAAACAGAAGTATATTTGGAATTTGCTCCCTGTACAAAATTTTGGGTTGAGACTGAATATCCGACCGAACTAAAAGGCACCATCCCAAACGAACCGCCCATCCATGAATTGTAACGAAACCCAAGAGCAACGTATTTTATATTTGCTGTATTTCCTTTTTGTATCATGTCGGAAGATTCCAACTGATAACTTTTCCCTTCAATACCAAATTCAAAAACAATCCGTGAGCTGTCGATTCCGGTATATGACGCGGGATTCAAGCTGTTCAATTTATTTCCGGATTGATAGGCAATGCCCGCCCCTCCTAAATTTTGGGTTGCACCAAAACCTTTATTCTGAATTTCGCCAATGCCAAATATCGAATATGGCGAAATGGTATTTTGTGCCTGTAACGCCACTCCATAAAAAAACAATGTAATTGCTAATATTCTTTTTATCATTTTTATCTTATTCCTAATCGGTTTTAATGCAAGCATTTACGATTTTTGGTTTTAGCTAATTGTAAAAAACATAGTATAGTTTCAAGGTTGGTTTGAATGCCATACTTGTACGGGCATCAAAAGCAACACGCTCCAAAGTACTTTTTAATTTAGTAGTAGTAAAACTCACAAGAATACCATCTGCAGGATTTACATAACCGTCGGCAAACTCATTCACAAAATAATTTGTTAAATCAAACTGGTAGAATGTGCTTACCCCATAAACTTCGTCCAAACTAAAATCAGCATAAATATCATTAGAACTGGCATCGACAACTGTTACTCCAAACTGATTGTATTTGTCGGTGTAGTATAACATAAGTTCTGTTGGAAGTTCCGATGATTTATAAAGTCCACTAACTGGTTTTAAAACAAGCTCTGCTTTGTACAATATATTTCTGTACTCCATTTCGAGCATCCTATCAATCCCCGGAAAATCAAGTCTGGTAACCAATCCGGTGCCAGCCTGCATAAATGCCATGTTTCCGGTTATGGTTGATGATAATTCCTCGCGCTGGGTTTTTATGTTTTCAATGGCTGTTCCCGTACGGTCGGCTTCAATGTGGTTAAAACAAGTACTTGTGGAATACAATTGAAAATCATAACTTTTTTCAATCCGGCTTTCT
>JBFHJA010000525.1:0-3203 GCA_041596165.1 Draconibacterium sp. | reverse complement strand
TTATGTTGTCGTTTTCCGGTTGGCAAACCCGAAGCGGCATCCCTTGGTGAACCCACTTCATGACTAAATCCAATAACCATTATTGAATCTTCGCGGCCAGCCTGGGTTACAGAACCTTTAATTTCGCCCTGGATTTGTCCGGTAATTCTCATATATGCATTTAAAGCCATAGTTGTTGTATTTATATGATTGATAATTAGAAAAGTAAGTTTATCTCGAATAAATTTTCGTTTGATGTCATTCAAGATAAGGAAATATTGATAAAAAGTCAATAGCCGGCCGACTAACAAAAAAATTATACAGCTTTTAAGAATTGAAACAGAGAGGGTTGCGTCGCCTTAATTAAATCTTGTTAACTCCTTGTTTTAATTTTTCCAGTTTCCCATTCCAATAAAAATTGGCTTCCATATTTTCGGGGATTGAAATTTCGCCCTGAACTTTTTTGCCGTCAAATTTCAAATTCATTTTTACTTCTCCTTTCGGATGGGGGAAACTTGCTTTAATTAATTTTAATTCGCCCGGATTTGGGGCAATCCTGATTTTTTCAAATCCAGCTTTTTCGGGCTGAATACCGCAAATGGTTTTAAAGAAATGAATGTTGGGGCTGCAACTCCAGGGGTGGCAATCCGAGCGTTGTGTGCGGTTTCCGGTGAGTGCAACTTCGGTAAAAGTTGTCAAATTGTTTTCCATCATCTCTTGCCAGCCTGCCAAATGATTTTGAAATTCTGTTTGCATTCCGGCTTTTTCAAATGCTTCAAAAAGGTAGTGGTGAAAGTACAAACCGATTTCTGAAAGGTCTTTTTCGGTAAAGATTTTCGCAAGAATTTGTTGTGCTTTTTCTCCCTCAGCAGCACCGGCCAAAACAGCAAAAATATTTGTGTGTTGAGAGTAAAATTTCATTTCAGGAGTGTCGGAATACAAACCTTTTTCGGCATTCCAGCATAACTGATTTACTGATTTTGTGAGTTCTTTAGCCTGTTTCTCATAAATTTCAGCCAAATGTTCTTTGCCAATAAACCTGTAAATTTTTGCTGCATTTTGTAAAGTGTAAGTGTAATGTAAGGTGAAAAGAGCCGAGTTCCCCTCCAAACCTCCGGGAGGAACGCCACTTTTCCAATCCACACACCAGTCGGCATAAGCCCACCAGTCAATCGGCCCAGTTAAACCGTTGGCTTGAATTTTTTTGTTGAACCACTCCAAAACCGTATAAATTCCAATGTCAAACTGCGAGGTGAATTCTTTGTCGCCAGCCCACATCATGTGGTCATGAATAATATCAATCCAAACAAGCGAATAAATAGGAATGGTTAAGTTGAAACCATCGGGATAACAGGCGTGAGTTAGACCTTCCGGTATTTTCGACCAGTCGCCCTGCAAGAGCATTTGCCGCACCAAATCGTCGTTTCCCGAAAAATACTGAATTGCTTCGCCATGAATGCGTGCATCGCCAATGTATTGCATCTGTTCGTAATGTGCATCGCTCATCAGCAAATCCTGGGTACACAGCGAGGCGGTTCTCCATCCAGTCTCCATCAACGAATTTAAAAACTGATTATCGGTTTCGAAACTTGCTTTTAATTGGATGGGGTATTCTGATTTTTGGTTGTAGTAATCAACAATTTCAAGTGGTTCACTGCCGGTTTCAATATCAATTTGAATGTAACGGAACGAGCGAAACCAGTTGGGACGGTACATCCTTTCATTCCCTCCTTCAGGCATAAAAATATCGGAAACACCAATCATCTGATTTCCTTCAATTTTACTTCTGTCGTCTTTTCCAATCCTGTCAGCATGAAACAGTGTTTCGGAATAGGAAATTTTAATGTGGCTTCCTTTTCCACCCGATAAAATCAATTCGGGATATCCCAAAGTCATCACTTCATTATCCATCAAAATACTTAATTTTTGATTGGCAGGCACCTTGAATTTTTTAATCGATTCAATTTCCCTCAGCCCATCCCAGTTGTAAAAAACAGGAAATTCTTCTCTTTTTTCAATTTGATTTTTAATTGGGCGTTCAACAAGTAACCAGCCATCGGGATAAAACATTCCCGAAATATTATTGTAGCGGTACGATGAAATATCGAGGTATTTTGCGGGTTTCCATGAGCTGTCATCATAATCGGTGTTTTGCCAGTTCCACAAATAATCAACACCAACAATACTGTCGGTGGGGTTGGCGACATACAAACCCTGCGTTATATCGATGCGTTGTTGCCAGCGCACAATCCGTTCGAAATAAGCAGGATTATTAATGGCTTTCCAACCTTTTTCACCGGTGTTTACTATTTTTTCTGCCTCGGTTTCACCCTCCATAAAAAATGCGGTGAGATGCGAAAGTTGTGAAAACCCGCGTCGTGGACCAAAATTTACCACTTCGGCAGCAATTACATTTTTACCCGGGTTAAAATATTCCGCCAAATCGATGGTTTGATAATACCAGTGTTCCAAATCACTTCGCCCCGGACCTTTGCACACATATTCGCCATTGATAAACAGCCGGTAATTATTGTCAGCCGAGATTTTAACTTTGAAATGTGCCGGAACTTTTTCAAGTTCGATGGTTTTTCTGAGATGGATGACGTTGTGTTCTTTCAATTCTATGTCTTCGGCTGAAATCCAGCTGGCGCTGAATGTTACTTCCTGTGCAAAAGAATTTACGGAAAATAGTACCAGAATTATTAATTCTGAGATTTTGAAAAATCTGTATTTCATATTTTTTGTATTAACCATATATTTATAATCCCCGAACTATTAAAATGAATTTTGACTCTCCCTATTCTATCTCTCTACGTGTAGAAAGGGACGATAATGTCGTAGACGTAATCAGTGTGAGTAAAACCAAAACAAGACCTATTCCATTCATATTTAACATTTTAAAAAATATCACTGCTATATAAACGGATATTCATATTTCTTGAAGTGTTAGTTTAGTTATTTTATTTCGAAAGCATTTTGATATTTCTAAACTTCTGCACCTTCAAAAAACGCCATTATGTTTTCGACAGATGTGTCATCCTGAATATTATGCGCAGGGGCAACAATGTAACCTCCGTTTTCGCCTAAAATATTTTTTCTGCGCTGTATTTCTGCTTTAATTTCGGCGGGAGATTTATTGGGGAGCAAATCCTGAACGCAAACTCCGCCAAAGAAAATGACTTCATTTCCGAATTGTTTTTTTAATATTTCAGGCTCCATTCCGG
>JBFHJA010000524.1:0-3204 GCA_041596165.1 Draconibacterium sp. | reverse complement strand
CATCCAAACCTGTGAATGTAAACTTACATTTTTGAAAAGCACGCAATCATGGTCAATGTACCCAAGGTTTGCCCTGCCGTATTCGCGACTGTTGGACGGAGCAACTTCGCCGCCGAAAAAATGTGCCATGTATTGGGCACCGTAACAAACACCGAGTACGGGTATTTTTCCTTTGATATCAGAGAGATCAGGTTTTGGTGCATCTTTGTCGCGAACCGAATACGGGCTTCCTGAAAGGATTACTCCTTTTACGTTTTTATCAATCTTTGGGAAATGATTGAATGGATGAATTTCGCAATAAACGTTCAATTCGCGAACTTTACGACCAATCAACTGAGTGTATTGTGATCCAAAATCAAGAATCAGGATTTTTTCTTGCATGAAATTTATTTTAATTTGATGATTTCTATATTTCAAGGCAAAAGTAAAAATTACACATGAATGTTAAATGTATTGTTCATTAAAATGGACTTGATGTTAACAACAAGAAAATAAACCATTTATTTATGGCGTTGTTGTATTAAATTTAGTTTCAATTAAAACTGATTCAAAACAAGGGTTGTTCAAATATTATTATTTTTGGCGAATTATAAAAGCTATCTGTTCAATGAAGATTATTCATTTATCGTTTTTAGTGTTGTTCTTTTTCACAATCTCCGGTTTTTCTTATGGCCAAAATTTGAAGGAAAATGAGTTGGTCACTATTCAAGGTGAAAAGTTTATTCTTCATCAGGTTCGAACAGGAGAAACAATTTATTCCATAACGCGCGATTTTAAGATCGATTCTACTGAATTGCTCAAATATAATCCAAATATTTCCAGGGGTTTAAATATTGGCGAAATACTGAAAGTTCCTTTTAACGAAAATGTTTTATTGTCGAGGCTGCCGACATTCAAAAAAGGTGATCCTACTGGTTTTACCAATCATACAGTTGAATCGAGAAGCGAAACTGCGTATTCGATTTCAAAACTATATGGAATTACGGTTGAAGAAGTTTATGCTTACAACCCGAGCGTCAACAAAATTAAAAAGGGAATGACGCTTAAAATTCCTCAATGGGAGTTTAAACCAGAATCGGAAAAAGTTGAAATAACAGAATCGAATCAAAAAGCAAATAAGGAAGATTTTACGGAACACATAGTTGTTTCCGGAGAAACTTTATATTCCATCGGTAAAAAATATCAAGTTACGGAAAGCGAGATATTGCATTATAATCCCGATGCAAAAAACCTGAAAGCCGGCACAAAGTTATTATTGCCCAAAATAGTGGCGGATAATAATTTAGTGGAATTTATTTCTAATCAAAAAGATCAGGTGAAATACCTTAAGCACACTGTTGAGCCAGGCGAAACAATTTATGGCATTACAAAAAAATACAATATAAGTGAGGAAGAATTGAAAGAAATTAATCCTGAATTGAGAACTGCATTCCGCTCAGGTGCTGTAATTCGGATTCCTGTTAAAGAAAACCTTTCAGATATTGGATTTCCAAATGATAAAATGAAAGCGGTTGACAATGAAATTGAAGCGATACAACCAGAAGCATTTTTTACAGGAACGATCCCTGCAAATTGCTTGCCCAATGCTTCTATTGCTAAAAGCGGACCGATTACTGTTGCACTTTTTCTTCCACTTTTCTTAGACGACAACAATAAGCTAAACAAAGGTTTTACAGCTCCGGTTATTGACGAACCTGAACAAATTGAAATATTGGATGAAATAAATTCTGATACAGTTGTTGAGCAAGAAAAACCAGTGCAATTACTCAAGCAATTTAAGGGTAACAGCGAAAATTTCCTTCAGTTTTACGAAGGTGTTCTTATCGCGGTTGACTCCATGCAAAAGGCTGGAATGATGGTGATACTTAATGTTTATGATACAAAAGAAAATCCAGAGTCGATTCGGAAGGTAGTGAATAGTAAAGCTTTTTTGACAACCGATTTAATTATAGGACCGGTGTATGAAAATGTACAAAAGGAAGTTGTCCAATTTGCTTCAACAAATCATATTCCACTGATTTCACCGTTTACTCCAAAATCAGGTTTGATAAATAATAATGCGCAGTTTTACCAGATAAATCCAACACGCGAGTATTTAGCTGAAGCAACTGTTGAAATGATTGCAGCCAATTATTCGAATTCAAACTTTATTGTTGTGCGTACCTCTGCATACGAGGGGACTCCGGAATGGCAAATGGTTGAATCAATCAGGAAAACGATTGTAAATCCGGGTATTCACAACGAAGGACATTTTACAGTTTATGATTTTGGAAAGGAAAGGGCAAGGGGTTTATCCAAAATTTTATTGCCTGAAAAAGAAAATGTTGTTTTCATCCCTACTTCAGATGAAGGCGAGCTAAGTGTAGCCATTTCGAATATAAATAATCTGGCCAGGGACTACCCAATTACTTTGGTTGGGGCAGGCAACTATCAGCAAAAATATTCGAGCATTGAAGTTGCGCATTTTCATAACCTTAATTTTAAATATATCAATCCATATTGGGTTGATTATAATAATAGCCAGACCATCTCTTACTTCGAAAAGTTTATTTCAAATTTTGGAACAGAACCCAATAGTTATGGCGTTCAGGGTTTTGATGTTGCCTGGTATTTTATGAATGCCATCCATTTTTATGGAAAGGATTTTGAAAACTGTTTGCCCTACATGAACACGAAACTTTTGCAGGGCAACTATTATTTTAAAAGAGTTTCACCATCAGGTGGCTTTATGAATGAAGGAGTTTCTGAAATTTCATATAACCGTAATTTCGAGGTTGTTCAAAAAAGTGTAATTGGGAAGCCGAAGTTTTGAAAATAGAAGAGAACAGATGAAAACCATTCTGTGCACAGTTTCGAGAACGGTTCTTTTTACTTCACAACTCGTTTTACCATTTGTAAGTATATGAAACCGATGGAATGATCGGGAACAAAGTTATCTGTTTCATTTTATCGTCTTTTTTATAATAGTACCAAGGATTTAGGCGGTTATAAACATTATAGACCGAGAAATTCCAGATTATTGTTTTATCGGCACTTTTCCGTTCAATGCGATATGAAAGATTGAGGTTGTGAAAAGCGGGCATTTTGTAATTGTTAACCGAATTGAGCAAACTCCTTTTTTCAAACCAGCCGGAATTGTAACGCGAACTTTCCATCAAGGGCAAAGGAATTGCCTGATATTCCTGCGTAGCAAGTGTAATATAT
>JBFHJA010000523.1:0-3206 GCA_041596165.1 Draconibacterium sp. | reverse complement strand
TCAAAACGCACATAACCTACAATATTGTTGGTTTGTAAAACCAAATCATATTCTTTTTTTGTAATGTTCACAAAGCAATAACCTGACATAAGGGGCATTTCAACCCACTTTTTACGATCTTTCCATTGGCGCAGTTTTTTCTGCATCGGAAGGAAATTTTCAATTTGCTTAATTGTAAGCTCTAATTGAACTTTTTTCTCGGCACGCGACCTTGTATAAACAACGTGCCACTGCTTTACTGTAGTATTTTTTTTTTCAATCATCGTCTATAATGTGTAAGGCGCTGATATTTTGGTTGTGCAAATCTAATATTTTTCGTTTGGTTTTATAACTTTTGATTAGAATTGGATTTTTATAATTTTACGCCTTTGAATCTGGTCTTATTATGAATAGGGTACTTAAAAATTATACATTTTATTCCTTCCTTTTTGTTTTAGTTATTGTTTTTCATTCATGTAAAACTGATGAATTCAAATTCGGTGATATTACAATAAAGGATGATTGGGCAATTGATGTTGTTTCGCCTTTATTTGTTGGTAACGGGATGGAATTCAAGGATTTTGTGTTTGATTGGAAAAAGAAAGTGCCCAACTCACCAGCTCCTTTTACTGTGCTTGAATATTCAGCTGACAAATATAAAACTATTCCTACAGATCTTATTTTTAGCCCATCAGCGGTAATTGACAGTTTTCCGTTTTATATCCAGGGTAAATATAGTTTAACTGCTGTGAAGTTGATTTTCACAGTTTCAAATGGTTGCCCGTTTCCCTTAAATCTTCAAATGCAATTTTTTGATAAAGCAAATCCAAACAATTTAGGTCCCGAAATACAGCCCGCCGCTTTTACTGCTGCAAATTTCGGAGTTTTTCCTGTAATACCCGAAATCAGCAGCGATTCAATAATACTGAATTCTGCGCAACTACTGAGTTTTAATAATTCCGACAGAGTAAAATTTACATCGTGGTATGACAGGACTGATTTTATTAATCAAAATGATACAATTTTGGCTACTTATCCTATTGATGTTTCAATTGTACTAATTGGTGTAGTTCAAGGAGAAAATGAAGATTAAAAGCCATCCGTTTTGTAAGTTGACATTAATTCTTCTTCTCTTTTGTTTGATGGATTATGGAAAAAGCTATGCGCAAATTAGTGGTTCGCAGTTTATGTTACCCAATAATTTTTACGCCCAAATGTATAATCCATCTTACATGCATTCCGATAATGCCACTGAAATTTCGATACCTGGATTTGCCGGGCTAACCTTTATCAATCAAGGAAGTTTTAAGATTTCCGATCTTATTACAACTTCCACTGGAAGTCCGGTAATCGATTTTGATAATTTCTACAACCATGTAAAAGCCAATAATTATATAAGACAGGATTTCTCAATTCCCATATTATTTTTTAGTAAACCGTTGAAAAAAGGGGTGTTTAGTTTCTATTATAAAGAAAATATTAGCTCGGTTTTGAATTTCAAAGACGACGTTGTTGAGCTTTTGGTAAACGGGAATTTAGCTCCGGGTTACCATTCTTTTGATTCGAATGAAATGAATCTGTTAACAACCGGATATCGTGAATTTGCGTTTGGATATGCTAAAAAATGGAATGAAAATCTTGATGTTGGATTACGGGCGAAGCTTTTATTCGGATCAATGTATATTAATGCTGATAAATGGAATTTTGGTTTTGAAACTGCTCCTTCAGGCGATGTAGTTACATTGAGTTCAGGTGGAGGCGGACAGTTAATGTTGCCTTTATCAGTTATTTTAAATGGAAATAATAGTATTTATACCATTGAATCACAAAATGCAGTGGGGAAGTATTTCAGTGCCTACAAGAATCCGGGACTTGCAATTGATGCAGGACTTACCTATTATATCAACGATAGAAGCACATTTTCGTTAAGCGTGCGTGATTTGGGTGGTATTTGGAACAGATACAATTCATTTGAAATGACACAGGATGAAAATTATGATTTTATTGGTTTCGACCTTGTAAGTGCTGTTCGCTACCCAGAAGAAACAGGATACACTGAACCGAATATTTTGGTCAAAAACGTAAAGGATTCAGTTAGCCAGGTTTATCAGCCTAAGGTAAATATTAATAGATTTGTAAATGGGCTGGCTCCCAAAACCGTTCTGCATTTTCAATACAAGTATTCAGAGAAACTGACTTTTGGAGTTACCAACCAGTCTGCGCTACAGCTAAATTATTTTAACAATATTCTAACATTGAGCGCCTTGCAAACCTGGTCAAATCTTTCGGTATTCGAAAATGTGAACGTACATGGTGTTAGCGATATTTCGATTGGAGGAGGTTTGCAATATGAAAGCACCCACTTTCAGTTCTTTGTAGCTACTGACAACCTGGTTGCTTTTTATCATCCGGCCAATAACCGCACTTTCTCTGTTTCTGCAGGTATTTGTCTTTTGTTGAATAGCAACAAAGAATCAGGTACAAATAAAAGTGGCTTTAAAAAAGGAAATGGGGAAACTTCAAAAGAACTGCCGTTTTACAGAAAATTACGAAAATAGAATTCATGAAAAGTGGAACCAGCAGAGATTTCACCGAAACCAAACATTACATGTTGCCGGAGGAGAAATTATTTTTTGTTGTGAAGGCAAACCAAGTAAAAAACTGAAATCTGGAGAAATCTATGAAATTCTGTCGTGTTTAAAACACACTGTAAAGTGGCTAACATTAGAATTGAATTTGATTGACAGTTTAGAGATCATATTTTGAAGTAGAATTGAGATCGGGATTTTTTACCAACGGACTTTGCCTTTTACTCAAAATGTATAAACAAAAGTTACACCACTTTGCCGGTTGTTGCGCCAGGGGAAAATATCTAAATTCTTTATGTGTTCGTTATCCCATTTGTAAAGGTGAGTTAAATAAACAAGTTCGGTTGAAAGCATCCCGAATCCTGCACCTGTCAGCACATCCGAAAGCCAGTGTGCATTTTTTGCAACCCGCATCAATCCTACCGTTGTGGCGCATGAGTATGCACCAATACTGTACCAAATACTTCTGTCGCCAAACTCATTGTGCATTATTTGCGCCATGGCAAAAGCTACTGAAGTGTGTCCCGAAGGAAATGATCTTGGATCGCCGTTTGGACGCTCTGAACCAACCCATGATTTTAAATTTGAAACCATCAAATCGTTGATTAAAAGTGTTTTTATAACAATGGCAGTCCTGTT
>JBFHJA010000522.1:0-3207 GCA_041596165.1 Draconibacterium sp. | reverse complement strand
GCATTTTCAACTTACGGAACTGAATTTCCCATTCGTTTTGATTTTCTGGATACTTTTGACGGGGGGAATCTCTCCATTCAATGTCATCCTACTAAAAATTACACAAAACAATATTTCAACGAAGATTTTACACAGGAAGAAACCTATTACATTCTTGATACTAAAGAAGATGCCGATGTTTACCTTGGATTTCAGGAAGATATTCAACCCGGAAAATTTGAGCGGGCGCTGATTAAAAGTTATCAGGATTCGGAAGAAATTGATATTTCAAAATATGTACAAAAACACACTGCCAAAAAACACGATTTGTTTTTAATTCCACCGGGTACAATTCACGGTTCGGGAATCAATAATCTTGTTCTCGAAATCAGTTCAACGCCCTACATTTTTACCTTTAAAATGTACGACTGGCTGCGGCTCGATTTGGATGGCAAACCACGTCCGATTAATATTCAACGCGGAATGGACAACCTGTGTTTTGGCAGGAAAGGTGATTATGTGAAAGAGAAACTAATAGCCAAACCTGTATTAATTGATTCAGGAAAAGATTGGAATTTATACCACTTGGCGACACACAAAAATCATTTGTACGATGTGCACCGGATTCATATGACAACTGAATTGGAGATTCAGACAGACAATAAATGTCATGTACTTAGTTTGGTGGAAGGAACAAGCATAGTTGTTGAAACCCAAAACGGGATAAAACAGCGGTTTAATTATGCTGAAACATTTGTGATTCCAGCTGCTGCCGCTTCGTATAAAATTATCAATGAATCGGGAAAAGAAGCATGGATTGTAAAGGCATTTGTGAAATAATTAGATTTTCGACTCTCTCATAATGACGTTCCCAACTGGTTCATCATTGCGAATCGCGGTACGAGACGAAGCAATCTGTTACTTTAATCGAATTAAAAAAATACAAGTTATGAAAAATATATTCCTGTATATTTTATCTGCCATCCTGTTATCCTGCTCTGCAAAAGTTGACAGCAGAAAGGAACTGGCTACAAAAATTCTTGCCGATTCAAGCATTGTAAAAGTGGATGTAATGGCCCGCCAACTCATGAAAAAAGGTTTTTATGCCGGTTCAGGTTACCAAATGGTTTGGGCACGCGATCTGAACACTTTCATCGAACTTTCCTGTGAAGAATATGATGTTAAAGTAATCCGTGAAAATCTTCTAATGTTTTTTCATTTTCAACAGGAAAACGGAGAATTACTCGATGGGTACGTGCCGCGTGAAGCTTTTACATGGGGCGACCCAAATACATACGAATCGGCCACCGCTCCCGGACATATCGGGTTCAAAAATACGGTGGAAACCGATCAGGAAACCTCATTGATTCATGCCATTGCCAAATACATTGCCAAAACCGGGGATAAAACTATTTTAGATGAAAACATTGCAGGAAAAACTGTTTATGACCGTTTGGTTTTTTCCATCGATTATTTGCTCAATGAACGTTATGCAGAAAAATACGGATTGATAACCGGTGCAACAACTTTTGATTGGGGTGATGTTCAGGTAGAAGGAGGTGAAGTTGTTGATGTGGATTCACTTACCCACTGGAGTATTGATATTTACGACAATGCCATGTTTGCCATCGCCCTGAAATATATGGAAGATCTGGCTACGGAAAAAACAGAAAAAGAACATTGGAGCAAATTGCACAGTCAGATTTCAACCAATACAAAAAAATATTTGTGGGATGTGAGCCTTATGAAATTTATTCCACATATCTATATCGATGGCTCGCCATTTCCGGATAATTTTGACGAAAATAAAATTCATTATCACGGTGGTACTGCCATAGCAATTGAAGCAGGAATATTAAATCGCGAGGAGATTGCTGCGGTTTTGACACAAATGAAAGAAAATGTAAAAAATTCAGGTGCCCCGTCCATCGGATTAACAGTTTATCCGCCATATCCAAAAGAGGTTTTAGGTGAAAACATTTCAGCACCATACGAATATCAAAATGGTGGCGACTGGACCTGGTTTGGCGGACGAATGATTCAGCAACTCATAGCAAACGGTTTTGTTGAAGAAGCCTGGGAACTGGCACAACCCATGTTTCAACGTGTTGTGAATAACAACGATTTTTATGAATGGTATAAAATTGACGGAACTCCTGCAGGTTCAGCCGAATTTAAAGGTTCGGCAGGTGTGCTGGCAAAATCAGTTGAGATGTTTAATCAGTGGGCAAATGAAAATAAATGAAATGTATGAAACCTAAAATTCTATTTTTAATCGTGCTAACCAGCTTGTTTTTGCAAGCGTGCAACACAGAAAACCAAGTGATCTGGCAAATCGGGGAAGCCGACAACAGTTCTGCCGAATTTGCGCTAGCGCCCAACGACTACGAAAATTTTATTGAAAATGATTTTGGCTGGGAAGACCGATATTTTCTAGTTGGAACTTCTGATTCGAAAACTGATTGGCCATACGTTTTGCCCGGTCCAAGCGACCAGTGGGGCGGAACATGGGGCACTTCGGGTTGGCGCTCACATACTTTAACTGTTTTGTTTGGCGTGGAGAAGATTCCGTCAAAAGGAGATTGGAAATTGATTGTTGATATAAAAGATTGCAATGCCGAAGATTTGCCAGTTTTTAAAACTACAATTAATGGGAAATCGTGGAAATATCAGCTGCCCACCGGTTCGGGAGAAAATTCGATAGTGGTTGAGACAACTGATTCATCACAATACTTGATTGAAATCCCAATTCCGTCAGGATTAATAAAAAAGGGTGGCAATGAAATCGTATTTACAACTCTTCAAGGGTCGTGGTTGATTTTTGACCAAATCAGGCTCGAAGCACCTGGAAACGCAAAACTAATTGCAAACTACCCCGTTTTTCTGAGGAATGTTTCAGCTGCAAACTACCAAACTGAAAACGGAGATGCACAGCCATTACTTATTGATGTTGAGCATATTTCAGGAACACCTGAATTGAAAGTAGTTTTGGATGGCAGTGATATTTTTACGGGAAAAGTTGAAACAGGCCGCTACATTTTTGAAGCGCCAATGCCAGCAGTTACAAACAAAGTAAAAAGTAAGTATGAGGTTTGGGTCGATGGAACAAAAATCGAGTCGGGAGTGGTAGATCGCAATCAGCAAAAAACAATAACTCCGGCTGAATATGCCGACACAAAAATGGGTTCTGCTCATTCGCGTTGGATGATTGCACCCGGTCCGTGGATG
>JBFHJA010000521.1:0-3245 GCA_041596165.1 Draconibacterium sp. | reverse complement strand
TGACTTATCGAATGGTAAGGTGCAATCCGGTTCCAATTTCATAAAAAAGATGGGATTCGGTTGATAAATCTTTCAACCAAAATAGAAATAAAAAAACAAAATGGCCATAATTGATTCGTTTTTGAATTGTTCTTTCAGATAAGAAATTGTCCGGTACAAATGATTTTCAACAGTTCGTTTCGAAAGATTCAATTTTACTGCAATTTCCTTGTTTGACAAACCTTCTATTTTACTTAAATGAAATATTTTTTGCTGCTGTACCGGCAATTGCTCTACCAAGTTTTGCAGATTTTGCTTCATGTCTTCAAAAATAACAGATTGCCATGTATCATCTGATACTAATTCAGTATTTGCCTTTGTAAAATCACTAAAAGCGTTTTCAATGTTCTTCCGACGAATAAAATCATAAATGGTGTTTACAGCTATTTTAAAAATAAAGGATTTAATATTCTTTGAATGATCCAACATTTCCCTTTTTTCCCAAATTTTCAGAAAAACTTCCTGAACAAGTTCTTCACTGTCAGCCTTACTTTTTAAATAGGAAAATGAAAATTTATAAATTCGGGGTGCATATCTTTCAAAAAGTTCCTGATAAGCAGATTTTTGTCCACCACTTATTCTAAGGGCAAGTTCGGGGTCGCTTATATTTTCAAATATTTTCAAATTATACTCCTATTTTGACCCCGTAAATGTAAAAGAATTTAAAAAAACCAAGGCACCGCCCATGTTTTCCTACCCTAAAATTCTTAAAAACATCTTTTTAGAACTCAGAACAATATTTCCGGTTACTCTTTCCTATCCTTCCTGGTTAATCAAAATCTTCACAACAATCTTTCTAATCTGTATAGAATCACTTGTAGCAATTGATGGCCGGTGAACGTCTTCCGGAAAAAACAAAAAGAAATTTTCAGGTGTGGCTTTCAGGTAATCTCCTCCATCGAAATCGTAAAAGGCAATGTCTTTTTCTTCGTTGTATGGTTCTTTAACGGTAACCTTATCGAGGGTTGCAAGCCCCATTATCTCCTCTCCCTCAATTACATACTGAATATCAATATATTTTTTATGTGATTCATACAATGCATCCGGTTTTGCTTTCCCAAAGTATTCCTGCACTATCACAAAAACGTGTTCGCCTTCGAGTTCCTGTTTTCCCAATGGCAGTTCTTTTAAGTTTGCTGATTTCAGAAACTGAAATGCCTGATCCCAATGCTTTGAGTTATTATGATACAAAATCGCGAATGTTCGCTTATTTACCGATACATCCGGCGAAATATTCCAGCCATTCAGCCACTCTTTTTTGTTAAACCAGTTATTTACTTCGTCTTCCGTCCACTGTTCAGGATTTGAATTTCTTTCCGTACAAGATGTTGTTGCTAATATTGTCATAATTATTGCTATTAATTTTGTTTTCATAATACAGGTTCTTGTTTATATAAACTTAAAACTAATTCTTTTATTTCAACTTTTCATTGTTTGAGTGCCTGTCTTTATCACGCACCGTCTTCTTCTCTATATTTTTGAGAAAAGCATCGTTCAAATCGATTCCGGTTTGATTGGCCAAACAAATCAAAACCCAAAGTACGTCAGCCATTTCGTCACCAAGTTCAAATTTTTCATCAGATTTTTTGAATGATTGATCACCATATTTACGAGCCATTATTCTGGCCAGTTCACCAACTTCTTCTGTTAATATGGCCATGTTTGTGAGCTCATTAAAATAGCGGACACCAATGGTATTTATCCATTCATCCACCATTTTCTGGGCTTCCGTGAGTGTTATTTTTTGTTTGTTCATTTTGTTTTAAAGATAAACTATTCCTTTTGTTTTGAATCAATAATAATTGTTACCGGGCCATCATTTACAAGAGAAACATGCATCATTGCACCAAATTGGCCAGTTCCAACTTTTTTACCTAAAGCAACTTCCATCTTAGCTACAAACCTTTCATACATTGGAA
Organism: Draconibacterium sp.; assembly: GCA_041596165.1. Taxonomy (GTDB): domain Bacteria; phylum Bacteroidota; class Bacteroidia; order Bacteroidales; family Prolixibacteraceae; genus Draconibacterium. The sequence continues at coordinate 1,287 of JBFHJA010000521.1, read as the reverse complement.
TTGCAAAATCAGGTTTCGATGCACGGATATAAGAAGGCCGGTTTCCTTTTTTAGTGCTGGCATGCAATGTAAACTGACTTACAACGATAACTTCGCCTCCTACATCTTTAACAGATAAATTCATTACTCCGTTTTCATCATCAAAAATCCGCAACTGCAAAACTTTATTGGTTAGCCAACTGATATCCTCATCCGTATCGCCATCTGCAATTCCCACTAAAATTAACAATCCCTGATTGATTGCAGATAATACATTACCGCCAACTTTAACAGAAGCTTCTGAAACCCTTTGAATTACTATTCTCATATTATCATTTCTATCAATCGCTAATTTAAAAAAACAATGGCTTTTTTCAACAATTACAAACCATTTCTGTTTATTATTGCAGTACTATATTTAAACAAAACTAAAAAATGAAAACAATAATTGCCTTTTTGTCTGTTGTCTTTCTAATGAGTTGCGCTTCTAAGAAAAATCTTCAGGGAACTTTAGAAACGATAAAAACTACGCCTGAAATTATGAATACAAAACTTGAATTTAATTTGACCGTTGGCAAGTTCCATAATCATCCGTCGTTTGCAATTTGGGTTGAAGATATGGATGGAAACTATATTGAGACACTGTATGTTACACAATATTTTGCCAAGGGTGTTTTTGGTCATGGTGAAACAGAACAAGGAAAATGGAAAAATGAACCGGGTGAAGTTCGCCGTCCCGCTGCATTACCTTACTGGTCTCACAAAAGAAATATTAAAGCCAGCGACGGTTTGTATGCACCAAGCCCCGAAACAGCAGTACCTGATGCTTTAACAGGTGCAACACCAAAAGGAAATTTTACTTTGGAAACTGGTTCAAAAATGGAAGCCACTAAAAAATTCAAAGTGCTTTTTGAAGTCAACCAGGCCTGGGACTCCAATGATTACTGGACGAACACTAAATTCCCCGATGATTTTGATTACAAAACGTCGCTTCAACCTGCTTTGGTTTATGCAGCCATTATCGAACCCGAATCAGAACAAACGGATATCAGTTTGAAAGTAATCGGGCACAGTGAACCATCCGGGAAAAATGGGGATCTATTCACCGATTTGTCAACAATAACATCAGCAAATGAGATTTACAGCAAGATTTTGGTTCGTGTAAAATAGAAAAGTGAAACACAAGATTAAAAGAATGAAAACGATTAAAATATTTATTCTCACAATATTATTACCAATTGCGGTTTTTGCGCAAAGGGCTTCATTAACTGGTAAAGTAGTAGATGCAGTGAGCAACGAGCCACTTCC
>JBFHJA010000520.1:0-3269 GCA_041596165.1 Draconibacterium sp. | reverse complement strand
TTTATGATGCAATGCTCGTTAAAGAAACTGGTACTGACAGTTGGATGGCACTTCCAAAAATAGAGGGTTTTGATTTTGAAAAAGGTTATGAGTATGCATTAGATGTAAAGAAAATAACACAAGCTGAGCCATATTCTGTTAGATACGTTTTAATAGATATTTTATCGAAAAAGAAGAAAGGCTAAAGAAACAAAGCCAATAACATACTCTGCTACATACAATTTAACGATGAAAACAATTAATTCGATGTTGCTTTGTTCGAAGGGTGCCTATTAAGGCGCCCTTTTTTATGGAGTGTTGAATTGTCTTCAACCAGCTTTCTGTTGGGTGAGGACTAAAATTGAGGAGTTTTATCCCAACTCAATTGAACAACAAAAACACGCACAGAAATCATTTGTTGTCTCAGTTCAATTCTGTTATTTTGCGGATTACGTATTTCAATCTAATTCAAATGAAAAAAATAGCATTTCTAGCTTTGACATTTTCCTTTTTATTCAGTTGCACAAAAACGGAAACAATTTCCACTTCAAAAAATTATGTGCCAGAAACTCCACAACTGACATCCGACATTATGACACCCGAAGTATTGTGGGCGTTTGGCAGGTTGGGCGAGGCGCAGGTTTCGCCAGATGGGGAAACGGTAATTTACACAGTTACTTATTATAATATCGAAGAAAACAAATCATACCGCGACATTTATTCAATTCCGGTTTCGGGTGGCGAAGCAAAGAATCTTACCAACTCGGGTGTCAATGAATTTAATGTGGTTTGGAGACCTGACGGGAAAAAAATAGGTTTTCTTTCATCGGCTTCAGGTTCAGTACAAATGTGGGAAATGAACCCGGATGGAAAAAAAACTAAACAGATATCCAATATTGAAGGCGGGATTTCGGGCTTCGGTTATTCTCCCGACCAAAGCAAAATATTTTACCTGAAAAGCGTGAAACTGGATGAAAGTGTAAACGATTTATTCCCTGATTTACCCTTGGCAAATGCCCGTTTGGAAAATGATATTATGTACCGCCACTGGGATTCGTGGCACGATTACACCTACAATCACATTTTCGTAACGGATTATAACAAAGGGGAAATTGGTGAAGGGAAAGATATCATGGAAGGCGAACGTTTTGATTCGCCCATGAAACCTTTTGGCGGTATCGAACAAATTGCATGGAGTCCAGATGGGAAAACAATTGCCTACACATGTAAGAAAAAAGTAGGTAAAGAATATGCAGTTTCAACTAATTCCGATATTTATTTATACAATATTGATTTAGGTAAAACTATCAATTTCACTTCAGGTATGATGGGGTACGACCAAAACCCTGTTTTTTCACCCGATGGCTTACATCTGGCATGGGAAAGCATGGAACGCAATGGTTATGAAGCTGATAAAAACCGTCTGTTTGTAGCCGATTTGGAAACCGGAGAGAAGCAAGATTACTCTGAAAATTTCGACCAAAATGCAACTGGTTTAAATTGGAGTGCCGATGGAAAATCGATTTATTTCGTGAGCAACATTGACGCCACCGAAGAAATTTACAGGCTCGATTTGGCAGATGGCTCTTTTGCACGTTTAACCGATGGAGTGCACGATTATAGCAATGTAATGGTGGCTGGTGAAAAGTTGCTTGCTCAAAAAGTTTCTATGTCGCAACCTGCTGAATTATATGTAGTTGAGCCAGTAACAGGGGAAAGTGATACTTTGACAACAATCAACAAAGGAATCCTCGACCAGTTGACTTTTGGAAAAGTGGAAGAGCGTTGGATTGAAACTACCGATGGCAAACAAATGCATACCTGGGTAATTTATCCGCCACATTTCGATCCATCAAAAAAATATCCGACTCTTTTATACAATCAGGGCGGTCCACAGGGAACTGTTAGCCAGTTTTGGTCGTACCGCTGGAATTTTCAAATGATGGCGGCCAATGGTTATATTATTGTAGCACCAAACCGCCGCGGATTGCCGGGTTTTGGACAGGAATGGAACGAACAGATTTCAAAAGATTATGGCGGTCAGAATATCAAAGATTTATTGACAGCCATTGACGAAGTGTCAAAAGAACCTTTTGTCGATAAAGATAAACTAGGCGCAGTTGGCGCAAGTTATGGTGGTTTTTCCGTTATGTATTTAGCCGGTAACCACGAAAAAAGATTTAAGGCTTTTATTGCCCACGACGGAATTTTTAACTTCGAACACATGTACACAACTACCGAAGAAATGTGGTTTGTGGACTGGGATTACGGTGGTGCATACTGGGACAAAACAAATGCAACAGCGCAACGTTCGTATTCATTTTCTCCCCACAACTATGTACAAAACTGGGATACACCAATTTTAATTGTTCAGGGTGAAAAAGATTATCGCGTGCCTTCAGAACAGGGAATGGCAGCTTTTAATGCGGCTGTTTTGCGCGGTGTTCCGGCGCAAATGCTCTATTTCCCTGAAGAAAACCACTGGGTACTTCAACCGCAAAACGGAATTCTCTGGCAGCGTGTTTTCTTTAATTGGTTGGATAAATATTTGAAATAATCGTTTTAGTTATCGTCACCCGATTTCATGTCGGGTGACGACTAAAAGAAAACTCAATTACGCACAAAACCAACCCTGAAAAAAGTTAAACAAACAATCCATAACAGAAAACATAAACTTTTTTTCCACCTTTGCGTTTCTAATTGTAGTTGAAAAAGAAAATGTTACGAAAATTCAGCCATATAATTTTGTCTTCTCTGTTGTTGGTTTCAACAATGGGTATGGTTGTGTCGAAACATTATTGCGGCGATACTTTTGTTGAAACTGCTGTGTTTCATCAGGCAAAATCATGTTGCGGCGATAGCGATTGCTGCCACAACGAAAACAGTTTTTATCAGATAGAAGATGATTTTTCGGCACCAGTAAGTGTTGTACCACCTGTTTTGGCAGAAATAGATATTTTCGGTTGTAACCTATTTGCTGAAATTATAACAACAATTCCCGAAACCAAAATATTAAGTTTCGAAATTTCCGATTCTCCGCCACCACCCAAAATTCAAACTGTCCTTTCCTTGGAACAGCAATACCTTTTATGAATTTATTATGATTGGCAGAATCTTTTGCTGAAAAGATTCTAAATGGATTGCCAAACAATTTTGGCACTAATCAATAATCATTAATAACTCATAAATTGAAAAAGTATGCTCAATAAAATCATACGTTTTTTTCTTGAAAACAAGATGATTACCATTTTGGTATTTATTGTTTTCATTGCTTTGGGAACGGTTTACGC
>JBFHJA010000519.1:0-3282 GCA_041596165.1 Draconibacterium sp. | reverse complement strand
TTGAAAACGAAAAAGAGATTGGTGTAAAATTAACCTATTTGAGTGTGGACATGGAAGAAAATTATCCGGGAAACCTGAAAGTGACCTGTATTTACACCCTTAACAATAAAAATGAATTGGGTATCCAATATCTGGCAGAAACAGATAAAACAACAGTTGTGAATTTAACCAACCACAGTTATTTTAATTTAACCGGGGGAAAAGAAAATATCATGAACCACGAACTGGAATTAACAGCAACAAAAATGACTGAAATGGTTGACCAGATTCCAACAGGCAAAATTATTCCGGTTGCCGGCACACCTTTCGATTTTACAATCTCGAAAAAAATAAACCATCGAATATCGGAAGTTCCAATGGGGTATGACGACAATTTTGTTTTGGAAAACGAATCGGGCGAATTAAAATATATTGGTACTTTGAGAGAAACAAAAAGCGGCCGAAAAATCGAAGTTTTAACGACACAACCTGGAGTACAAATTTATACAGGTTACTGGAATCCGGAGTTAATTATTGACGGAAAGAAAAAATTTGGCAGCTTTTCGGGAATTGCCATGGAAACACAGCACTACCCTGATTCTGTAAACCAACCCGGATTTCCCTCTACCCTGTTAAAACCCGGCGAAAAATACAACGAAAAAACCATATACAGGTTTTTAACCGAATAGTGACTGAGCCCGAATTTCGGGCTTTTTTTATAGTTCAAATTACCTGAATATCCATTTTGCCATTTTTTTATGTAAGTTTGGTTTTACTTAAATTCTATTTATATAAAAATGAAAACTATAATCGAACTTTTTGAAACAGCTATCACAAAATTCCCCGATAACATTTATTTATGGGAGAAGAAAAATGGCAAATACGAAGGAACTACCTATAAAGAAACCCACGAACAAGTATTAAACCTCGCGGCTGGATTAGTCGAAATCGGTTTCAAAAAAGGCGATCGCGCAGCATTGGTAGCCGATGGTCGAAACGATTGGATAATCAGCGAACTAGGGATTTTATATTCCGGCGGCATCAACGTACCTCTTTCCATTAGACTAGAATCCAATGAGTTAACATTCAGATTAAAGCACAGCGGTTCGAAAATTATTTTTGTTTCAAAGAATCATGCAGAAAAAATTGAGGAAATTCGAGGCGAACTACCCGAACTTGAAAAAGTAGTTTTTATCGACGGGAAAAATAACCCGGGAGAAAACGACTTTAATTATATTGATTTACTAAATCGTGGAAAAGTATTAAGAAAAGCAAATACTGAGATTTACGATGCAATCTGGAAGAACATTCAGCCAAATGATGTAGCAAACATTTCATACACCTCAGGAACAACAGCCGACCCAAAGGGAATTATGCTATCTCACCTGAATTATGCGGCAAATGTAGTTCAGTCAAATGAACTGCTCGATCTTCAACCACACTGGAAAACTTTGGCTATTTTGCCATGGGATCATGCTTTTGCTCACACAACTTGCCTCTATGTTTTTATGTACAAAGGCGCAAGTATTGCATCGGTTGAAATTGGAAACTCGCCGCTCGAAACACTAAAAAATATTCCAAAGAACATTAAGGAAGTACAGCCACACATCATGATGAGTGTTCCTGCTTACTCAAAAACATTCAGAAAAAATATTGAAGCGGGTATTCGGGCAAAAGGAGAAACACTTTATAAAGTATTTCAGTTTGCTTTAAAAGTAGCATATAAATACAACGGTGTAGGTACGAACAAAGGCAAAGGTTTTCGGTTTTTATTAAAGCCACTGCTTTCCGTTTTTGATTCAATTCTATTTAAAAAAATACGTGAAGGATTTGGAGGTAACCTCATGTTTTTTATTGGTGGTGGTGCTATTCTCGACATTGAAATGCAAAAGTTCTTTTATGCGATTGGATTGCCAATTTGCCAGGGTTATGGACTAACAGAAGCATCGCCGGTTATTTCATCAAATGTGCCGAAATGTGTAAAATTTGGTTCATCGGGGAAACCTGTTGATCATATGGAATTAAAAATTGTAGATAACGACGGCAAAACTTTGCCCCAGGGTGAAAAAGGTGAGATTTGTATATTAGGAGATAATGTAATGCTCGGATACTGGAATAATCCTGCTTCAACGGCCGAAACGATTAAAAACAACTGGCTCCACACTGGCGACATGGGTTATGTTGACAAAGATGGGTTTCTGTATGTTTTAGGCCGGTTTAAAAGTCTTTTAATTGGAAATGACGGAGAAAAATATAGCCCCGAAGGAATTGAAGATGCCATATTGATTAATTCGCCCTACATTCAACAAATAATGCTGCATAACAACCAAAATCCATATACTGTTGGCATGGTTGTTCCGGATATGGAGGCAATAAACCGCGAACTGAAACACCGCGGACTTGAAAAGGGAAGCGACGCAGCCAATTCGGAAATACTGAAAATGATACAAAACGAAATTAACCAGTTCAAAAAAGGAGGAAAAGTTGAAGGAATGTTCCCTGAACGTTGGATTCCGGCAACGATAGCGATACTCCCAGAAACTTTTAACGCCGAAAACAAAATGTTGAATGCTATGCTGAAAATGGTTCGAGGAAAAATTACCGAACATTATGAAAAAGAACTGGATTTTCTTTATACGCCACAATCAAAGAATATTGAAAACGAAATGAACCTGGCAGCTATTAAAAAATGGAATTCATGATATAACAGACAGATCGATACTGGTTACTTATTTCATTAAATTTCGAACCTGTAACTTTGAACTTTTCGATCCCTTTTAGGATATTTAACAGCAACGAAGGATTTCGTAACTTCAAAATTTGTATTTTTGCAATCCATTTTACCGGGGCTGATTGGTTTTGACAGCGGGTAGAAGAGGCAGGTAAGCATGCAAGGTTTGGATTGTTGACCTTTTAAAATAATAATCAAAACACAATTGGCGAAAATAACTACGCTCTTGCTGCGTAACCGAATCAAGTAAGTTACCTTTATTCCGAAACAAGGTTTTGGAACGAGACATCGCCCGGATGCTAATGCTTTGAAGCGGTCCGATCAGGCGGTGCAAGAAAATCGAAGCTAGTTTTAGTGAGGCTCTGGCACTCTTACGAAAATAAAAGAGATAAGGTAAATATTGGTGGCCCTGATCCGGTGTTTATTCGAAAATCAAGTCTGGGGATAAGCATGTAGAAAGCTTGTTGCTTCCTCGTTTGGACGCGGGTTCGACTCCCGCCAGCTCCACTTTTTCAATAAGCAATACAAAGCAAACTCCTGTAAGTATCACATTTACAGGAGTTTTTTATTTT
>JBFHJA010000518.1:0-3310 GCA_041596165.1 Draconibacterium sp. | reverse complement strand
GGCAATTACAGGAATGGCATGGTAACCAACCATTGTATTTGTTTCGTTTCCGTGCAGGTGCCAAACAGGGAGTTTTCCTTGTTGGTCGTAAATATCGAGCATCGTATTAACAAAATCGTTTACCCGGTCTTGCTGAACCAGTGTAAACAATGGGTGTGCAGCACGGTAAGTATCCCACAACGAAAACGTTGTATAAGTTTCATGCCCCGGGTTTTGGTGGACTTCATGGTCGGCGCCACGATAATCGCCGTTGGTATCGTTAAAAAGAGAAGGAGCAATCATTGTGTGATAAAGCGAAGTATAAAAAGTTTTCTTTTCAGCCAAATCTTCGGTTTCGATTTTAATTTTTCCGAGTTCTGTATTCCATTTTTCGTTTGCTGAATTGTTTACAGCATCAAAATCCCAATCGGTAATTTCAGCTGTCAAATTGTTTTTAGCACCATCAATACTAACAGGTGAAACAGCTGTTTTTGCCATTAATTCTCCATTGCCTTCAAATTCGATTATGGCTGTGATTTCGCCAAGATTTTTATCGGATTTAATGATTTCAAGTGATTTTATTTCTTTCGAGAATTCAGTATTATAAAAAACTCGTTGGTCGATGGCCCAGCCTTTTGAAAAACGAAAGCCCTGAATAACATTTTTACCGGCTTGTTTTATTTCGCCTTTTGTCAGATTATCCCAACCTGTTCCATATTTTAAATCGACGATAACTTTGGAGTTGCCATCGTTTTTGAAATTGTATCTATGAAAACCTACTCTTTCAGAAGCTGTCAATTCAGCTGTGATATTGTATTTTTCAATGTCGATAGAATAATAACCAGGTTTTACTGTTTCATTTTGGTGGGTATATTTTGCCTGCCAGCTGTATTGTTCTTTTTCGTTTTTTGATGGTACAAAATCGCCCGAAACCGGCATGAAAAGAATGTCGCCCAAATCGCCAATTCCAGTTCCGCTTAAATGTGTGTGGGCAAAACCAATTAAAATGGAGTCGGAATAATGATAACCCGAACACCAGTCCCAGCCTTGTGTTGGGTTGTTTGGCCCCAATTGCACCGCCCCAAACGGAACATTTGCACCCACAAAAACGTGTCCGTGGTAATCACTTCCAATAAATGGATCGACAAATTGTGTGAAGTTGGTTTCAACTGTTGCGATTGATTCTTTTTTTTCAGAGCATGAAAAGCCAAACAAAGCAATTGTTAAGATAGAAATGTTAAATAAATTTTTCATTGAAATGAATGTTTTTTAAATATTGCAATGCAAATATAGCAAAACGGTTTAGGTCGGAAACATTACAAATTCTATTTCGCAATGTTAAATCTTTTAACGAGGTATTTTTTTATACCTGTCAATCTGAAATTATGTTTGCCTCTTGTAAGTTTTTAAAAAACAATCGAATGCATTATAAAAGAGTAATTAATCCTTATTAAATGCTTTCAAATCATTGTTAAATCTCAATAAAAAATATCAAATTATAAGTAAAAATATGCTTGAATTAATATGCAATTTTAAATTTGTGTACTTTTTTAAAGGAAAATTTTAATCTAAATCAATCATGGCAGAAGCATTAAAACTATTGTTAACAGGTATGAGTACTGTATTCATCATATTAATTATGGTGGTTGTATTGGGAAACCTAATCATTCAACTTACAAATAAATTTGCACCCGCTCCGGTAACGCTAACGGAAAATAAGACAGGAAACAATCCTGTTATCGATTCAAAGAAAATGGCTGCAATTGTTTCAGCGGTTCAGATAACAACAAACGGGAGAGGTAGTGTAAGCTCCATAAAGAAAGTGAATTAATCTAAATTGTAATAAGTTTAATATATGAGTAAAGAAATAAAATTTAGTTTGCTGTATAGAGATATGTGGCAATCTTCGGGAAAATATGTTCCAAAAGTAGAACAGTTAGAAAAAGTTGCGCCGGCAATTATTGAAATGGGATGTTTCGATAGGGTAGAAACCAACGGTGGTGGATTCGAACAGATTAACCTGCTTTTTGGTGAAAATCCGAATGTGGCAAATCGCCGCTGGACACAACCCTTTAACGATGCAGGCATCCAAACGCATATGTTGGAGCGCGCTTTAAATGGAATTCGTATGAACCCGGTTCCTGCTGATGTGCGGAAGTTAATGTTCAAAGTGAAAAAATTACAGGGAACCGATATTGCCCGTTCGTTTTGTGGATTGAACGACCCACGTAACCTTGAAAACTCAATTATATTCGCCAAAGAAGGGGGCATGATTGCACAGGCAGCATTGAGTTTAACAATATCGAAAGTGCACACGGTAGAATATTATACAAAACTGGCTGATCAGTTAATTGAAATGGGCGCCGACGAGATTTGTGTAAAAGATATGGCTGGTATTGGTCGTCCTGCTTTTATAGGCAAAATCATTAAAAATATTAAAACGGCACATCCAAAAACTATTGTTCAGTACCACGGTCATTCTGGTCCTGGTTTTTCAATGGCAAGTATTTTGGAAGCTGCACGTTCAGGTGTCGATTATGTTGATGTTGCCATGGAACCTCTTTCATGGGGAACAGGCCACGCTGATGTTTTGGCCGTTCAAGGCATGTTAAAAGATGCCGGATTTAAGGTGAAAGACATAAACATGAAAGCCTATATGGAAGTTCGTTCTTTAACACAGGAGTTTATGGACGATTTCCTTGGATACTGGATTAGCTCGAAAAACCGTCAGATGAATTCGTTGCTGATTGGTTCTGGCCTCCCGGGTGGTATGATGGGAAGTTTAATGGCCGACCTTGGTTCGAACCTGATAAGTTTAAATAAATGGTTGGAGAAACATAATAAACCACTTTTAAGTCAGGATGATTTATTGATTAAATTATTTGAAGAGGTGGAATATATATGGCCAATGTTGGGGTATCCACCGCTTGTTACTCCTTTTAGCCAATACGTGAAAAACCTTGCATTAATGAATGTTATTCAATTGATAAAAGGTCGCGAACGCTGGAGTATGGTTGCCGATAATATTTGGGATATGATTATTGGAAAATCGGGGAAACTTCCCGGAGAATTAGGCGAAGAAATCATTCAATTAGCCAAAGCAAACGGAAAAGAATTTTATACGGGTGTTCCTCAAGAGCTTTATCCTGACAGCCTTGATCTGTTTAGAGCAGAGATGAAAGAAAATAACTGGGATTTTGGCCAGGATGACGAAGAATTAATGGAGCTGGCAATGCACCCTGAACAATATCGCGCTTACAAATCGGGTAAAGCAAAAGCTGATTTTGAAGCCGATTTGGCGGCCAAAAAAGCGGCCAGGGAACCAAAGCCT
>JBFHJA010000517.1:0-3331 GCA_041596165.1 Draconibacterium sp. | reverse complement strand
AATTGTTTTATTTCTTCCAGTTTGGCTGGTTGTCGATTTTAACGATTTTATTTCCCGGCCATTTCATCCCGAGGCTTTTCGTGCAATCATTTTACTGGCAGTTTTTGCATCCACGCTGGCGTTTGTATTTTTCACCCAAAGCATCCGTCAAATAGGCGTTAATCGTTCAAATTCCTTTATCAATTTAATACCGGTTTTTGTGGCAATTCTTTCATTTTTTATTTTGAAAGAAGAGTTGGGCGGTCAGCAAATAACTGGAATCCTGATTGTTGTTGCCGGACTATTCCTTGCCCAAATTAAACGCAAACGGAAAATTGCAAATCAAAAAGGGTTCGAAGTTCATAATGCTTAAAAAAGTGAAGGCGTACAAGTTCAAAGTTTAGAGTTCAAAGCAGAACAAAAATTTCCAATATCAATTAATACATTTCCCCAATCCAGAATCCGGTATTTAATACACAATTTCTACTATCGTAACGCTACAAGTAAACCGCCAGTAATAAAAGCAATTACCCACCAAATATATGCGTAACGCGAATAATGATGAATTTTATCCGGGACCGGGCAGTATGATCCGTTAGTTATTTTTAAGCGCCAAATCATAACAGCATCTATAAACATACCTAATAATGAGGAGTATCCGATAATTCCATGTAGCGTGAAAATTCCTTTGGAGGATCCCAAAATCATAAAAATAGTTGCAGTAATGTCAAGCGCAACTCCAAGTGTTAAAAATACAAGAATCCTTCGTCGAAGTATCTTTTTACGTTGTTCCGTTAATATCGCAATAGAATATGATGCAAGTGCAAAAAAAACGATTAAAGTTCCGGTTTGAAGTAATGGATTCATGCTCCTTTCTAAAAAATTGATAGTTGCCAAAAGTAGATTTTTTTAAATGAAATCCAAAATACATATTCTACACTGTAGTTAATTAACCATTAGTTTCATAAGTTTGAACAAGCAAACACATGTTAATTATTTTATTGGAAAATAATTGCATCTTTAAAACGGAAACCAAATAACAGCCAATTAAAAGTGCAACAAAATGCTTGAAAAAAACAACACGCGACTCGTTAACGCCTGGGCTTCTTTCGACTGGTCGAATTCGGTTTATAACCTGATTGTAACAACTGCAATTTTTCCGATTTATTATCTAAGTACCACACAAACAGCATTTGGCGGTGAAACAGTTCAATTCTTTGGAATTTCGGTTGTCAATTCGGTTCTCTATTCTTATGCAATCTCTTTTTCATTCCTTGTTATTGTATTTCTGGCTCCAATACTTTCAGGCATAGCCGATTTTAGTGGCAGAAAAAAAAGATTTATGCAATTTTTCACATATCTGGGCTCGCTTTCGTGTATTGGACTTTATTTTTTTACCGGAGAAAATGTAGAATACGGCATTGCGTGTGCCATTTTTGCGAGTATCGGGTTTGCTGGGTCGCTTGTATTTTACAATGCATTTTTACCTGAAGTTGCTACCGAAGACAAAATGGACAGGGTAAGCGCCCGGGGATTTGCCATGGGCTATGCCGGGAGTGTTATACTTCTTGTATTTAACCTTGTTTTATATATGAAATCAGATTTTTTTGGTTTTGAAGATGGTGGAGCAGCCACACGATTTGGGTTTATCCTTGTAGGTTTGTGGTGGATGGGATTTGCACAAATCGCCTTCTATTATCTTGAAGACAGAGCAACCGGAAAACAAATTACTTTAGGAATTTTAGGCAATGGATCGAAAAAATTGAAAAACGTTTATAAAATAGTGAAGGATAAAAAGGTGATGTTTCGATTTCTCATTGCATTTTTCATATACAGCATGGGGGTGCAAACCGTGATGCTGCTTGCGCCATTGTTCGGAGATAAAGTTGTTGGGATTTCCGGTAATGAAATGATTATAGTCGTTTTAATTTTGCAAATAGTAGCAATTGTGGGAGCTTACTTTTTTGCTTTGGTTTCAAAATTTAAAGGAAATGGCTTCGCTATTGGTTCCACTTTGATAATCTGGATTTTCGTTTGTGTTTCAGGCTATTTTCTGAAGGAAAAAATGTCGTTTTACGGACTTGCCGGATTGCTGGGGTTTGTGATGGGCGGTGTGCAATCAATTTCGCGTTCAACCTATTCAAAATTAATCCCGGAAGAAACGAAAGACACAGCTTCATTTTTTAGTTTTTATGACATTACTGAAAAACTTGCCATTGTAATTGGGTCGTTCTCTTACGGTTTGATTGATATGATTACGGGCAACATGCGAAACAGTATGATTTTTATGTCGTTATTTTTTGTTGGCGGATTTATTGTTCTTCAATTTGCAAAACTTAAAAAGAATTTATCACTCACCTCTGGCAGTTGACAAGGATTAAAAAATAATCAGTATTTGAATTCAAAACATTAATATAATTGTGAAATGATAAGGAGCTTAAAAAAATTAATTTATGCCTACAGTAACGGGAAAACAGTTTTAATTTTTTTTATTCCCTCAACCATTGTTTACTTATTGATGATGGTAATTACGATACCTAATGTGTCGGGATTTGCCAATGGCATGAAAATTTTGGACATGATGCCGGAAGGGTATGATAAAGAATATGTAGATAATTTATTTAGCACGCTAGGGGAAAACGGAAGATTTGCCTACTTATACAAACAGATTCCACTTGATTTAATCTTCCCTGCACTTTTTGGTATCGGATACTGTTTGCTTTTTGCCTTTTTTCTTAAAAAAATAAATAAAATTAAAAGCTCAGTGCTTTATTTTAGTTTTCTAACACTTATAGCCGGAATTTCAGATTATATTGAAAATATCGGGATTATTACAATGCTTAACCAATATCCCAATTATTCAGTTGAAACTGTTACTATTACCAACTCCTTTTCATTACTAAAAAGCTCTACCACAACCATTTATTTTATCGCACTTATTTTTGTTTTGATAGCATTTGGGGTTCATTATGCAAAAAATAAAAGGTCACAAACTGTTTCAAGTTAAGCGGTGAATGAAAGATTTCAGATGCAATTTTAATGATTCACGCAAAGACACAAAGACCAAAATATGATTTTGACTCTTTGCAACTTTGCGTGAAATAATTTCTCACACCTTCGGCAACACCCAGGGAGCGCGATAAGTAGGTATCAGATATTTGTTTGCCTCATCATCATTTTTAATCTGACGAGTTTCTGCATCCCAATATAAACGGTGACCGGTTCGATGGGCAATATTTCCCAAATGTGCTACTCGTGCAGTATTTGCCGCAACTGTAATATTGGCATTCAAGTTTCTATTACGGGTTTTTACCCCATCAATAAAATTGGCCATGTGCAAATCGAGTCCTTT
>JBFHJA010000516.1:0-3335 GCA_041596165.1 Draconibacterium sp. | reverse complement strand
GTGAAATCGCAGGATTTTGAATATAAAATTTTGTTTGAAGGAATTGGAGATAACCGTGAATATTTCTACGACGGAGCTTATCCTCAAACAATTTTAGGTACCCGTGGTGCGTTTGAAACCGGAGTTAAGATTGATGAGCACAGACTACGTGTAGGATTAAGTCAGTTGCTTGAATTTGGCAGCGATATTGATGCTCAAAAGCCAAAACTCACAATGTATTATCAATTTAAAGATGAGCAAAACGAGTTTCTTTTTGGAGCTTTTCCCAGAAGGGATAAAATTAATTTCCCGCTTGCCATGTTAACAGATACGTTATTGTATTTCCGCCCCAATATTGAAGGAATGTTTGGTGAATCACACTGGGACTGGGGCTATCAAAATGGTTTTGTTGATTGGATAGGCAGACAAACGGAAATCGTCAGCGAGATTTTCACAGCCGGAACGTCTGGAGAAATCTATGCTAATAATCTGTTTCTTCAAAACTATATTTTACTCACTCACCATTCAGTACCGAGTATCAAGGGCCCCAATGATCATATTGAAGATTATTTTGGATTTGCAGTTCAGGCTGGAATCAGGACTTCTGAAGATTCAAAACTAAAGGGCTACATAAAAGCGGGTGTTTTGGAATCATCTTTCCGTCAACGCAGCGTTATTCCAGATTTTCAGAATGCCTTTGGTTTACTGGCTGAAGCAAATGGAAAATACAAAAATTTTGGTGTTAAATCGGTGTTAAAATTGGGAGGTAATCATCAATTTGCTTTTGGCGACCTTTTCTACAGAACAAAAAACTACTCGCGAACTGATGTTATCTGGTATTTTATCAATCACGAAAGGGTGAAAGCGAAGTTTAACATTTCATTCCATATTATTGACTGGAAAGAACTTAACCAGCAGCAACAGTTATCGGTAATTTATGTTTTTGGAAAGTAGGAAAAAAAGAATATTGTCGAGTTGTCGGGGTGTCAAAGTTTTTCACAACAAGAACAATGAAAATAAAGACAACAAAAATATCCAACTCTCTCCTACTCCACAATTTCCATCTCATCAAGCAAATAACCGGCACCGGCAAATTTGTCGATAATAAAAAGTGCATAACGAACATCCAGCGAAATATTACGGCACATTTCAGGGTCGAACATAATGTCACTCATTGTTCCTTCCCAAACACGGTCGAAGTTTATTCCAATCAGTTCGCCCGTTGCATTTACAACCGGACTACCTGAATTTCCTCCCGAAGTGTGGTTTGATGCCAAAAAACAAACAGGAACACTGCCATTTATTTCATACCGGCCAAAATCCCTGGTCTGATACAATTCTTTTAATCGAGCAGGAACATCGTAATCATAAATTTCAGGATTGTCTTTTTCAATTATTCCCGACAAAGTTGTGTAATGATTATAAATTACGCCATCCAACGGTTTGTATCCTTCAATTTTTCCGTAAGTTACCCTTAAAGTAAGATTTGCATCTGCATAAAGCGGCTCATCTTTTTTCATTTCCATGATGCCTGCCATATACAACTTCATATTTTTTTCAATTTGAATATTTAACGAATCGACAACAGGTTTAATGTTTGTAACATAATGGAAATTGAGGCTTTTGTATAGCATTATCAATGGGTCGTTTTGCAACTGCTTTAAAATTACCTCCTTTTCAGAATGAAGAAGTTTGTCGAGTTTTTGCTGATTTGTAAGCATAGATTTCCGATAAACTTTTTTCAATAATTTTTCACGATCAGTTTTTTCCATCAATTCCTGAAAATCGTTGGGCAGAAATTGTTTGTCGATATCAGTCATCAAAAAAGGAAGCAGTTCAACAAATAGTTTCTCGTCGGTGGGTTGATTGAAATCCTTGAAAAATCCGGGCAACCCTTTCAAAAAAGCTCCAAGCTGATCGACTAAATTGTCAGTTTGTTTATTTTCAATTTTATTAATTATATAACTTGATTTTGCCGCCAAATTGAAAATTTCAATCCCCCGCAAAACAATTTCTGAATAATAGTCGGAGGCTTTAATATAAGGAGCGTATTCTTTAAAAATAGCATCAAAATTCCCGAAAACTGGTTTGTATTTTGCGTCCCATGTTCCGTTTTTAATTGCCCACATTTTAAATGCTTCTTCAAATTCGATTTTATTATCTACTACATTAAGTCTTTTCAGTCCCAACATTTCTCCCTGCCATTTTTTCCAGGCATTGCTTATCCCCTGATATTTAGCCGAATATTGAATTCGAACTCCGGGATTAGCTTCCATAGCAGCACCAATAATTTCCAATTTCTTATCTCTGATTTTTATTCTGTCAGGATCGCGCTGACTCATAATTAAATCAACTTCCTTCGAGGTAATGAATTGCTGCGTACTTCCGGGATAACCAAAAACCATTGTAAAATCGCCTGGGTTAACTCCTTTCAGCGAAATAGGAAAATATTTTTTTGGTTTGAACGGCACATTGTCGGGCGAATATTCAGCAGGTTCATTATTCGAATCGGCATAAATCCTAAAAAGAGAAAAATCACCGGTATGACGCGGCCACATCCAGTTATCTGTATCTCCTCCAAATTTCCCGATTGCCGATGGTGGTGCTCCAACCAAACGCACATCTTTGTAAATTTTATAGACATAAAGAAAATATTGGTTCCCATAAAACAATGGTTTTATTTGGGGGCTATATTTTCCATTTTCAGAAGCTTGCTTTTTAATTTCGTTTGAATTTCTTTCAATCTGCTTTTCTTTCTCTGCATCGGAAAGACCTTCAGTTTTTTCAAAAATTTTATCTGTAACATCCTCCATATATTCAAGAAAACTAACGGTCAGTCCCGGATTTTGCAATTCGTCCGACTTGTTCATTGCCCAAAAGCCGTTTGTCAGATAATCATGTTCTAAAGTGCTGTGCGACTGTATTTGCCGATATCCACAATGGTGGTTTGTTATTAGCAAACCTTCATCGGATATCAGCTCGCCGGTGCACCCCCCACCAAAAATTACAATTGCATCTTTCATACTTGCATTGTTGACATCATAAATATCACTTGCAGTAAGTTTAAACCCCATTTGCTGCATTTCAGCTAAATTGTATTTTTCGAGCAAAATGGGAATCCACATTCCCTCTTTGGCTGCTAACTTTAAAACAATAAGGCTAATTGCAGCAATCAGAATTAATATTTTTCTTGTCATTTTGGTTTTTTATTGTCGTTTTCAATTTAAAAGTTCAAAAGAAATAGAAATAAACACAGTAAAAATGATTTTTGAAGATAAAATGAAATTCATGTTAAAAAAATAGGCTGAAAAAATTTCAGCCCATTTTTTGCTTTTATGTAAAAACCTATGATTTCG
>JBFHJA010000515.1:0-3355 GCA_041596165.1 Draconibacterium sp. | reverse complement strand
TTTTGCGGAAGAATTGAGCTCTGAAAAATACAAAGGACGGCTTTCGGGCTCGCCCGAATACTTGGAAGCTGCAAAATGGTGCGCTGGTAAATTTGCCGAATGGGGTGTTAAATCTGCCAACAACGACAGTTATTTTCAGGAATTTGCAAATGAATATTCCGAAGTATTGTCGCTGGGTGAAGTTATTTATTCAAACAAAAACATTCAAACAGTTCTGACATTTCCTGATGATTATTTGCCCGGTTCAAATTCTGCTTCGGGTAGTGTCAGCAGCGAATTGGTTTATGTTGGTTACGGAATTACCGCTTCGGAGTTGGGTTACGATGATTACAAAAACGTTAACGTAAAAGGGAAAATAATCATTTTGGAATCGGGTATTCCATATTCGAAAAACGACACATCATTAACAAAATGGACTCCTTATGCTTACCACCGTTACAAATTCAGAAACGCTGTAAAACATGGCGCTGCCGGAATGATCTACGCCAGTTTAATCGCCAACCCCAATACAGTTAACCTGGATAATTTTGTGTATGCCCATGTTAGCAACAAAGTGATGGAACAGATTTTTTTGGATGCCGGTAAAGATTATAAATCGGTAAAAACTGATCTTCAGAAAATGGAAACTCCTTCTTTTATTTTTCCTGAAAATCAAAAAATAAGCATCTCTGCAAAAACACGGTATTTTCCCGATGCAAGGGCTTGTAATGTAGTTGGAATGATCGAAGGTTCTGACCCGGTTTTAAAGGACGAAGTAATTATAATTGGCGGGCATCTCGATGGACAGGGAAGCATGGGGAATGTTGTTTTCCCGGGTGCGCTCGACAATGCTTCGGGTGTTTCCGATATATTGGGTGTCGCCAAAGCGCTGGCAACTTCCGAAATTAAACTGAAACGAACGGTGCTATTCATATTGTTTGGCGGCGAAGAATGTGGTTTATATGGAAGTGAATATTATGCAAATAATCCGCTTTTCCCCATCGAAAAAACCAAACTGATGATTAATCTTGATATGGTTGGAAATGGCACAGGTTTTTATCTGGCAAACGGTAAAAGCTATCCGGAGCTGTATAAACATTTTGAAAGTGCCAACAACAACTTTATTCATCGCCAGATGGATGCATCGGAATGGAGTAAAAATTACGGACGACCACGCTCCGACGAATCAAACTTCGAAAATGCAGGCATTAAAACTTTTGGAATGTGGACACGCAATTCTGTTTTCCCCGTTTATTACCACAACCCAAAAGATAAAATTGACGTTCTGACTCCTGAAATTATGGAAGATGCTGCTAAACTGCTGTTTTTAGGGGTTTTGGGTGTGGCAAATGATGATGAGTTGTAAAATTATTTTTAAAGTTCTGTTCTTTTCATTCAGAAAGAATAGTTCTCGTATTGAAGAAATGTGTAACAAAGCAATTCCCAAAACTTTTGTACTTTTCCCCTGTTTCATTTTTAAACAAAATATTTATGCAACTCGAAGGCAACATTCTTAAAATGCGCACAGAACTGGCAAGTCCGGTAAAATATACTTTGCCAATTGGCGAAAATCTGCTCGAAATGAACGACCTCATCGGTAAGGAAATTTCAATGAAATTTGAAGGTCAAATCAATTGTATTTCGTGTGGGAAACAAACCAAAACATCGTTCGGACAAGGGTTTTGTTACAACTGCCTGCAAACTGCGCCCGAAGCCAGCGAATCGATTTTGCGGCCTGAACTATCCAAAGCTCACCTGGGAATTGCCCGCGATATGGAGTGGGCTGAAAAACACGATCTCATCGACCACATTGTTTATCTTGCTGTTTCAAGTGAAGTGAAAGTAGGTGTTACACGAATTCATCAAATACCAACCCGCTGGATCGACCAGGGTGCAAGTTCGGCCATAAAATTGGCCACAACACCAAACCGTCACATTGCCGGTGTAATCGAAGTTTTTCTAAAAAAATATTTTACAGATAAAACCAATTGGCGCGCGATGTTAAAAAATGAAGTAATGGAAAACATTGACCTTGTTGCTGAAAAAGAAAAAGTAATTCAGTTGTTACCCAAAGAACTGCGGAATTATACTGAAATGGATAACTCTACCACCGAAATTAACTATCCTGTAAAACAGTTCCCCGATAAAATTAAAAGTGTGGGATTTGATAAAATGCCTCTAATTGAAGGTGTTCTAACCGGAATAAAAGGACAGTATCTTTTATTTGAGGATGATTCGGTTTTGAATATCAGAAAACACAGCGGATATTTTATTCAGGTAAAAAGTTAATTTTAGTCTATTGAAACTGTAAAACACACACAGGATAAACACCGCCTGCAAACTTTCAGTTATAATATGTTTTAAAACTTTTAGACTTTCATTGTTTCACTGACGAAACTCTTGCTTCTAAAACATAAAATTTTCTTAATTTGCCCAAAGTTTGGTTAAAGAGCAAATTTTGACGAAAAACCATTGATATTAAATTCTTAAAAATGGAAAACATAGACTGGAACAACCTGAATTTTGGGTACATAAAAACCGATTTCAATATCAGGTGTACATATAAAAATGGGAAATGGGGTGAACTTGAAGTAAGTGACAGCGAATTTTTCACAATGCATATTGCTGCCACTGCAATCCATTACGGACAGGAATCGTTTGAAGGTTTAAAAGCGTTCAGGGGAAAAGACGGGAAAGTCCGCGTATTCAGAATGGATGAAAACGCAAAACGAATGCTAGATTCGGCTTCCGGAACTTTAATGGCACAGGTTCCGGTTGAAAAATTTATGGAAGCAGTGAAAAAAGCAGTTAAGCTGAACGAAAAATTTGTTCCGCCATATGAATCAGGTGCGTCCTTGTATATCCGTCCGGTCTTGTTTGGCTCCGGTCCGCAGATTGGTGTAAAACCGGCTGATGAGTATATATTTATGGTTTTCGTTATGCCCGTCGGCCCTTATTTTAAAGGCGGATTTCAAACTACTCCTTTTGTAATTATGCGCGAATTCGACCGTTCTGCTCCCCGTGGAATGGGAAAATATAAAGTGGGCGGAAATTATGCAGCAAGTTTGGTTGCTGGTAAAAAGGCACACGAACTTGGTTATTCCAATATTTTTTATCTCGATGCAAAAGAGAAAAAATATATCGATGAATGTGGCGCTGCCAACTTTTTTGGGATAAAGAACAACACTTATATTACACCAAAATCATTGTCAATCCTTCCATCGATTACCAATAAAAGCCTGATGGTTTTGGCCGAAGAAATGGGGCTGAAAGTTGAGCAACGAAAAGTTCCGGTTGAAGAACTGGCAACTTTTGAAGAAACCGGTGCTTGTGGAACAGCAGCGGTAATTAGTCCGATTAGCAGAATCGATGATTA
>JBFHJA010000514.1:0-3379 GCA_041596165.1 Draconibacterium sp. | reverse complement strand
TTGTTGCATAGCTTGCTCATAACTTTTTTGTTTCTCGGCATAACTTGCCTGATTGGCTAAAATCTCACTTATCTCTTTCAGTTTGGTTTTTGGATATGCTTCATTTGGTTTTATACCAAGCGCTTCATTGTAACTTTTTGACGCTTCATTGTATAATAATTGCTTAAATGAGTTATCAGCCTGCGCAATAATATTCTCATACTGTTCGTCGGCCAATTTCTTTTTCAATAAATCATTTATCAATTTAATCTGCTGGTTGGCGTAATTGTCGTTAGGCATTATCGAAAGTGCACGGTTGTAAGAGTTTTTAGCTTCAGCATACTTTTTTTGGTTGAAGTACAGATCGGCTTCTTTTATTAATGCTGAAAATCTTTCGGCCAAAGCTTTATCCAAATCGGCAGCAACCATCATCAAACCCAACAAATCATTAATTTCTGCAATCCTGTCTTTGGGAAACTGTTCATTTGGAAAAATTTTGCTTGCCGCTTTAAAGCCATCGAGTGCCGATAAAAATTGTTCTTTGCTGTATTCCTGCCGCGCCTGATCGAGCAATTCATCATATTCCTTTTTCATTTCTGCCAGTTCGGCCTTGGTCAGTTTCGACAAATAATCTGCTTCCTTGCCAATCATTTTCGACTGCAAAACAGCTTGTTCAATCAATTTAGCAATTTGTGCATCATTGTAATATAATTCAGATATAAAGTTGTCGACATTTGGATTGTAGTAAATTTTAAGGATGGTGTTGTCAACAAAAGATTTATCGATTCCCGGGATTTCGGTAAACAAATTAATATCGAGGGGAAAAGGAGGGAACTTTGGGTCTGATTGTAGTACGGTTTTCGGCACTGCAGATTCGACAACAATTTTCTGTGAGAAATTATCTTTAAGGCTGAAAATCAACTCGTATTTGTGGCTGTAATTCAGTTCAATCTTGTATTGACCATCGGCACCTATACCATAATTATCCAAACGGCGGCCATCCATAAACATCTGAATGACAGCTCCTTCAACTACTCCTTGCTGTACACTAACTTTGCCTTCAACAGCAATTCCATTACTTCGTTGCGCATAAAGCGAAAAAGTACATGAACACAATACTAAAGCAAAAACAAAACACTTTCGAAAAAATTCCTTCATATTTTAAATTCAATAAAGAAAAAACGAAGATATAAACAATAAATTATCACACTCCATCATTAAATTAAAATGGCTTTTTTTCAATAAAAAAAGAGAAGTACCGTCAAATTCATAATAAAAGTGTTAGTTTGCTTTTCATTTAACCGATCCGGAATATTTTATCTATGAAACGGGAAGCTAGTCTATTTGAAGCAATCATACCTATTCTTTTTTTAATTGTTCTGTTAACGCTGAATGTTATTCTTTTTGATGACACACTCGCCGGTCCAAACCAGATTGCACTTATACTTGCAGCTACTTTTGCCGGGCTAATTGCAATTCGGCTGGGATACCGTTGGGAATCTGTTAGGGCTAAAGTTGTTACAACAATTGGTTCAGCAATGCCGTCGATATTGATTTTGTTACTGATTGGTTCATTAGCCGGAACCTGGATGATAAGCGGAGTTGTGCCGGCAATGATTTATTATGGATTAAATATTATAAACCCAAAATTATTCCTTGTTACTGCTGTACTTGTGGGTTCGATTGTGAGTGTGGCAACAGGGAGTTCGTGGTCAACGGTTGCGACAATTGGCGTAGCTTTGCTGGGAATTGGGAAAGCACTGGGAATGAGTGAGGCTGTTGTTGCTGGAGCAATTATTAGCGGTGCCTATTTTGGCGACAAAATGAGCCCACTTAGCGATACTACAAACCTAGCACCTGCTATGGCCGGGACTGATTTGTTTACTCACATAAAATACATGGCTTTTACCACTACACCGTCCTATATTATAACCTTGCTTATTTTTCTTGTTATTGGATTTAGATACGATTTTGGAGGTGCGGTAATAAACGTTGAAAATGTGCAAAACGCTATTGATGGTACTTTTAATACAAACCCACTACTTTTTCTTGTTCCAATAATTTTATTCGCGATTATTATAATGAAAGTCCCGCCAATACCGGCACTTATAGCTGGAACTTTGCTTGGAGGTATTTTTGGAATAATTTTTCAGCCTGAAATAATTGAAACCATTTCGGGAGTTACCGACAACTATGCAAAAGCCGCCTACATATCAGTGATGCAATCCATGTTTGGCGACATTTCGCTTAGCACTTCCGATCCGAAAATTACTGAATTGTTAAGCACTTCGGGGATGCGGGGAATGTTGGATACCATTTGGCTGATTCTTTCTGCTATGGTTTTTGGTGGAATAATGGAATCGGCAGGATTGCTCAGGCGAATTACGCAACCAATAATTAAATACGCAAAAAGTACCGGAAGCTTAGTAGCATCAACAGTTGTAACGTGTTTGTTTTTTAATACTACCGCATCCGACCAATATCTGGCAATTGTTGTCCCCGGAAGGATGTTCAGAAAATCATTTCAGGACAAAGGTTTAGCTCCCGAACTTTTAAGCCGGACCCTGGAAGACAGCGGTACTGTTACGTCGGTTTTAATCCCCTGGAATACTTGCGGAGCAACACAATCAAGAGTGCTTGGAGTAGACACCTGGGTTTATGCACCGTATGCTTTTTTTAATATTATCAGTCCGTTAATGACCATTCTGATGGCTTATTTAAATATTAAAATAAGGAGAATTCCGATTCCGGAAAAAGCAGCCGTTAACTCCGAGGAAATTGAACGTTAATCTGTAAATTTTCAAGTATTTATGGGATTCCATCTCATCCCAACAATAAAGAAAGAGATGAAATCATTAACGGTATTGCAAATATTTAGGATTTTGAATTTTCACATTAAACCAAGAGATATATTTTCGGTCAAACTCATTCAATATTAAACTTTTATACCATGAAAACCGGAAAAATCATTTCAATCATCCTATCATTAATTTTTGCCTCGAATTTATTCGCGCAAAATAATAACAACTGGCCTCAATGGCGTGGCCCATTGGCAACAGGAGCTGCGGAGAAAGGAAATCCTCCTAAAGAATTCAGCGAAACAAAAAACCTAAAATGGAAAACCCCAATACCAGGGAAAGGTCATGCAACACCAGTAGTATGGGAGAATAATATCATTGTTCAAACGGCTGTTCCAACCGCTGAAAAGGGCGATACAACTCTAAAAAGTGAACCTTCAAGAATGCCCGGAACATCATCTAACTTTATTCAGGATTATAAAGTAATATTGGTTGACAGGGAGTCAGGAAAAATAAAATGGGAAAAAACTGTTGCCAAAGAAATGCCAATTGAAGACACACACAAACTTGGCAGTTGGGCATCAAATTCGCCTTGTACCGAT
>JBFHJA010000513.1:0-3387 GCA_041596165.1 Draconibacterium sp. | reverse complement strand
TACATTAATCTTCGTAATCATTTTTCAGTTTATTGTTGATAGACAATAGTGTATATTATCCTGCCCGGTCAATTTGACCGGGTTTTTAAGTTTTTCTGAAATACTCATAAAATTTATTAAGCCAGCTTTTTTTGTTTTTCTTCAAAAAATAAATTCAATACTTTTACTTTCTATTGTTTAAAGGGAAGAAGAATAAAGAATAGCCGCACCAAACAAATACAGTCCTTATTTTAATTTATAGGAAATTTGGTTTTGGTAGTGTAACTTTTCGCAGGAAATACTTCGGTAAACTTCTGCCCTTTATGAAGCCTTGGTACTTTTGCGGATAGGATAAAACAAAAAGAACAGGCTTTACAAGATAAAAAATGATGACAATGTCAAAAAACTTAAATGTTGTTAGGAGCAATACTGTAATTTCAAAATTTACGATTACAGGAAATAAGCATCATGCAAAGAAATTAAATGTGGTAATTTCAGACAATTGGACTGATTTTGGAGTAAATACTTTACAACATGCAAGTCACAGACTTTCAATGGTGGTTTGTGTACTTATTTCCCAATTCTTAACCAAATAATTAATGAATTTCCAGGGCGGTTGTATTAACATACCCGTAATTAAAGGGACTGTTATACTTGGTTATTTGAAAGCAACGTATTTCCGTAATCGTGAATTAGCAAGTGAGATAATCATTGGATTTATTAAGTATGCTTTTAATGACAAATGAGTAAAAATAATAATCTCCCATGCATTCGAACAAGAGAATTCTTCGACCAAACGATAATTCAAAACAGATTGTTAAATTATAATGACATAATACATGAAAACAAAAATTTCAATATTTATCCTTCTTCTCTTCTGCTTTGCACAAGCAAATTCCCAAACATTTAAAGCAGGTGTGGCAGTTCGAAAAATTACGCCTGAAGAATTAATCCCAATTTCAGGAGGAATGGGAACTCCTGAAATACCCACCGGGAAAAAAGGCGATTTATTTGCCCGTACCATAGTTTTGGAAAAAGGCGAAACCCGTGTTGCAATCGTCAGTATCGACAATCTGGGCTGGCCAGCCTATCTTGGCGATCGCTCACGGAAACTGATAAAAGGTATCGCACCTGAAAACGTGCTGATTGGTGTTACCCATACCCACAGCGCTCCGGATGCCTATGCTTTTCCGGATGAAAAAGGAAATACGGCCGCCGATTTGGAATATTTGGACTGGTGCGTAAAACAGGTTGCCGATGCGGTAAATGAAGCACTTGCAAAACTCGAACCGGCATCACTAAAAATCGCGGTTGGCGAAGCAAAAGGAAAAATTGCCTACAACTATTATGCACCCGAATTGTATGATCGCCGAATGGGAGTAATCCAGGCCGTTGCTACAAGTGGCAAAAACGCCGGAAACCCCATCGCTACACTTATTAATTATGCAACCCATCCCGAAATTTTAGGTACCGACAGCAAACTGATCAGTCCCGATTTGTGTGGCCCGTTATATGATCGCATCGAAGAAAAAGGTGGCGGCGTGGCGTTATTTATGAATAGCGCGCAAGGTGGAATGGTAACTGCCGACACCCGACTCGAAAATGGCAAAGAAGCCAATGACTGGAACGAATGTATCCGCATTGGAAACCTAATGGCCGATGAAGCTTTACGGATTGTTGAACCGGCACAAACACTGGAAAACCCGGAACTTTTCTGCGCTTCAAAAATGATTGAATTCCCCATCGAATCAGAGGTAATGCAGTATGTTTTAAAGAATTCGCCCTTAGTTGCAGAGGAAGACAGAAATGGCGATTTTACAAAAATTAAAACCCGCATTAATTTGCTAAACATTGGCAAAGCACAGGTAATTACAATTCCGGGTGAAGCGCTGCCCAATATTGGGTTCTATGTAAAACGCCACATGAATACCGATCAGCCGTTCCTTTTTGGACTTACAAACGACGCATTTGGCTACATTCTCAGCAAAGAAGATTTCAACAGTTTTGAGAGGTATAATTACATTTCGCGCACTTCTCTTGGCGAAATGACAGGCGAAATATTCGAAACCGAAGCGCTGAAATTTATTAAAGAAAATCCGGCGCCCGGAAAATAAAAATCATTTTGAATTATTACATTTACGAAAAACAAAAAAACGATGAAGGAACTTTTTATAAAACGTATTAAACCCGGTAAATCAGTAAAACTGAAAGAAGCCGGGCATTTACTGGAAACACAGACAGTTACAAATCAAATTGACACTATTAACTGGGCAAATTACAGTTATAAACCAAAGTTAAGTTTCCGGATTGGGCACATCGAAAAAGAAATCTGGTTAAAATTTTATGTAACCGAAAAAAATATTTTGGCGCGGGAAACACGCACAAATGGCGAAGTTTACAAAGACAGTTGTGTTGAATTTTTCATTTCGGTTGATGGTAAAAACTACTATAATCTGGAATGCAGCTGTATTGGCACAATCCATCTTGCACACGGTCCAGGGCGCAGCAACCGCAATTTTGTTGATCCTGAAATAATTAAAAAAATTGAAATAGAATCATCACTTGGAAACCAGCCTTTTGAAGAAAAATCAGGCAACTTTGAATGGGAAATGATGATCCGGATTCCTGCTGAATGCTTTGCTTTCGACAAAATAAAAACATTTAACGGATTAAAAGCCACAGCCAATTTTTATAAATGTGGAGACGGAACTGCAGAACCCCATTTTGTAACGTGGAATCCCATTGGAACCGAAAATCCTGATTATCACTGCCCTCAGTATTTTGGGAAAGTACAGTTTGAATAAGAGAAACTATGATTTAAATAAATTCTGCCTTCCAATTTTATTCAATATTTATTCCCAATATAATCTGTTATTAAGGATATAATCAAAAATTTCGTCATACAGACCGAGTTGGATATCAAGGATTTCGTCATGTGTTGCACCATCATCAATTGTACCGTGCGGACTTTCGAAAGTAAATGACATTGTACCTGATGCATAGTGCAGAGCACTGACCAAATTGAATGATTCATTTGGTGGAGCAATTGTATCTTTTTCTGAAACACTCAACGTCCAACCGTTTTCCATGTGCGGCAATTTCAATTTTAAATAGCGTTGATTTAGCTGCAAAGCTAATTCAGCAATTCTTTTTTGCATGAAAACCGGAGCAAGATTGTTTTGAATTATAAACGGGTTACATTCACACGAATGCAGCGAAACAGTAATATCGGGAACTTCTTCAAGTGCAATCTTCATTATGGCTTTCGTTTCTTCTGCCATAGGAGCAAAAAATTCGTCGTGCATAATATTAACGCCATTATCGTTAAAATAAGCACCCAATATTTTAACATCTCCTTTCATCGGATGCACTGATTTGGCATCCGGCCATCCCCAAAATGTACCATCT
>JBFHJA010000512.1:0-3393 GCA_041596165.1 Draconibacterium sp. | reverse complement strand
AATCCTGAAATTCTTGAAATAATTGCTGAACACTGGAACGATTAAAAAAAATAGAGATGAAAAAATTACAATTTATTTTACTCGCCTTGATTGCTATATTGGCTTCATGCACCCAATCTCCAAAGGTAACATGGGTAAGTACAACAAACGATAATCCCTGGGTTGAAAAGGAAGTTTCGAAAAATGTGGGGGCTGATTTGGCTGAAATTGCAGTTAATATCGATACGCAAAACCGGGAACAAACCATTTCTGGTTTTGGCGGATGTTTTAATGAGATGGGCTGGGAAGCTTTAAATGTGGTTACCCCCGAAGAAAAACAACAAATATTAAACGACCTTTTTAATCCTGTATCGGGCTGTAAATTTAACATTTGCCGAATGCCAATTGGCGCCAATGATTATGCAGTTGATTGGTACAGCCACAACGAAACGGAAGGTGATTTTGCCATGGAAAACTTTTCCATCGAACGCGATAAACAACGTTTGGTTCCCTACATTAAAGAGGCGCAAAAAATTAATCCCGACATTCAGGTTTGGGCTTCTCCGTGGTGTCCGCCTTCGTGGATGAAACACAGTAAACATTACGCTTGTCGTGCCGATTCAGCCGTTAACGATTTGCCCTATGAATTAAGTTCGATGGAAGAATTAGTTTCGCGCTTTATAACAGAACCCGAATATTTTCAGGCTTATGCACTCTATTTTTCAAAATTTGTAAAAGCTTACGAAAAGGAAGGCATTGAGATTTCAGCGGTTCATGTACAAAATGAACCAAATTCGGCACAAAACTTCCCCTCGTGTGTTTGGAAAATGCAGGATTTGGGGATTTTAATTGCCGATTATCTGGGGCCACAATTCAAAAAGGATGGAATTACGGCCGATATCTGGTTGGGAACAATTGAACGTCCGCAAATCGAACGTGTGGACGATGTACTGAACTACCCCGGTGTAAAAGACTATGTAAAAGGAGTTGGATTTCAGTGGGCTGGCAAGGGTGCGATTGAAAACGTTCATGCAAAATACCCGGAGATGCAACTGATGCAAACCGAAACCGAATGTGGCGATGGCTCAAACGACTGGAATGCAGCGCTCCACACCTTCGATTTAATGAAGCATTATTTCGAAAATGGGGCAAACGCATACATGTACTGGAATTTTATATTGGATGAAACAGGAAAAAGTCAGTGGGGCTGGAAACAAAATTCAATGATTTCCATTGACAGCAAAACCAAAACCATAAAGTACAATCCGGAGTTTTATTTGATGAAACATTTAAGCGCCTTTGTGATGCCGGGCGACGTAAAATTGGGTGCTTCGGGCGATGCTGACAATATTATTGCATTTTTAAATCCTGCCTCAAACGAAGTTAAAGTTCTATGTTACAACACACAAGAAAATAATGCCGTATTAAAACTTAATATAAACGGTAAAGAGGTAAAAGCTGAATTGCCCGCAAAGTCGTTTAATACGCTGGTTGTAAGTTTGTAAAGGAACGTATTAAAAAAGCACAATCTAATCCCTAAAAGGGATTCAACAAAAATAGCCGTAGGTGGAACCTACGGAGATGAAACGAATTAAGAACTGAACCCCGAAAGTGGGTTCAATATTGGAAAAACTATGGTTAAAAGCAACAAATAACGTTATGAAACAGATACAAATTCTAATTATAATCCTGGTAATTTCGATTGCAGCTAAAGCAGAAGAAAAGCCACTTAACTTCATCCCTCAACCGGAGTCAGTGGTTTTAAAAGAGGGAAGTTTTACAATTTCAACCGAAACAAAGGTTTATGTGCCTAAAAAGTTTTCTGCAGATTTTCAACCCTATCTTTCTGAAAAAATTAAAGAAGATTTAGGTCTCGAAATCCAGGTAAAAATAGGTAACCGCACACCTTCTGCAAATTATATTGTATTTCAAATGTCGGAGGAGGAAGGCATTACTGATGAAGGTTATGTTCTGGATATTTCAACCGATAAAATTGTGGTGAAAGCCAAAAGTTACGCAGGAATGTTTTACGCTTTTCAAACTTTGAGGCAGGCGATGCCGGTTAACGCTGATAAAACTGCAAAAATCCCATGTATGCTTGTCAAAGACAATCCACGTTTTAGCTGGCGTGGAATGATGCTCGATGTGTCGCGTCATTTTCAAACCAAAGAATTTGTAAAAAAACAAATCGATGTTTTTGCCTCCTACAAAATCAATAAATTCCACTGGCATTTAACCGATGACCAGGGTTGGCGAATCGAAATAAAAAATTACCCGAACCTGACAGAAAAAGGAGCCTGGCGTGCAGATAGAACCGGAATTACCTGGTGGCAACGCGAGCTGGCAACACCCGATGAACCCAAAACTGTCGGTGGTTTTTACACGCAGGAAGATATAAAGGAGGTAATTGAATACGCCCGCATTCGCAACGTGGAAGTTATCCCGGAAATTGATGTGCCGGGGCATAGCAAAGCTTTGATTGCATCGTATCCGTTTTTGTGTTGTGTTGATTCTGCAAATTTCGAGGTGGCTACCGGCGGAAAAGCGCCCGACAATGCACTTTGTGCCGGAAAAGAATCAACCTACGAATTTTTAGATGATGTACTTACCGAAGTTGCAGCACTTTTTCCTTCAAAATATTTACACATTGGCGGCGATGAGTGCAACAAAACCAATTGGCTCAAATGCGAACATTGTCAAAAAGTGGTTGAAGAGAATCATTTAAAAGATATGGAAGAATTGCAAAGCCATTTTATTCAGCGTGTAAATAAATTGGTTACTGCCAAAGGAAAAACAATGATTGGCTGGGATGAAATATTGAGCGGCAAAGGTGCTTCGGGTGCTACAATCATGGCCTGGCGAAGAGGAAAACATACACCGGAAGTGGATGCCCCCAAAGGCGGTTATCCAACCATTATGACCGATTATCAGCATTCTTACATAAGCCAGGTGCAGGGGCCGCTGGATATGGAACCCGAAGGTCCCAATGTGGTTTTGCCTGTTTCAAAAGTGTATCGTTATGAGCCAATTCCGAAAGAGTTAACAAATGAAGAAGCTAAATTGGTATTGGGGACAGAAGCTTGTTTGTGGGGCGAATTTACACCTACCGAAGAGCATTGCGAATACATGCTTTATCCGCGTGCCCTGGCCAATGCAGAAGTTGCCTGGAGCAAACCGGAGGTTAAAGACTGGAGTCGGTTTCAAACTGCACTGGAAGCGCACTTTGGACGATTAAATAAAAACGGTATAAATTTCTCAGGTAGCCTGTACACTGTTTACGCGTCGTTTGCATTAGACCAGTTGTTGTACTCAGCGCAGGTGTATTTGAATACGGAAACCGTGGGATACGATATTTTTTATACGCTAAATGGCGAAGAACCAACGGTGAATGCAAATAAATACAAAGGCGTTTTT
>JBFHJA010000511.1:0-3397 GCA_041596165.1 Draconibacterium sp. | reverse complement strand
TGGGATTTTGGCCAGGATGACGAAGAATTAATGGAGCTGGCAATGCACCCTGAACAATATCGCGCTTACAAATCGGGTAAAGCAAAAGCTGATTTTGAAGCCGATTTGGCGGCCAAAAAAGCGGCCAGGGAACCAAAGCCTGTTGTTGTAGAAAAAGTTACACCGGTGGGAACATTCGAACCAAAATCGATGATTATTGATATAAATGGAGAGAAATTTAAAGTAGGCGTAAGTTATGGTGATATTGTTGAAACAACCACTGCCAGCAATACAAGTGCAGCCCCTGTAGCTGCTCCAATTCCTGCCACAAATGGAACCGTTTCTGAAGTAATTGCACCACTCGAAGGTAAATTTATGCTTACAAAAGATAATACCGAAACAGCTTTAAAAGTTGGTGACGAAGTTAAAGACGGTGATTTGATCTGCTATATAGAATCGATGAAAACTTACAATGCAATTGTTGCAGAGAAAGCAGGAAAAGTTGTTGGAATAATGAAATCTAACGGCGACTCGGTGGAAGAAGATGATGTTTTGGTACAACTTGCATAATAAAGTTCTATGGAGATTCTAAAAGAATTGTTTAATATGACAGCGCTTGGCAATATCACCTGGCAAACATTAATAATGTGGGTGATTGCATTTGTGCTACTCTATCTGGGGATAAGGAAAAAGTATGAACCTTTGTTACTTGTTCCTATCGCTTTTGGCGTTTTGCTTGCTAATTTTCCGGGAGGACAGATGGGAATTGTTGATTCGGAATTGATTCAGCTCGACGACCACCGCTATATGAACCTGCTTGAAATCGCACACGAATACGGGATAATGAATTATCTCTATTATTCACTGATTAAAACAGGTTTACTACCTCCGATAATTTTTATGGGGGTAGGTGTGCTTACCGATTTTGGCCCAATGCTTCGTAACCTGAAACTGGCACTTTTTGGTGCTGCTGCTCAAATTGGAATTTTCTCAATTTTACTTGCAGCCATTGCCGTGGGTTTTACACCACAGGAAGCTGCCTCGCTGGGTATTATTGGAGGTGCTGATGGTCCAACAGCAATTTATACAACCATTAAACTCGCGCCGCACCTACTTGGTCCAATCGCCATCGCAGCTTATTCATACATGGCACTCGTTCCTGTAATTGTTCCTTTGGTTGCCAACTTGTTTATTACTGAAAAGGAATTTAAAATTAACATGAAGGAAATGGAGAAGAAGTATCCTGCCAAAACGCAGATTAAGGATATGAAAACAGCAAAAATAATATTCCCAATTGCTTTGGGTGTTTTAACTGCTCTTCTCGTTCCGTCTTCGGTTCCGCTTTTGGGTATGTTGCTTTTTGGTAACCTGATTAAAGAAATTGGCTCTACAACAAGCAGGCTTGCCGATGCAGCTCAGGGGCCAATTATGAATACAGCAACTATTTTTCTTGGGTTAACCGTTGGCGCAACAATGACTTCCGATGTTTTTCTTTCAACAAAAACAATAGGAATTGTTATTGGTGGGTTTGTGGCTTTCGCCATTTCAATTGCCGGGGGAATTTTTGCAGTGAAAATTTATAATTCATTTAATAAAAAGAAAATTAACCCGCTAATTGGCGCAACCGGTTTAAGTGCTGTTCCAATGGCATCGAGAGTTGCAAACGAACTGGCTTTAAAATACGATAAACAAAATCATATTTTACAGTATTGCATGGCAAGTAATATTTCTGGTGTAATTGGTTCTGCCGTTGCTGCCGGAGTATTAATCTCGTTTTTGTTATAAGAGTTTGATTGAATATAGAATAATAGAATTGGGGAGGCTTTCGGGCTTCCCTTTTTTTTGTCTTAATTGAATTACAAACTTTTTTTGTGCTCATCCGCATATTTATTTCAATTGGGAGCATTTGAGTTTTACCTAATTCTTACAGGTATGTATTAAAAGTTATTCAGGAAAATGGTTCTTTTAGCAGAAGAGCTAAAGTTTTTTGACTCGCACATAGCGCTGCAGAAAGAAGGCATAGGTAAACGATTTTTGGGCTGATATAAATATTGACAAGTTTCTTCTTTAGAAATTAAATCTTACAAATGCTTTGCAACTCATTGTTGAAAATACTAATAAACACAACTAGTCAATAAACTTCATCCTTTAAAAAATGAAATATTTTTCAGAAAAGAATATGCTGATTATTAAAAACAATGTGAAAATAAAAGAAAGCACCTATTCAACTGCAACAGGTTTACGAGCTTTAATTCGCCAATATCAGCTAATTTCTGATATGGAGTTACGAGTAATTAAAATGGAAAAGCATTTTCAATCAGATCTACCACTGATTTAATAAGATCAAACTGTATAAAAAGAGAATGCCATCCCTGTTTATTAATATACAAAGGGATGGCATCCATTTAAAACGTTGTTGTAATCGATGAGATGCACGACTGCGAGTCGCAACAATTACATAAAAAATAAATTTTTACAATTCTTTAATTTTGATATTTCTGAACCAAACCGGATAACCATGATCCTGTAATCCGATATAACCTTCTTTTGCAATACCTTCAGTCCAACCAGGGAATGATTTGAATTTGCTTTTAGCAACCATCGCATCCCATTCAGGTGTCCAGTGTGTATATGAAACTACCTCTTTGCCGTTCATCGAAACGGTTACTTTACCATCTTTAACTTTTATATAGCAAGTATTCCATTCTCCGGCAGGATTTACTGTTTTTGGATCGGCAGCAATTAAATCGTAAAGAGAGCCAGCTAAATGACTATCGATTTTGTTATCGGTTGCATCAACATTGTCAAGTACCTGGATTTCGGGTGCAGCGTAATAAATAGGTTTGCCGGGTACTTCGCGCACATAGTAGAAAATACCTGAATTTGCCATTTTGCTTGCTTTCCAGTCGATTGAAAGTTCGAAGTTTTTGTACTTCTTTCCCGGGTACAAAATGTCGCCATTAGCGCCTTGTCCAGGGTTTTTACCTTCGCCTGTAAAAACTTTCATTGCATCGTCTTCAAGCACCCAGTTTGCTGGCATGGCTGTTCCGTTGCATTGGCGCCAGCCGTCAAAGTTTTTACCATTGAAAAGCAATACCCAACCGTCTTTTTTCTCTTGTTTCGAAAGTTGGTTAACTTTTTGGGCAAATGCTGAACCGCCTAGTATAATCGCTACTATCAGCGAAAACGTCATTAAAAATACTTTTTTCATTTTTTTGATTTTTAAATCCCCGAAAGGAATATTTGTAAAATTGGTTTAAATAATATTTAGCGGTTAAAGATAATGGTTTTGTTTCCGGCAATCAACATACAACGAAAATTTGGCGAAATAAAAAAAGTTGAATTGTGCAGTTCAAAAGAACTTGGCATGGTGCAATGAATATCTTTTTAAATACTTTTACCCAACAACTGTAATGCT
>JBFHJA010000510.1:0-3399 GCA_041596165.1 Draconibacterium sp. | reverse complement strand
TGCCCCAACTCCTTTTTAATCATGGTCTCAATCTGCAAAGTCAGTTCATCCACATTCAATCCTTTTGGTTCAATTGGGTCGAGGACGGTTAATTTCAGATGAGTGCCAAAAGTCAATGGAAAATTTCCTTTTTTCACGATTTCATAATTACCGTCAATCACAAAAGGTACAATTATGGCAGATGGCGCAGTGCGGATAAGTGATGCAATTCCTGCCGGCTGAAAAGTTTTTACCAGTCCGTTTTTTGTGCGGGTTCCCTCAGGAAAAATACAGGCTGCATAATTATTCGCTTCAATGTGTTTTCCAAGCTTTAGTATGTCTTTAACCGATTGTCCCTTATTTTTTCGATCGATGAGTACAGAACCACCATGCCGCAGATTATACGAAACACTTGGTATCCCTTTTCCCAGTTCAATTTTCGATATAAATTTCGGATGGTTTTTTCGGAACCCTACTACAATTGCAGGTATGTCAAGCGTGCTTTGATGATTGGCAACAATGATAACCGGCCTTTTCGCTGGGATTTTTTCAAACCCTCTAAAAGTGATTCTTGTGCCCAAAATCCAAAGTGAGTAAAGTAAGCCGAAATTCAGTACGTCAACCACTTTTTTACGCACCGGATAGCCCCATATCCAGTTGGTAAACATCTGGATTGGATGAAAAATGACAAGTAACAGAGCAAAAACAAACAGATAAACAGGTGTGACGATATAGGAAAGAATATTCTTCATTTTGCTGAATTTTTCAAAAGGCAAAAATAGAAAAAAACAATAAATTAAATTTTTGCGCTCTTTCAAATCAAATTGGTAAATTGGATGCGAAAAATCTAAACTACTAAAATCGATAAAAAATGACAGAAAGAAGAGATTTTATAAAGAAAAGCCTGGCCGGAGCTGCCGGAATTGCAATTGGTGGAATGGGTTTCAGTGCAAAATCTTACGCTTCGATAATTGGAGCAAACGAACGCATAAATGTTGCTGTAATTGGAATTCGTGGACAGGGAAACTCACACATTAGCAGTTGGTGTGCGCTGAAAGATAACCGAAATGTGTTTCTGAAAACCATTTGCGACGTAGATGAGGAACTTTATTCCGAAAGGGGAAAAGCAATTCTTGATTCTATCGGCACAAAACCACAAACTGCATGGGACATGCGAAAGGTTTTTGAGGATAAGGAAATTCATGCGGTTTCTATAGCAACACCAAATCACTGGCATGCACTTGCTACCATTTGGGCTGCTCAGGCCGGAAAACATGTCTATGTTGAGAAACCAGCCTGCCACAATATTTTTGAAGGTCGAAAAATGGTTGAAGCCGCACGAAAATACAATGTCAGGGTTCAGGTTGGTACTCAAAACAGATCTATTGCAAATGTGATTGAAGCGATTGAATTCCTTCATTTTGGTGGAATTGGCGAGGTTTATATGGCAAAAGGACTTTGCTACAAACCGCGTGATTCTTTCGGCATTTCGCCCGATAGTATGCCACCTGAAACATTACATTATGATATGTGGCTCGGACCGGCAACGTGGCAACCTTACAACGAAAAACGCGTACACTACAACTGGCACTGGCACTGGGCTACCGGTGGCGGCGACACAGCAAACCAGGGACCTCACCAGTTTGATATTGCACGTTGGGGACTCAACAAAAACGAACACCCTGTTTCTGTTTATTCAACCGGAGGGATCTACGGAATCAACCCTAAAGAATGCTCGCAGGAAACGCCAAATACACAAACCTCGGTTTTTAACTATGCCGATGGAAAAATACTTGAATTTGAAACCCGCGGACGTTTTACCAACGCCGAAGCAGGTCTTGGAATTAAAATAGGAAACACATTTTATGGCACCGATGGCTATCTTGAAATCAACGGAAGTTCGTGGCAGGCATTCAGGCAGCGTGAAAATTTACCGTTTGCAAGTTCTTCAAGAGAAAATTCGGAAACGCCAAAAGATCCAACTTTCCTCGCAGCACCGGGTGGCACAGAACATTATGCAAATTTTATTGATGCAATCCGTTCAGGAAACGACTATGATTTACATTGTGATATTAACGAAGGATTTTACTCTGCGGCGTTGCCGGCACTTGCCAATATTTCGTACCGACTGAAACGCGAACTCAGTTTTGTTGGTGCCTACGAGAAATTTGCCAACGACCCAGAAGCCGATATGTTACTCACAAGGAATTATCGCAAACCATATTTTATTCCTGATGAAGTTTAAACGATAAATTTGTTCATTTATAAATGTATTTCCCCGGAAATCCGATCAGTAAACTGGTCGGATTTCTTCTTTTAACAATTACCTTATCTCTTTAAAATAAAATTTAGACTTAATTTCCTGTTTTACATTTCAGTATAAATTCTCTATTTTTAAGACTTTCAACTAAATACCCTTTTCATGTTAGTAAAAGCTTTTGGAAGTGCAGTTTTTGGGATTGATGCCAGTACCATAACTATTGAAGTTGATGTAACAAATGGCATAAAATTCCAGTTGGTTGGCCTGCCCGACAGTGCTGTGAAAGAGAGCCAGCAACGCATAGAATCGGCCTTGCGTTTAAACGGCTACAAATGGCCCCGCCAGAAAATCATTATAAACATGGCGCCAGCCGATGTTCGCAAAGAAGGTTCGGCCTACGATTTACCTTTGGCAGCAGGTGTTTTGACCGCCAATGGTGATGTTAAATCAGACCTCCTCCACAAATACGTGTTAATGGGCGAACTCAGTTTAGACGGATCTTTGCAACCCATAAAAGGCGCGCTGCCCATTGCAATTAACGCCCGGAAAGAAGGTTTTGAAGGTTTTATACTCCCAAAACACAATGTCAAAGAAGCTGCTGTAGTTGACCGTTTGAAAGTTTACGGAGCAGAAAACATAAAAGAAGTAATCGATTTTTTAAATGGCGAAAGCACTCTTGAACAAACAATAATTGATACACGCGCCGAATTTTATAACCAGGTAAACAACAATGCACTCGACTTTGCCGATGTCAAGGGTCAGGAGAATGTGAAACGCGCCCTTGAAATTGCTGCAGCCGGCGGCCACAATATAATACTGGTCGGCCCTCCGGGCGCAGGTAAAACGATGCTGGCAAAACGAATACCCGGGATTCTTCCTCCTTTCACCTTAAAAGAAGCTTTGGAAACTACAAAAATCCATTCGGTTTCAGGAAACATGGACAAAGAAACTTCTTTGATGACACAACGGCCATTCCGCGCGCCCCATCACACAATTTCAGATGTTGCCCTTGTCGGTGGCGGAAATTACCCGCAACCGGGAGAGATTTCATTAGCTCACAATGGCGTACTTTTCCTTGATGAACTGCCAGAATTTAAACGGACAGTTTTGGAAGTTATGCGCCAACCGCTCGAAGACCGCACAATTACAATTTCACGCGC
>JBFHJA010000509.1:0-3448 GCA_041596165.1 Draconibacterium sp. | reverse complement strand
CTTTTTTCGCGTTCTTCCATTTCTTTGATGGTTTTTGGTGGCGGAACGATTACTTTTTGTCCGGGTTTCCAATCCAATGGCATTGCAACACCATGTTTGTCAGAAATCTGCAAAGCATTAAGCACCCTTAAAATCTCGTCCATATTACGTCCAACGTTCAATGGGTAGTACATAATCAACCTGATTTTTCCTTTTGGGTCGATAAAGAAAACAGCACGAACTGCAGCAGTTTCACTTTCGTTAGGCTGTAGCATTCCATAAAGTTGCGATACTTTCATGTCGATGTCTGCAATAATCGGGAAATCGAATAATACACCTGTGTTTTTCTTTACATTATTTACCCAGGCAACATGCGCATGAATACTGTCGATACTCAAACCGATCAACTTTGTATTCAACGCCCTGAATTCGTCTCCCCGAACAGCAAAACCGCTCATTTCAGTAGTACAAACAGGAGTAAAATCAGCAGGGTGCGAGAACAAAATTGTCCAACTATCTTTAATAAACTCTGAAAACTGAATCGGGCCCCAGGTGGTATTTGCTTTAAAATCAGGAGCCATGTCGCCAATACGTGGCATTGACGGTGTTTTTGTTTCTTCCATGATATATTGATTTAAATAATTATAATGAAATATTAACGTTGTTAGTGGGAATAAGTTCAAAATGAATTGTAAAAATTCATTAATAAGCAGAATAAAATCTACTGTTTAAAAATTGAATTTAAACACTTGTTTGAAAATCTGTTTTAATAATTTGCCGCTATTTTATTTGTTATAAAATAGGAAGCTTTTTTAGCTCCTGAATCGTTAAAATGTGTAGCATCTTTCCAGTTCAGGTGGTTTGAAATGATGGAGTCGGGAAGGATTACTAGTTCCCCTAAATTGGTGTAAAATTCTGATAATAATGGAGTTTTTATTCCTGAACCCGATTCGGGAAGGTATAAAAACATTATTTTACAGTTGTTTTCATTGGCAAGTTTTACAATTTCACTGAGGTAATGTTCTGAATAATTCAACTCCATATTGCGAAACATGGCAGGTTTTGGTTTTGAGTTCCTTTCTTGCCAATTTACCTTGTTTTGATCAAAATCTTCATTAGTCGCTAATTGATTTGATGGCATATATCCAAAGCTTGAAGTATAGTTAACCGTCAGGTAATCAGTGTTAAAGACTTGATGTTTTAAATGTTCAAACCTCACTGCAATTCCCTTCCAGATATTCGAAAAGTAACGTTGATTGAAAACTATAAAAGAGCCTAATAAATCAAAGCTTTCTGCTAAAAACGGAAAAACAGGATGGCTTTTTTTCGGTTCGTCTTCGGCAACTTCAATGATTAGAATTGAAGGTTTTTTATGTCTGAAAAGTTCTTTCAACATTATATATTGAATGTCTCTCCCGCGTCGGCAATACCCTAAATTTGCTACATTTATATTTTCCCCTAAACGGTTTGTCAGTTCATTTTCAATTGTTTCATCCATAACTCCGCAACTTGTTTGCGATGCACCTGTAAATGCAACTTCAATTTGTCGCCTGTCCTCAAAAATGCGTTGGTAAATCCAACTTGCTTTATTGTCGCATTCGCCTTTTACAAAATTGTAGCTGAATTTTTTATTAACAGGGATAAACAAAAGCACGACAATCCCAATCAAAAAAGGCAGGAAAAAAAGGATGATATTTACTGTAAACCTCTTCATTTAAAACTGAAAGTATATAAACTGTGGAGCGGAATTTAAAACGCCAAAAAACAAAATCGCAAAAATGATCACATAATAAAAACCCAAGCGGATGTATTTTGGTGAGTGGTTCAGCAACTCCGAAAACTCCTTTTTTCCAAGCATGATTTCGATTAAAATAAAGATGGGAAAAATAAAAAGTAGCATCTTTCCTGGTGATGTTAAATGCGAAGAATCGGCAATTAATGCGATAATTGGATTAAAACCCGTTGATTTGGGAGAAAAAATATTGTTGAATAAAACTGTTAAATGATTCCAGTTTTCAGCTCTGAAAAACATCCAGGTAAGATTTACAGTAAAGAAAGTGATCACAAAACCAGCTATGTTTTTGAGTTTAGTTTTAATTTTAAAAACCGGCGAAATAAAGTGTTCAGCAATTAAGAAAAAACCGTGAAGAAGGCCCCAAATCAAAAATGTGAAACTTGCGCCATGCCATAAACCAGAAATTGCGAAAGTGACAATTATATTTCTTACCCATTTTTGAATTTTCCCCCGGTTACCACCCAGCGGAATATAAAGATAATCGCGAAACCAGGTGGAAAGCGAAATGTGCCAACGATGCCAAAATTCACGAAACGAAGTTGAAAAATATGGGGTTCGAAAGTTTGTCATCAATTCAACCCCAAACAAACGCGCTGTGCCGATTGCAATGTCTGAATATCCTGAAAAGTCGCAGTAAATCTGGAATCCAAATAAAAAAGTGGCAAACAAAATTCCCCAACTACCGAAGTTTTCGGGGGAAGTATAAACCGCATTTACAATCACAGCCAATTGATCGGCGATTACCATCTTTTTGAAAAGTCCCCATAAAATGAGTTTCAAACCCGATGTCCCCTGCGAAAACGAAAATTGCCGTTTTGTTTCGAATTGAGGAATGAGGTTACTTGCCCTTTCAATAGGGCCTGCGACTAATTGGGGGAAAAAAGCTACAAACGTAAAAAATGTCAATGCCGATTTTGTTGGCACAATTTTACTTTTGTAAATATCAATGGTATAACTGAGTGTTTGAAACGTGTAAAAACTTATACCAACCGGTAAAATAATATTTAAAGTACTCCATTCCCCGGTTTCGGTAATCGGAGAAAAAAGAACTTTAAATGAATCCAGGAAGAAATTAAAGTACTTGAAAAAGAATAGCATACCCAGATTTAAGAGTAAACTTGTTATCAACAAAAGTTGTCTGGTCCTTTTGTTATTCGTTCCGTGAATTTTACCCCCGATAAAAAAATCGGCGGCGGAACTTATTATGATTAGAATAAGAAAACGCCAATCCCACCAACCATAAAAAATATAGCTTCCTGTCAGCAATATAAAATTGCTCAAGCGCCGCGAATATTTGAATGTTTTCCAGAAAACAACAAAAATAATAATCAGAAATACAAAAAAAGTAGTTGAGTTAAAAAACATTCTTGTAAAACTTTGTTGCGAAAGTATTAATTAATCAGTTTATTTGCGGAATAACGGGGTTTGAAAAAAAGTTGATAATTAATTGTTAACTGTTTGTATAAAAACTTAGGCATCTGCTTGATTATTTTATAAAAAAGTATTTTCTTTGCACTCCGTTAAAAGAAGGCGTTTATTTAGAACATTAAGAAAAATATAGAAATGTCACGAGTTTGTCAAATAACAGGTAAGAGAGCAATGATTGGGAACAACGTTTCTCACTCAAAAAGAAGGACCAAAAGAAAGTTCGATGTAAACCTGTTTAAAAAGAAG
>JBFHJA010000508.1:0-3457 GCA_041596165.1 Draconibacterium sp. | reverse complement strand
AATTGATTAATGAAAAATATGAGCAATGGGAAAAACTATTAATAAAAGAAAAACACAATATTCTTACATCTATTTATTGATTGGATTTATTTTCCTTTTCTTTTTTAACGGCAGATGGATTTTACCGATTGCTGCTTTTGTCGCACCGATATTTCTCATTCGTTTTTTACGGTTTCAAAAACCATTTAAGGGATTTCTGATAATTGTTCTTGCGGGTTGGGTGTCAAACATATTCGTCTGGAAGGGAATGCTGCCCATGTCAGGTTTTTTCTACTACCTGGTTTCTTTTATGATGAGCGTATTTACTTCGCTGACATTTTTGTTAGACCGAATTTACACTCAAAAATTTAAGGGAATCGTTTCGACACTTATATTTCCGTCTGTTTATGTGATAATGGATTATATTAACATACTGGCCAATCCTTCAGGTTCATACGGAACTTTGATTCATACCCAGTCATCATTGCCTTTATTACAGCTTGTCTCAATTACTGGCATTTGGGGAGTAGTATTTTTAATTACGTGGACTGCATCAATTATAAATTGGCTTTGGGACAATCATTTTGAGAAAAATAAAGTTTATTCGGCGTTTTGGGGATTTGGCATTCCTTTTCTCGCAGTAATTTTATGGGGGCAAATAAGATTGTCTTCAACAATTGATTCACCAACAGTAAGAATAGCTTCAATAAATAGCACTAAAGCAGCGTATCATCACCGCATGACAACGAATTTTGATTCTTTGGTTGAAAAGGCAAACCAAGGATTTTTAGAAAATTGTGAAATAGCGGCTTCATCAGGTGCTAAAATAGTATTTGGACGAGAAACAATCATCAGTTTACCCGTTGATAAAGAAACTGACTTCATCGAAAAAGCTAAGACAATTGCAATACGTGACAGTATTTACATTGGAATTCCTATGCATGTAATACCTGAAGAAAACTCCAATGAAAATCCTGAAAACAAAATAACCTGGATTTCTCCAACGGGAGAAATACTATTTACATATCATAAGGCAAAACCAACTTATCCGGGTGAATGTAACTATGGAGATGGAGTGATAAAATATTTTGATTCGCCTTATGGAAGAGTTGGTTCAGCCATTTGTTTCGATATGGATTTTCCTTTTTTGATAAATCAAACTGGTAAAATGAATATTGACATTATGTTAGTACCAGGTAGTGACTGGGATGAGATTTCTCCTTATCATACCTATGTTGCATCAGTAAGGGGAATTGAAAATGGTTTTAACTTGGTTAGGTCAACATTCAAAGGATTTTCTGCTTCCTTTAATTATAAAGGACAACTTTTATCGTCCAATGACTTTTTTAAGACCGATGAAGTAATTTTATATTCAGATGTACCTGTAAAAGGACAAAAAACGGTTTATTCAGTTTTAGGAGATTATTTTGCGTGGCTCTGTATTATATTCTTTCTCTCAATGAGTATTATTTACGTAAAAAATAAATGGATTAACATAAAAGAGAAATGAAAACCCAGCTGCTAACAAAGAACTGATCTTAAAAGCAGGCAAAAAACCGTTGTGTGTTTGACCAAAAAAAGGGCTACAACAGCCCTTCATCAGCGAAGCTCATGTAACCTTCACCGGTTATAATCAGGTGGTCTAAGAGTAACAGACCAACGGCTTTGCAGCCTTCTTTCAGTTTTTGAGTAATTGCAATATCTGCCTGGCTGGGTTTCTGGCTGCCACTTGGGTGATTGTGAGAAAGCATTACCGATGAGCAGTTCGCTTTTAAAGCTGTTTGCAGGATAATCCGTATATCAACTACAGTACCATCGAGCCCGCCTTTGCTGATACAGCTTATTCCAAGTACCCGGTTGGCACGGTTCAGGAACAAAACATTCACTTCCTCGTGGTGTTCCATACTGTCTTTATGGGCTTCGGCAAATATCTGCGAGGCATCTTCCGAACATTTAACAACAAAACGTTCTGAAGCTTTTACATTGTCTTTATACGACACTGTAATTTCCGGAATGGAGAAATAATTAACTTTCATAATGCAAAAATTTTAATGGTTCAACACTAATTTTTTGCATTCACCATCACAGGTAATCAATGACTTCGCGCAAGGTTTTTGCAAAGAATACTACCTGCAAGTGTGGAGATTGTTTGTAAAACCCGGAGGGCATGACCTTGCAGCTTGT
This sequence comes from Draconibacterium sp., assembly GCA_041596165.1. Classification (GTDB taxonomy): domain Bacteria; phylum Bacteroidota; class Bacteroidia; order Bacteroidales; family Prolixibacteraceae; genus Draconibacterium. The sequence goes on along the minus strand of JBFHJA010000508.1, from coordinate 1,294 downwards.
CAGTGATTTACCTGTATTTTTGCCGAAAAATTAGAGGGAGAAACTACTTTTAAACGTAATATTACGGTACTAATAATATGATGGTGATTCAGAATTGAAAAACATGTCCTACGGGATTAGACACTTTAATGACCGTTATTATAAAATAGAAAATCATCCTATTTTTATACTCAATATCCCATCATACTACTAATTAATAATGAGAAAAAGATACAATAATAAGCAAATAGAAGATTTGGCGACGATAGCGGTCAAAGACTGTTTGTCGATGACAGATACCCTGAGCCAATTTATAAAAGAGAATGATAAAACTCCTTCATGGGATGGTGAAGTTTTAATCTATAAAAGCAATAGGACTGATAAAAAGGACATTATCGGTAAAGTCACCGTTCAGGTTAAAGGAGAAATGGCCGATAATATCAATAGAGAAGAATGCTCTTTCTCTGTTGATATGGCTGACCTGATTAATTATAAAAACGATGGGGGGACTATTTATTTTGTCGTGTTAATAGATAAAAATAATCCAGGCAAAAGAATGGTCTTTTATGACGCATTAACGCCCTTAAAAATAGGTAATTACATAGAGGGACATAAAAGTCAGAATTCGCGGGTCATAAAACTTAAAAGACTTCCCGGGGATAAATATTCAATTCAAACTATTTTTTATAATTTTTATCAGGACAGTAAAAAACAACATAGCTTTAGTAGTATAACTCCAATTAAATTGAGGACATTGTCATCAAGTAATGACATTGTAGAAATCACATCAAGTCTGACTATTTTTTCGCCTAAAAAGAAGCTTCCATCCCCTATCCAGACATTCTTAAACAATGAAGTCTATTGGTATGCAAAAATTGCAAATAGTCCTATTCTTCACCCTGTTGAATTGTGTTCTGTCATGTCAGTAGTTTCCAAAGATGGATTTCCTCCAATTATTGTTAATGGGGATAGATACGATAAGTATATGTCCGAAACACAAACAAAAGATGATATAACCATCCATTTTGGCGAAAGTACGACGTTGGTTTTTATAAAGAACGGGAGAGGAGCCAAACTGGATTACAAACTGACCGGTTTACTTAGTAATAGAATTAAGGATCTAAATTTTATAATAAGTATAATTGAAACTGGTGTGATTGTTTTTGGAGAAAACAAAAGGGTGGATTTGGGTGAGATGGTTGCTGAGACTCCATTTGACATCGTTTCAGCAAAAAAGGAATTAGAATCATATAAACGTATTGAGCAATTTTGGAAATCATTGCATGTAGAGGCAGATTTTGATATCGGAAATATT
>JBFHJA010000507.1:0-3466 GCA_041596165.1 Draconibacterium sp. | reverse complement strand
TGAAACTTTCTACACATTTCTACTGCTTCTCCTCCTGATTTAGCCACAAGTATTTTCATATTGAAGGCTTTCAGGATATGATTTAAATACATTAACGAAACTTCGTCATCTTCGGCAATTAACACAGTTGTTTCTGTTTCTGTTTTTTCAAAAACAACTGCTTTTTCCCTGGTTTTTTCAGAAAAGACCTCCGACTTTAATTTCAATGGCAAGTTAAAATAGAAACAAGTTCCTTCTCCCGGTTTTGATTCCATCCAGATTTCTCCGCCCAGCATTTCAACGTATGCTTTTGTGATGGCAAGTCCCAAACCCGCCCCTTCATACACATTAGCCATTCCGGAATAGGCCTGAACAAATCGTTCAAAAATGTTATTTTGCTTATTTTCAGGAATCCCAATTCCAGTATCTTTAACATGGAAAACAAGTTTATTATCAGCCACATCGTAACCAAATTCGATGGAACCTTTTTTTGTGAATTTAAGTGAGTTTTTGATTAAATTGGTAAGTATGGCATACAGCTTTTCCTTGTCGGTGATGATATTGTTTTCTTCATTGGAATGTGGATGGTTTACAATTAGTTTCAGTTTTTTTTGTTTTGCTTCGAGCTTAAAGAAATTGTATAAAAAATCAAGTTGTTCGTTAATATTTGTTTCCGAAAAACGAACTTCCATCTGACCCGATTCTATTTTTGAGATATTAATCAAATCGTTGATGATACCCAACATCCGTTCACCACTTTTCTCAATTATTTCGATAAACATTTGCTGCTCTTCACCCGTCAGTTTAGGTTCTTTCAGAAGTTCTGCAAAGCCAAGAATACCGTTCATTGGCGTACGAATTTCATGGCTCATATTGGCCAGGAATGCCGATTTCAGGCGATCGCTTTCTTCAGCCCGGTCTTTGGCAGTAACCAAATCTGCAATCATTTTATTTCTCTCGATAATAATCGACAACTCATGTGCTATCAAAATAAGGAGCCTTACAGTTGCCGTATCATAAGCATTTTCATCGGTATAACTTTGAACAACCATAACTCCAATTGCCCTTTCATCGCTCAACAAAGGCACTCCCAGCCAACATGCAGCAGGAGACCCAAGCAGTTCAATGTTATTTTCGGCAGCAAAACGTGTCTCTTCTTCGCTGTTCAGTAACAATGGTTTATTAAGTTTTAATACTTGTCCTGATAATGATTTACTTGCATCCCATTCAATAAAATCATCTTTTTCATCTTCAAAAATTACCTTTTTTAGTGTATCTGTTTCCGGTTGATAAAGAGCCACGAAAAAGTTAGTAACATCAAGTATCTTGCTTAGCTCCTTACGAACAATGGAAAGCAATTCGCTTATTGATTTTACAACGATTTGACCACCAGCGATGTTATGCAAAATCTGCTGGATATTTTCATCCCGTTTCTTTTGTGTTACATCATTCATTATTAACACGGCACCTGTTATTAAATTCTCATTATCTAAAATCGGATCAACAAGAATTTCATGAGTTCTACCATTTATTTGTATTTCTGTGGTTTCGCAGATTTTACTAATCTTCATTCTTTCAAAAGGATTATTTTCAGGGGAGAATCCTTCACTTAGAATTAAAGAGAAACAATATTTACCGATTAGCGCAGCTTCGTTTTTATTAACAAATTTTTGAAAAGCCTGGTTTGTTTGAATAATTTTTTGATCGGAATCAAGCAAGGCGATACCACTGTGCATTGACTGAAAAGTACGGCTCCAGTTTTCGGAAGCATGCTGCATTGCAATTTCAGCGCGTTTTCGCTCGCTTATATCCCGAACGATACCAAGAATCATGGTTTGACCTTCAATCTTAACCGGATGAGTTGTCACCTCAACTGTAACTACTTTTCCATCTTTCCGAATCAGTTCTAATTCATCCGGGCCAGTTGGTTCGCCAGCAATTCCCTTTTGAAGTAATTCAGTAGCATCAACTAAGTACTTGGGTGGCAACATATTCAAGTCAAAGAAGCTCCTTCCAATTATTTCATTTTTATCATATCCGATTAATTTTTCAGCAGCAATATTGCCATCTACAAAACTCCCATTCAAATCAAGTAAATAATATGCTTCAGGAGCATAATTGAATAATATCTTTAATCTTTCTTCAGAACTACGCAAAGTATCTTCAGCCTTTTTCCGTTCGGTAATATCGATTGAATAACCGGCTAAAAACTCCGTTTTGTCATCAATAATAATTGGGAATTTTATAGTAGTATAAATCCGGCCATTCAACTCTTCTTCAGCAACGATATGAATTCGTTCATTTATAATTTTCTTATCTTCGGCTATCATTTTTTTTGCGATCTCCGACGGATATAAATCATACATTGTTTTACCTAAAATTTCACGCATAGGCAATCCAAACATTTGTTCATAGTTTTTACTCAGATTAATCGTACGAATCTCTTTATCTTTAAAGGAAACATATATCGGGCTATTTTCCATAAAGTGCCTGAAAATTTCATCCCTTTTCCGTAAATGGACTTCGGCATCCCTTTGTTCCGTAATATCCCGAAACTCGGTTGTTCTTACCATTTTACCTTTGAACGGAACATTCCGTGATTCAAGTCGAACAGGAAATTCATCACCATTTTTACGCTTTCCAACCGCTTCGTATGGTTTTTCCTGTCCACACAAAATCTGACTTTTCACAAATTCCCTTGAATCTTCAGCTATCAGTAATAAACCATCCATTCCTATTAATTCCTCAAACGAATATCCTGTCATCATCTCAAGCCCCTTATTGCAATCAATAATTTTACCTTTATCGTGAATTCCAATTCCACCAAAAGATGCATTATGTAAAGCCTTAAAACGTGCTTCACTTTCAACCAAAGCTTCCTGGGTATATTTTCGTTCGGTAATATCTTTTCCAAAAAATGAAGCTCCGGTAACTTTGCCGTCAATAATTACAGGATTCAAAGTAACTTCAATATAAATGGAGCTATTTTCAATTTCAATTATATCGGTAAAAACAACATGTTCGTTGTTAAAAGTCCTCTCAAATCTTTCTTTCCAAACTGAACGTTGATGAATGGGTAAATATTCCAATAAATTTGCGCCTTTAGCTAAATTAACGCCAAACATTTGAGAGTATGTGTCAATAAAAATCTGATTGATATAATGAATACAGTAATTTGTGTCAATTGCTAAGATGCTATCCACCGAATTTTCGATGATTGCCTTAATATTTGCTTCGTTTTCACATAGATTTCTTTCTGTTTGAAGGCTTTTCTCAATTTTCTTTTCATACAATTCTACAATAGAGTTGTATTTTTTTTGCAATTCGTTCAACTCAAACAAAAGCTCATCTTTTGATTTTTCCTTCAACTTCATACCTGGTTTTATCTTTAAAATTGATTACAGTGGTTTGTAAATCACAGTAAAGTGGGTGAAATTACTATTTTTTGAAAAATTCCGGAAGCCTGACTATAATTAATCGCGTAAAT
>JBFHJA010000506.1:0-3468 GCA_041596165.1 Draconibacterium sp. | reverse complement strand
TATTGCTTCTATCAAGTTTTGTTTTCTTTGTTTTCTAAAGCTTTCCATATTTTGTGATGAAACGGGTATGTTGTTAAATAATAGCCCTTTTGTTTTATAATATTCTGATAAAACCTTCCCATTTTTGAGTTCGATTTGTTGAATGCTATGAAGCGATTTTTTGAGTGCTTCTTCCGCATCTGAAAACTGATCAATAGAAATTAAAAAATTTGAATAGTTGTTATATGCAATAGCAACTTCAATGCTATTTTCTAGATTTATAGCGTCTGTTAAATCAATGGCTTTTTGATAATTGTATTTGGCATTTTTATTATCGCCCTGCATTTGATGTATAAATGCAAGTAATTCATAATAAAGTATTTGGTCTTCAGTATAAGCGAATAGTATGTTTTTATTAATCAAATCAATTGCTTTTTTATAGTTGTTAGTGATATAATATATTTCGGAAATATTGTAATTTATGCTGGCAATATCTTCGGCGGGGGACTTTAATTCGGTTAAGGAAATTGATATTGCTTTTTCAAAATATTGAAGTGCATTGATGAAGTCTAATTTGTATCGATAAATAATACCGATGTTGTTATAAAGTGAGACCATTTGTTTCGCTGGATATTTTTCAGCAAGCAGGTAGTTTCGTTCTGCCAAATTATAATTTTGAAGAGCAAGATCTAATTGCCCCAAACGACCATAAACTGCCCCTATCCCTGAATATGCCCCAGCAAGTTTTTCATGATTATTTCCCCATAATTTTTTCCTGATCTTCAGCGAAGAATTATAAGAATCAAGTGCTTGCGTAAATGATCCATTTTGGAATAGTTGAATTGCCTTCCTGTTTAAGTTTACGGCTTGAATGCTATCTGAAATATTATTTTGACTTAGACTGGAAAGAGAGATTAACAGATAGAAAAAGAGATTTGTAAACTTAATAGTAAGGTTCATTTATGATTGTATTTCGAAAGGCAATTTAGAAATAAATTCATTTTTATTTTAAAAAGGGGTTACCTTTTTTACCATTTGAGGATATATATACAGAATGTGTGTTTATTATGTTTTACAATTTATTTTATTAATCATGAAAAATTTATACGGAATTTTCGAAACAAGAGAATTTAGTGTTGACAGTGTTGATTTATTAAACGTTGACGAAATGCAACAGATTCGTGGAGGCGGTGTTGTTCCAAAACCAAGTTCAAGACCACGTGAAATCCTTGATGATACTGAACTTTAGTTTTGTTCAGTTTAATTTTTTTATCTGTGCTTCCGTAAAAGAGGCAAAATCAGTTTTTTAGGTTAAAATTAGTGTTTTATTATATATTGATAAATACGCTTGTTGTATTTGGCAGCTGCGTGGCAATTAAATAAAACATTATTATCAATTTTATAATCATTTTACATAATATTAATAAATTGTGTAAAATTGAATGTGAAATAATGATGAACAGAAGATCGATAATTAATTTTATTGTTCATCAAAAAGTTTTATGATTAGTTAGAACACATTATACAGACCCAATTAAGAATAAGATAAATTGTTCTTGGGGATTAAAGCATTTACTGTTTTAATCCCTTTTTTATGTCCTTTCGTTTCGTTTTCCGATAAACATATTATACTTATTGAATTTGCATTTTAATGCACCATTGTATAAATCTAATTTAACCTCAGGTTTTAATCCAACATATTTAAAGCTTTCAATAGAAGATGATAAAATCCAGGCTGTACTTCCCGGATAATTATGTTTTAATCTTTCTCCCATCATTGCATATAAATCATTTAACCCTTTTTCTCTTAATCGTTCACCATAAGGGGGATTTATTATAATCATGCCATTTTCAAAATCGAATTTCAAATCTCTAAAATCAGATGTAAGAAATTTGACCTTATTAAACACAAGGGCTCTACGGGCATTGGTTTGAGCATTTAATAAATTACTTCCCGAAATATCCGAAGCAAAAATATTGTGTTTGAATTCCTTTTTAACAATTGATTTTTTTATTTCGTCAAAAAGTAATTGGTCATAATCGTTCCAGTTTTCAAAAGCATAATTTTTCCTGAACTTGCCAGCCGGAATGTTGTAAGCTATCATTGCTGCTTCAATTGGCAAAGTTCCTGATCCACACATTGGATCCAAAAAATCACAGTTTCCTGACCAGCCAGTAAGTTGTATTAACCCTGAGGCTAAAACCTCATTTAATGGCGCTTCTCCCTGATTCATTCTGTAACCGCGCTTGTGTAGTGATTCCCCGGAACTATCAAGTGAAACTACACATGTATCACCATGGATATGCAAATCAATAACTATTTCAGGATTCTCTGTATCAACATTAGGACGTTTGCCCAATTTGTTCCGAAAGTAATCAGCAATTGCATCTTTTGCTTTTAATGAAGCGAACATTGAATTGGTGAAATCTTTCGAATTTCCAACTGTGCTGTGAATTACAAAACTTTGATCGACCTTAAAATGTTGTTGCCAATCGATATTTTTACATTTTAAATAGAATTGTTCAACATTCTTAAAATGGAAAAATTCAATTTCCTTTAAAACTCTCAATGCAGTTCTTAGAAAATAATTGGATTTATAAATAATCTTTAAATCACCCTCATAAAAAACCGCACGGTTTCCCAATGTAATATTTTGTCCGCCTAAAGCCTTGATTTCATTTGCCAATACTTCTTCAAGACCAAAAGATGTTTTAGCAGCTAAACGAAAATTTTTCAATATTTCTAACTTTTAAATTAATTAAATACCTGCCCCGTATGTAAAGGTTGTTTCTTTTGCCTTCGATTGAACAACTCGTGAATATGGTGGCAAATCATCGGTAACCCATACATTTCCTCCAATTATTGATCCTTTTCCAATTGTTACCCTTCCCAATATTGTAGCCCCAGCATAAATTACAACATCATCTTCAACTATTGGATGACGAGGAATTCCTTTTATTGGATTTCCGTTCTCGTCAAGTGGAAAACTTTTTGCTCCCAAAGTAACTCCCTGATATATTTTTACATTCTTCCCCAATATCGATGTAGATCCTATTACTACTCCTGTTCCGTGATCGATCGTAAATTGCTCTCCAATTTCAGCTTTTGGATGAATATCGATTCCAGTTTCTCCGTGCGCCATTTCCGAAATAAATCTTGGAATTAAGGGGACGTCAAGTTGTAAAAGTTTATTTGCAACTCTGTAGTTGGAAATTGCGCGTATTGCAGGATAACAAAAAATAACCTCTCCAAGATTTCTTGCTGCAGGATCATTTAAATAAGTCGCTTCAACATCGGTAACCAATTGACGACGAATTTCCGGCAGAAACTCAATGAATTCAAGTGCTGCTTGTTTTGCTTTTTGTTGGTGTTTTTCAACCTTATTTGAGCTTTCGTCCTGGCATTCAAAGCACATTCCTGCCAGAATTTCTTCACTTAGCAAACTATACAACTCATCTACATACACACCCATGTAATGTTGGGTTGCG
>JBFHJA010000505.1:0-3476 GCA_041596165.1 Draconibacterium sp. | reverse complement strand
ACAGCACTACACTTTAGGTAATTTCCAGTTTTCACTGTAATTCAGTTTCATTAATTTATTGGCTTCTTCTTCCTTGAAACTTTTTGTTGTATCGTCCCAATGAATCCTTTGACCAACGCGGTAGGCAATATTTCCCATTTCCGAAACGATGGCAGTTTTCGCGCCTACTTCAACGCTTGCATTTAAATTTCCACCCTCTCGGATACATTTCAGGAAATTCTGAACATGTTCGTTCATACCATCGCCATAATCTTTTTGTTTTTTACCTTCAAAATAAGGTTTCTTTTCATCATTGTTCCGCCCAGACATTGTTTCCCAACCGCTGCGATCAACAACCAAAGTACCTTTATTTCCTACAAAAGCAACACCATGTCCGCGCCCGTAAGGACCAATCCCAGGGTTTAAGCCACATTCCCAAACCATTGAATGATTTGGATAGTTGTAAAGTGCCTGTTGGGTATCCGGAGTTTCCATTGCACCGGATTCATAAAAATATATCCCACCACCGGGAGAAATAGATTGTGGCATACCAGCGTCCATTCCAAATAATGCAAAATCCAATAAATGCACGCCCCAGTCGGTCATTGCGCCACCTGCATAATCCCACCACCAGCGGAAGTTATAATGAAAACGGTTGGCGTTATAAGCGCGTTTTGGTGCCGGACCGAGCCACATGTCATAATCTACATAATCAGGAGCAACAGCATCTGGCATTGCTGGAAATGGTGTATTATAACCTTTATAAATCCAGGCTTTTACTAAATGGACATCCCCAAGTTCGCCTGATTTTACGATATCTGAAGCTTCAAACCAGTGCTTGGAGCTACGCTGCCACATGTTCACCTGAACTTTCAAATTCGGATATTGTGCCGCCTTAGCAACCATTACATTACACTCTTCGATGCTATGTGCCATAGGCTTTTCAACATAAACGTGTTTCCCGGCATCCAACGCCATCATCATCATAATGGCATGCCAATGGTCGGGTGTTCCAATTATTACAGCATCAATATCTTTATTTTCCAGAATTCTTCTGAAATCACCAAAAGTTTGCGGCCGTTTTCCTGTACGTTTCTCCACTTCGGCTGCCCTCTCTTCAAGTATTTTTGAATCAACATCGCACAAAGCCACACATTCCACATTTTCCTGTTTCAGGAAAGCATCCAAATCGCTCCACCCCATTGATCGGCAACCGATTAATGCCACAGTAACTTTTTCTGATGGAGATGCACAGGCATTTAATAATGTCGGTGCTACGCTGACTGCAGCTGCTGCAACTGCTGTATTTTTAATAAAATTTCGTCGGTTTGTATTCATATTAATAAGATTTGATGTTTTTTGTTAAAAGTTGTTGGACAAGAAAAAAAATTTATTGCCATTATTAATTTGGGCGCTAAAGTTAGTTTTATCACGATAAAGGAAAAAATAATATTTGCTAAAATTTGAATGTATTTTAACAAAACTGCAAATCATTAAATTCTCATGTTTCAAAATTCCATTTTAATAACGTATTCCGTTCAAAACTATTTTTCTTCCTGACTTGTATTTATTGTCTCAGGAATTCTTTAGTTTAATTTTCTGTGTTTTACAACTGTGTTCTATTCAAAATCACCTTAAAGTTACAGTGCCAACATTACTTACTGGTTTTACAGTATTTAAATTTCAGGAAAAAATTTAACTCTAATAATTAAATCAAACGTCAACAAAGGAGTTAAAGCAATATTTGGAAAACGGGCTTAAGTTTTTTTAGTCTGTAAAAACAAACAAATATCTACGATTAGCCGATTGGTCAGTTAAGCAAATTAATTTAAAACCCAATTTTTTGCATTTTATATTCTTCTGTTTTAACTTTGACCAACCGTTCAGTCATAATAACTAAAATACTCATTATCATGTCACCACGCAGTGCAAAACAATTCGATGATATCAGAAAGCAAAAAAAGAAATTGATTATGAATACTGCACTTGAGCTGTTTGCAGAAAATGGTTTCCATGCAACCTCAATCAATCAGATTGCCAAAAAAGCAGGTATATCCAAAGGCCTGACATACAACTATTTTGAAAGCAAAAAGGAGATATTTGATGATATAATACAGGAAAGTTTTGATACTATTTATTCCAATTTCGATATTAACAAAGATGGCATATTAACCGATGAAGAGTTTATTTATTTCATCAGGCAAAGTTTTCAGTTAATGCGACAAAACATTCGTTACTGGAAACTCTATTATTCCCTGATGTTGCAGCCCAAAGTAGCTGAATCGTTTCAAAAAGAATATCTGGAAAAAGCAAATCCTTTTCTCGGCAAGCTTAAGCAATTTATTGTTTCTAAGGGAAGCATTGATCCTGAGGGTGACATGATGGTTATCAGTGCTCTTTTGGAAGGGGCTTTTCTTTTTGTAATTACTGCCCCCGAAATGTATCCCGAAATAAATATGGAAGAAAAAATAATTAATGCATGTTTCAAAATTATAACCGTATAATAAGAAAAAAATGAAAACACATATACTCATAGTACTCTTAACAATAATTGCTTCCACTTTGAATGCGCAAGACATAAAAGAAATTATTCGACTGAGTGATGAAAAATTCAGGGGAACTTCAAGCGAAGGTGAAATGACAATGATTATCGAACGCCCAACATGGTCGCGGGAAGTAACAATGAAAAACTGGTCGCTGGGCAACGAATATTCATTAATTTATATTACTGCTCCTGCCAAAGAAAAAGGACAGGTTTTTTTGAAACGTGAAAAGGAAATGTGGAACTGGGTTCCAAATATTGAACGCATGATAAAAATTCCACCATCGATGATGATGCAAAGCTGGATGGGTTCAGATTTTACAAATGACGATTTAGTGCGCGAATCATCGATTGTGCATGATTACACACACAAACTTTTGGGTGAAGAAATTATTGACGGTTACAATTGTTACAAAGCAGAATTAATACCACTTGACGACGCCCCTGTGGTTTGGGGAAAAGTTATTATATGGATCTCCAAGGAGGAATATTATTGGCTAAAATCGGAATATTACGACGAAGATGGATTTCTTGTGAATACTGAAAACCTATCGGAAGTAAAACAAATGGACGATCGGAAAATTCCAACCCGCATGGAGATGATTCCAGCAGATGAACCAGGTAACAAAACAATAATAATCTTCAAAAACATGAAATTCAGTGTTAAAATCGACGAATCGTTTTTTTCGCAGCAAAATATGAAGAGGATAAGATAAGGAATGATGGAATGATGGAATGATGGAATGAAGGACTGAAGGACTGAAATTAAATGTAACAATGGATAAAATTCAATTTAGAGAAGAGTTAAAGTTACGGTTAAGAAAATTTGTTCTCGACTTAATAAAACTTTGTCAGGGAATTCCGTATTCTAATGAATCTAAAATTATTATTAACCAACTGCTTCGTTCCGGCAGTTCCGTTTATGCAAATTACAGGGCTGCAAACAGGGCTCGTT
>JBFHJA010000504.1:0-3479 GCA_041596165.1 Draconibacterium sp. | reverse complement strand
GTGAACGATTTCTACCTGAAAACCAACAAAATAAAAGAGGGTGTAAAAGAATACAGTGGGGTTGTAAAATTTGTGATGGACTATTCACATGATTCGGGGTTTCAGAAAAAATGGAATTTGAACAGTAATTAATTTCTTCTAATTTTGATCCTTAAAACTCATTTTACATGAAACTCATTCCCATTTCTGCCGGAAATTTCCATTGTGACGGTGGCGCACTTTTTAGTGTAATTCCCAAAAAACTATGGGCAAAAGTATATCCAGCTGATAAAAACAACTTCACAAAACTGACGTTAAGATGCCTTTTAATTGACACCGGCAAACAAAAAATATTAATCGAAGCCGGAATTGGAAATCATTATCCCGAAAAACACCTGCAAAACAACGGGGTGGAGAATGTAAACTGCATTGAAAAATCTCTGCAAAACAACGGCTATTCGGTTGACGAAATTACTGACATATTTTTTACCCATTTGCATTGGGATCATTGCACAGGTGCCGTTAAAAACAGCAACGGCAAGTTGTTTCCTGTTTTTCCAAATGCAAATTACTGGTGCAGCAAATCACAGTGGGAACATTCAAAAATTTCCAATGCACGCGAAAAGGCAGCTTATCACAGAGGAGTTTTAGATTTTCTTTCAAACACAGGAAAACTAAATCTTGTGGAAAAGGAAAACGAAATTTTTCCAAATATTACAGTCAGATTTTTTGATGGCCATACACCGGGACAAATGATTCCTTTTATTCAGCTTGGCGAAAAAACCATAGTTTATATGGCCGATCTTATTCCAACTTTTGCGAATATTCCGCTCTTGTGGCTGGCTGCATACGATTTATACCCCGTTATTGCAATGGAAGAAAAAGAACTATTCCTGGATGAAGCAGTAAAAAAAGGGTATATTTTATTTTCCGAACACGATTTTTATACCGAATGTGCCACAGTTTTAAAAACCGAAAAAGGGTTTATAGCAAATGAGAAGTTTGCCTTATTGGATATGAGTTGATATTATCCAAAGTTTCTGTTTTTTTAGTAGCAAGGAATTTCTACTTTTATGCCCTCATTTTTACCTGAATAAAAAGGATGAAGATTAACATCGATTCGAAAATATTTCCCGATTTCAAATCATTTGAAAACACCCTAAAAGAATGGAAAAGCAATAACGAAAAAATTGTTTTTACAAATGGCTGTTTCGACATTGTTCACCATGGACATGTTGACTCTTTGGTTAAATCGGCTGAAATGGGTACCCGATTGATTGTGGGATTGAATTCAGACCAATCTGTGGAGATTTTAAAAGGTCGGAACCGCCCGATTTTAAACACTGAGTCGCGCGCGATTGTACTTGCGGCATTCTGTTTTGTTGATGCAGTTGTAATTTTTTCAGAAGAAACTCCGGCAAATTTGGTAGCTCAAATTGTTCCTGATGTTTTGGTCAAAGGCAACCAATATAAAATTCATGAAATTGCAGGCTCCGAAACTGTTTTGGCAAATGGAGGAAGAGTTGAAACACTTGAACTGGTTCCAGGAATCTCGACAAGCGATATAATTGATAAGATAAAAACACTTGATTAATGGCACAAATCAAAAGCATTTATACCTGTCAGAATTGCGGCGCACAATCGCCAAAATGGATTGGGAAATGCCCATCGTGCAATGAATGGAACAGTTATGTTGAAGAAATAGTAAGCAAAAAACAAAGTTCTGACAAATTATCTGTTCAAATTTCAGGAAACCAGCCATTAACGCTCGATAATATAGAAACTCTTCAAAACAAAAGAATTTCAGTACCCATAGAAGAGTTCAACCGTGTTCTGGGAGGAGGAATTGTTCCAGGTTCAATCATACTTTTAGGTGGCGACCCGGGAATTGGCAAATCTACACTGGCACTGCAACTGGCTCTCATTCTGAAAGATCGAAAAATTTTATACACTTCTGGCGAAGAAAGTCTCCAGCAAATTAAACTTCGCGCCGAGCGTTTAAAAACAAATAACAACAACTGCCTGTTTTTAAGCGAAACTTCACTTGAATTGTTAATTGCACACACCGAACAAATACAACCCGATTTACTGATTATCGATTCAATCCAAACTATTTCCACAGAAGCAATAGAATCATCTCCAGGCTCGGTTTCACAAGTGCGGGAATGTACTTCAGCAATTTTGAAATATGCTAAAAAAGCGGGAGTTGCAGTAATTTTAATTGGGCACATAACAAAAGAAGGCAGTCTCGCAGGCCCTAAAATCCTGGAACACATGGTTGATGTGGTTTTACAGTTTGAAGGCGACACAAATTATATGTACCGTATTTTGCGTTCGAACAAAAACAGATTTGGATCGACAAATGAACTTGGAATTTTTGAAATGGAAAGCGATGGATTACACGAAATCCTCAATCCATCAGAACAGCTCATTTCGAAAGTCAGCGACCATGTAAGCGGAACTGCAATTGCCTCTACAATTGAAGGAATCCGGCCTTTTCTGATCGAAATACAGGCACTTGTAAGCACAGCAGCATACGGAACACCTCAACGTTCATCAACAGGATTTGATTTGCGCAGGCTGAATATGTTGTTAGCTGTTCTTGAAAAACGCGCCGGATTCAAACTCATTCAAAAAGATGTTTTCCTGAATATAGCCGGTGGATTGAAAATAAATGATCCAGCTACAGATTTAGCTGTAATAAGTTCAATACTTTCTTCAAACATTGACGTGGCAATTAACCATAAATATTGTTTTGCAGGCGAAGTTGGGTTAACTGGCGAAATAAGGGCTGTGAACCGGGTTGAACAACGCATTTCAGAAGCTGAAAAATTAGGTTTCAAAAGAATTTATATACCCTCGCACAACAAAAGCTTCGATATTAAAAAGTTTAAAATCGAAATCGTAAAATCAGCACGGGTTGAAGAAGTTTTCAAAAATATTTTTAATTGATATTTTATATAGTTCAATATAGAATTTTTTAACAATGATTTTTTGATTGGCCGCCCAACAATAAGTAATTTGGCCAACTTATAATGATTATGAAAAAAATAGCAATCATACTCGTCCTGTTTTCAGTATTTGTTTCATGCGATAATTCGGTAATAAAAAAACCGGATCATCTCATCAGCGAAAAGCAAATGGTAAAAATGCTTTATGATATCCATTTAGCCGAAGCGACCTACAACCATATGCGAAATGATACAATTGTAAAGAAAAGTTCTTCGGCAAATTTCTATTATTCCGTTTTAGCGAAATACGAAGTTGCTGATTCGATTTTCGAAAAGTCATTTGTTTACTATGCCAGCGTTCCAAAAAACTTTGAAAAAATGTACCGCGAGGTAATGAACAAATTAAGCGAAACAGAACAAGGATTTTCGGGCAGGAAAAATGACATACTTGAATTTGAAACTCCCAAGTAGCAAACGGTGAGAAAAATTGCGGCTACATATATTTATCCCATCAACCAGCCTCCCATAAAAAATGGCATTTTAACTTGT
>JBFHJA010000503.1:0-3482 GCA_041596165.1 Draconibacterium sp. | reverse complement strand
TTGCAACTTCATTTACAATATCTGCCTTTGTCATTTGTTAAAATATTTAATTTTCAATGTATTAAACGATTAAATTGAGTGTGCAAAAATAAAAATTATTTAAAAACAGAAAAGCTTTTCATTTAATTTATTTTTGTTTTTCGAAAGAAATTAAAATACAAATGTCAAATGGATAGTTTCACACAGGAGATTTACAATTGGTTTAATTCCAACAAACGTGATTTACCTTGGCGTAAAACTACCGATCCATACAAAATATGGATTTCTGAAATTATACTTCAACAAACAAGGGTTGCACAAGGAATAAATTACTACAACAATTTTATTGAAAAATTTCCGAGTGTTTTTGATCTGGCAAATAGTTCTGAAGACAATATCCTGAAATTATGGCAGGGTTTAGGTTATTATACACGTGCCCGAAACCTTCATTTTACGGCAAATTTTATTGTCAATGAATATAATGGTGTATTTCCCCGTGATTTTAAAACAATTCGATCACTTAAAGGAGTTGGAGATTACACTGCCGCAGCAATTGCGTCAATAGCCTGTAATTTACCCCACGCAGCAGTTGACGGTAATATTTACAGGGTAATTTCAAGATTTTATGGAATATCAACTCCCATCGATTCTCAAAAAGGAAAAACAGAAATCCAGAAAATTGCAAACGATTTGATTCCGATAAAGAATCCCGGGTTTCATAACCAGGCATTTATGGAATTTGGGGCCTTACAATGTGTACCAAAATCGCCGGATTGTTATTCATGTCCGTTGGAAAACAAATGTTACGCTGCAAATTTCAAATTAACCAACCAAATACCGGTTAAAGAGAAAAAGATAAAACAAAGTACACGATACTTTTACTATTACATTTTCGAATGTAACGATTCTATTATTCTTGAGAAAAGAACAGAAAAAGATATCTGGAAAAATTTGCACCAGTTTCCTTTGTTTGAATCTAAAACAGAATTATCTGACACAGAAACAATTAACCTAAACATCCCTTTTGTCACAAACCAAAAAGCTAACCTTAAATCGATTTCAGTTTCGTATAAACATATATTAACTCATCAAACCATTTATGCCCGGTTTATTCATTTTGAAGTAGAAGAATACAATTTAAACGATTCGAATTTTATCAGGGTAAATAAAAAAGATATTTATAAATTTGCTGTGCCAAAATTATTGGAGAATTATTTAAAAACTATAAATATGCTGGAGAACTGAAATGCCGGCAATTTCTGTAATTCCAATTATTGAAATATTTTAAAAGTTAACCTATAAAGAAAAAATTATGTCAGTAAACAAAGTTATTTTAGTTGGAAATGTAGGGAAAGACCCTGAGATAAGACATCTTGACTCGGGTGTGGCAGTAGCAAATTTCCCTTTGGCAACCTCAGAATCATACACAGCTAAAAATGGTGAAAAAGTTACAACAACAGAATGGCACAATATTGTATTGTGGCGGGGACTTGCTGAAGTTGCTGAAAAATATGTAACAAAGGGGCGTCAGTTGTACATCGAAGGAAGAATACGTACACGAAACTATGATGACAAAGACGGTAATAAAAGATATATTACCGAAATCTACGGAGATACCATGCAAATGCTGGGATCTAAAAACGATGATAAATCGGGAAACAGTCAGTATAATAACCAGGGGAACTCTACTTCATCATCTTCATCGGAAGCTAACGAACCTGAAAACAATGAATCAGGTGACGATGAAGACCTGCCATTTTAATTCAAACTAATAAAACCATTTGGAAACAGATACGTTACTTTTGTCATCACAGCCGGGAATTTGGGAAATCCATTTCCAGCAAATAAGCATGTACACTGCCCTATCTATTGTTGTGGTTCTGTTGCTTTTGATTTTTTCCACGCTGATAAGCATTTTTGATATCGCTTATTGCTCGATTAGTGCAACAGAAAAACAAAAGTTAAAGAAATCAAATAAAACAGATAGCTGGATTTTACACAAACTTGAAAATCCTGAAAAGTTTTTGGCTACTGTTCTGGTAGCCAACAGTTTTATTAATATTGGTATTATCGTTCTATTGGCAGATATTCTCAACAACCTGATTTATATACAAAACCTGCCTGTAGCTGGATTTATACTTCAATTTGTTTTAATCACAATATTGTTGCTGCTTTTCGACAAAGTTTTACCTGGAATATTTGCACCTCGCAACAGGTTAAAACTATTGCAAATTATGACCTTTCCATTGATGATGCTGGAAAAGTTATTAAGTCCGTTTATCAGCTTATTTATAATATCTACAACTTTTGTAAATCGGCGAATGCAAAGAAGTGGCAAAAACTTTTCCATTGACAAAATATCGAAAGCGCTTCAGTTAACTTCGGAACAGGAACTTTCGGAAGAAAAGGAGATTCTGGAAGGTATTGTGAAATTTGGCAATAAAAATGTTTCTGAAATCATGAAACCCAGAGTGGATGTAATTTCCCTCGATATAAAAACCACATTTTCGTCGGTTTTGGAGTTAATTGTAGATTCCGGCTTTTCAAGAATTCCTGTTTACAGCAGTTCTTTTGATAATATAAAAGGAATTCTTTATATAAAAGATATTTTACCGCACAGTCATAAAGGCGATTCTTTTAAATGGCAAACGCTCATCAGGCCACCATTTTATGTTCCTGAAACAAAAAAAATCAATTCGTTGCTTAAAGAATTTCAAAAAAGCAAAGTACACCTTGCAGTTGTAATTGATGAATATGGCGGAACTTCCGGAATTGTTACTCTTGAAGATGTTTTAGAAGAAATTGTTGGCGAAATTGTGGATGAATTTGACGAAGAAGAACACTATTATTCTAAAATTTCAGCAAACACATTTCTTTTTGACGGAAAAACACTTTTAGGCGACTTTTATAAAATTACGAAATGCGACGACACAGTTTTTAATGAAATAAAGGGTGATGCAGATACACTTGCCGGATTGATTTTAGAATTGAAAGGTGAAATTCCTGCACAAAAAGAGAAAACGGTTTACAATCAATTCACTTTTACGATTGAAGCGGTTAACGACCGCCGAATCAAACAAATTAAAGTTGAGATTGACCGAAATTTCACCAAAGTATAAACTGTTCAGAACCATTTTAAAAGCTAATAATTCAAGCATTTATTCGTTATTAAAGATATGGGCTTTTTAAGAAACTTACTTTTTGCTGCAATTGCTGTTTTTCTTTTTTTCGCTTGCAAAGAAAAATATACGCCAAAACCGAGGCAATTTTTCAGGATTGATTTCCCTGAAAAAACTTATCATCCGCTTCAGTCAGGGTTTCCATATCAATTTGATATTCCTGTTTATTCCAAAATTGTTGGTGATGATGATAATCCGAATCAACCAAACTGGATAAACATTTCGGTACCTGCAAATAAGGCAGAAGTACACATTTCATATTACAATCTCAATAACCCAATAAGCTCAAGCCGGGTTCTTTTAAATAAATTTATGGAAGACACC